>JAVEWA010000068.1:0-16331 GCA_034004785.1 Polyangia bacterium
GAGGGGGTCTGCCCAGAGGCCCCGGCTGTCCACCTCCCCGACGAGCAGGAGGAGCCGATAGGTCGCGGCCTGGATCGTGGCCGAAAGGAGAGTGATCTCGTCCTCGAGGTCCTCGAGGCTCCTCGAGGCTCCTCGAGGCTCCTCGAGTCGATAGGCGCTGCTTCCTCGGACAATGGTTTTGCGTTCATGCGCTATATATAGCATGGGGTGTTTTGGGCCTCCCAGGACGCCCGCCATGGGGAGAATGAGACCCATGAGCTCGTTTCGGCGCCCGGAGAGGCTCTTCGGCTCGCATCGTCCATCTGGAGCGGTCTGGTGGCCAGCGAGATGGCGAAGTAACAAACACGGCGCACCATGGCCCCAAAGCCGTCAAGTGAAATCGACCACCATGAGCGATTAATTTTGTTCTGGCTCTGCAGGGCCACGGCGGCGGGCGGCGAGGCGCCCCGCAGGGGCACCGCCGACCGGCGCGCGCAGATTACGTGGTTTGGGCCCTGAACCAGGTCAGAGGATCGCGGCGAGCCGAGCGATAGCCACGCTATCGGCAGCGGAATGCTGGATCATCTGGCAAGTTTCACAGCTGGAGTGGCCTGAGCTTCGTGGCCAAGGTCGTCCGTCAACGTACCGTGCTCGCCACCGGTAAGACATCGACTGAGACCTCCAACTACATCGGAAGCGATGAAACAGCCAATGTCGACAGAGCGGCAATGACGATCCGCCGGCACTGGAGCATCGAGATTAATCTCCACTGGGTCCTCGACCTCGCTTTCCGAGAGGACGAGGCCCGTCACCGTGCCAGGAACACCGCCGAGAACATGACCACCCTGCGGCACTTCGCTCTCGACATCATCAAGTCCGACAGCAGGCGCAAGCTCGGCGTGGCAAACACCCGCAAGCGGGCCGGCTGGGACCGCAGCTACCTCATCGAGCTGCTCACAGGAGCGTGACCGGACTCGGTGGGCGCCAGAGGCCGAGCAGGCGATATGCCGCTGCCCCTCTACACGTCGAGGCGCAGCGCGCGCCGGCAGCCGTGGCCCTGCAGAGCCGGCGGCGGGCGGCGCGTGCGCCTGACCACCGTCGACCCGCTTGTCAGATTCCTTGCGCCAGGGATGCCGATTGTGCGAAGCAGTCCCGCCGAAGGCGGTACCTTCGCTGTGCGGAGCCCGGAGCAGCCCGGTCGCCGCCCGAAGGGCGGCGAGGCGCCCTGAACAAACCACCATCTAAGGGGGAGAGCTCGATACCCCTGAGCGGACAGGGCCCATGGCCCGAGCCCCACGTCCAAGCCCTCGGCTCCAACCTGAATGGGCCGAGAATCCGGGGTGGACTCTCCTTGAAACCGGGCCGAGTCAGCAAGGGCTACCTTTTTCTGGGGCTCTTGGTGTAAACTACACTTTGGGCGTACTTTTTGCGCTCACTGGAGCCCTTATAATGACATCGAGAATTCTCCTTCTGAAGCTTGCCGCTCTCCTCGGCCTCGCCGCCTGCGGTCCGAGTGACAGCGGTACACCGGGCAACGGCAACAACAATAACAATAACAACACCGTGCAGGCCTGCGTTTCCGACGCCGACGGGGACGGCATCTGCGACGAGCACGAGGGCCGAGCCCAGAACGTGGACACGGATGGGGACGGCACGCCCGACTACCAGGATCTGGACTCCGACGGGGACGGCATTGCCGACTCGGTGGAGCGAGGCAACGTGGCCCCCGGATCTCCGCCAGTGGATTCGGACGGCGACGCCATCCCGGACTTCAGGGACCTGGACTCGGACCAGAACGGGATCCCCGACAACATGGACGGCATGGGGGACCAAGACCAGGACAGCATCCCGGACTTCGCGGACCTGGATGACGACGGCGACGGCATCGCTGACGCCAAGGAGCTCCAGGAGAGCCCCTTCGACCCGCCAGACTCGGACGGCGATGGCGTGCCGGACTACAAGGACACCGACAGTGACGACGACGACATCCTGGACATGCACGAGGGAGGCGGAGGCTTCACCGACACGGACCAGGACAGCATCCCGGACTACCTGGACCTCGACTCGGACAACGACGGCATTCCCGACGCCATCGAGGCTGGCGACAGCGACCCCAACACGCCCCCCGTGGACACCGACGGCGACTTGATCCCCGACTACAGGGATCCCGACTCGGACAACGACGGCCTGCCAGACTCCCTCGAGGATCCCAACGGCAACGGCGTGGTGGACCCAGGGGAGACGGATCCGCGGAACGCGGACAGCGACGGAGACGGGGTCACGGACCTCATCGAGGTGGCCGCAGGCACCGATCCGAACAACCCGACCGACAACCCCCAGGCCCACGGCGACTTCGTGTTCATGGTGCCCTTCGAGGAGCCCCCCAGCCCCACCGAGGACGATCTGGACTTCTCCACGAGCCTGGTGGCGGTGGACGTCTATGTGCTGGTGGATCGCTCTGGATCCATGACCTCCGAGATCACCTCCATCCGCACCAACATGCAGACCGTGGCGAACAACATCACCTGCCCACCCCTCGGCACGGGGGATCCGGCCACTTGTATCCCCGACGTCTGGTGGGGCGTTGGAACCGTGGGTTACGCCGGTAGCGGGGGCCAGCCATACACCAACCACCTGGACTTGCAGTCGAACCCCTCGCTCATCACCTCCAACCTGCCCACCAGCGAGCCCGGCGGCTGCTGCGCCGAGCCCTTGCAGCTCGCCACCTGGTCGGTGGTAACCGGAAACGGCTCGGCTGCCTCGGGCTGCTCGGTGACGGACGCCTATCTAGCGCGAACGAGCTGCGACGGCTCTCCCGCTGGTCCGACCGGCATCGGCTACCCCTGCTTCAGGCCGGGCGCCCTGCCGGTGGTGCTCCTCACGACGGACGAGGCCCCCACCTCAACCCAGAACTGCCCCGGCCTCACCACGGTCATCTCCGCGGCCAACGCCATCGGCGCCAGGATCGTCGGGATCAAGGGCTCAGGCGGCGCTGCCCAGCTCCAGACCGATCTCGCGGCCCTCGCCACGGGCACCGGCGCGGTGGACGCCAACAACGGCAACGCCCCCCTGGTCATGCAGGGCGACGACGCCAACGCCGCCAACGCCATCGAGAACGGAATCCGGCTGCTGGCGAACGGCGTCCCCCTGGACCTCTCGGCCCGGTCCGTGGACGACCCGGCCGACGGCGTGGACGCGGTGACGAACTTCGTGGACAGGCTGGAGACCCTGCAGCTCGGCACGCCCGAGTGCACCTCCGGCCTCACCGACCAGGACACCAACAGCGACGGCTACCCGGACCAGTTCGTGCAGGTCATAGCCGGCACGCCCGTCTGCTGGCGCCTCGTGCCCAAACAGAACATCACCATCGAGCCCACGCGGGAGCCCCAGGTCTTCATGGCCACGGTGGAGGTGTGGGGCGACAACGTGACCCTGCTCGACACGAGGGACGTGTACTTCCTGGTGCCGCCGCTGGTGGACATCCCCATCATCCCGCAGTAGCAACTCCCGCAGTAGCAGCAACAACATTAGCAGCCCCCGCGGAACCGGCCCCTCGGACTGGCCTCTCATGGACCCTGCGAGAGGGTCCCTACCCGCTTCTCCGAGGCGGCGGACCCTGCTAGAGTGGGCCGCCAGAAGGGACCAAGCTCTCAAATGCCCCGCAAAGACGAACCAGATCTGGAAACCTTCATCCGCTTCATCAAGGACCTCCCCGCCATCCCCCCAGAGGAGGTCTTCCACATGCTGGAGGCCCTGGGCTACAGGGGACAGGACGAGGCGCGGCGCGCGGTGGCCCTGCAGTCCTACCGTCATGTGCGGCGCCTGAAGCGCCTCTACCTGGACGGCGCCGAGCGGACCCAGGTGATGCCCAAGAGCAACTGCCTGCTCATCGGCCCCACTGGCTGCGGCAAGACCTTCCTGGTGGAGCTCCTGTTCAGGGAGATCCTCCGGTTCCCCACCGCCATGGTGGACATCACGACCTACTCGGAGACAGGCTACGTCGGCCAGGATCCGAACCAGATCCTCACGCGCCTGCTCCACGCCGCGGACGAGAACGCGCTCCTCGCCTCGATCGGCATCGTGTGCCTCGACGAGTTCGACAAGATCGCCTCTGGCCAGAATAACGCCGTCTTTGCCGGCGCCGGGACCACCAAGGACGTGACCGGGATGGGCGTCCAGCGCGAGCTCCTGAAGATGCTGGAGGCCTCTGAGGTCGTCGTCCCCACCGAGATGGGCCACTCCAGCTTCGCCGAGCAGATAGTCATGTCCACGGCTGACATCTCCTTCATCGCCTGCGGCGCCTTCTCGGGGTTCCAGCAGGTCGTGAAGCAGCGCTCCAACCGGGACCGCATCGGCTTCGGCAGGGACTCCGAGGTTCCGGGGCTAGGCACCGACAGCATCGCCGTCACCTTCACCGCCGAGGAGGTGGAGAATGTCGTCAACTTCCACGCCTACGGGTTCCTGCCAGAGCTGATCGCCCGGTTCACCCGCATCGTCCCCTTCGCCGCCCTGGACAAGACGGTGCTGCGCTCCATCCTGGACTCCAACGTCGTCATCAGGATGAAGGCTGAGTTCGAAAGCGAAGGGCTGGAGCTGCGAGTGCAAGAGGACGTGCTCGATCTGGTGGTTGAGGAGAGCTTGAAGCGCGAGACCGGAGCTCGCGGCCTGTCCGCGCTCCTACTCCGGCACCTGGAGGACGTCGCCTTCCAGACCTTCGGAAAAGAGAAAAAGGGGCGGGTGGACGTCTCCCTCGAAGGAGGGAAGCTGAAGATCAAGGCACCCCATTAGGCGCGGCATGCACGCCCGTCTTGCGCCAGCGCGAGCCGGCGGGTAGAAGTCCTCCGACGCACGGGAACCAACTCCAGGAGCCACAGAGAAAGGCGGACCGAGGAGCGATACATGGACAAGCTAGTCATCCGAGGTGGGCGCCGGCTCCAGGGGGAGGTGGTCATCAGCGGCGCCAAGAACGCCGCGCTTCCGCTTATCGCGGCATCCCTGCTGGGGGACGGAGAATCCGTCTGGCACAACGTGCCGCGTCTCGGCGACGTCCGCACCATGGGCCGGCTGCTGGAGATGCTGGGCGCCAGGGTCGAGTTCGACGAGGAACACCGCACGCTCTCGGTGGACACGGCGGGGGTGAACACCCGTGAGGCGCCCTACCACCTGGTCCGCACCATGCGGGCCTCCGTGCTGGTGCTCGGCCCGCTGCTCGCCCGCTACGGCGAAGCCCGAGTCTCCCTGCCGGGAGGATGCGCAATAGGAGCTCGCCCCATCGACATCCACCTCAAGGGGCTCGAGGCCATGGGCGCCGACATCGAGCTGGACAAGGGCTACGTAGTGGCGCGGGCGAGGAAGCTGAAGGGGGCCAACATCCTCTGCCGGCAGCCCACCGTGGGAGGCACCGAGAACCTGATGATGGCCGCCTGTCTCGCCGAGGGACGCACCATCATCGAGAACGCCGCCAGGGAGCCCGAGGTGGAGGAGCTCGCCAAGGTGCTCAACAAGATGGGCGCCAACATCGAGGGCGCCGGAACGGGCTACGTCAGCATCGAGGGGGTCGGGCATCTTCACCCGGTGGAGCACGCCATCCTGCCAGACCGCATCGAGTCGGGCACCTTCATGATCGCCGCCGCCATCACCGGTGGGGACGTGGTGCTGCGAAACTGCCTGCTCGAGCACAACCACGCGGTTGTCGCCAAGCTCCGGGACACTGGCGCACAGGTGGACGCGGTTCAGGGTGGAATGCGGGTCAGGGCCTCGGGCGAGATCCGCCCCGTGGACATAATCACCCAGCCGTACCCGGGCTTCCCGACCGACATGCAGGCGCAATTCATGGCCCTGGCGACCCAGGCCCGCGGAGACTCGGTCATCACCGAGTCCATCTTCGAGAACCGCTTCATGCACGTCTCGGAGCTGGCCCGGATGGGCGCCAACATCGTCACCAACGGACGCATGGCAGTTATCCGGGGCAGATCCGGCACCTTGCAGGGGACCACTGTCATGGCCACCGACCTGAGAGCCTCCGCCTGCCTGGTGCTGGCAGGGCTGGTCGCCGAGAACACCACTGAGGTCTTGAGGGTCTATCACCTGGATCGAGGCTACGAAGCCCTGGAGCTGAAGCTGCGGCAGCTCGGGGCCGACGTTACCAGGGCGGCGGGAGCGGAGGTGGTCTGAGCGCTACGTGCCGTCTGCGACGGAGCGCCTCGGACGGGATCAGTTCTTGTAAACCGGGGAGGTCTTGCCGTCCTTGATGAGGTGCCCGTAGAGGGCCTTGGGCTCGACCTTTCCTGCGGCGAGGACCTTCTGAGCGGCCTCCAGCGCCTCGTTCACCTTGGCCTTGAAGACATCCAGAGGCTGGGCGCCGCTCACGAAGCGGCCGTTTATGAAGAAGGCAGGAGCCCCCTTGGCGCCCAGCTTGGTGACGAAGTCCTGCTGGTCCTTCACGAGCTTGGTGTAGGTGCCCTTGTCGAGGGCCTCCTTGAACTTGGCCATGTCCACTCCCAGCTCCTGAGCGAAGGTCTCCAGGTTCGCCCGGTCCAGGGACTCCCGGTTCTCGAAGAGCTTGTCGTGGTACTTCCAGAACCCTTCGTTTCCCTTCTGGGCGAATACGGCCTGCGAGGCCTCGGCAGCTAGCTGGGCCTTCTTGTGGAACGACAGTGGGTTGTGCATGAACACCACGCGGACGGCCTTGGGGAAGGCCTCCACCAGCTCGTGCATGGTCTTGGCCGCCCGGCCGCAGAAGGGGCACTCGAACTCGGAGAACTCCACCACGGTCACCGGCGCGTGCTCGGCGCCCTTGTAGGGGCTCTTCTTCAGATCCACGGGCACCTTGAACACCACGTCGGGATCCAGCTCCCGGCGCTGGTTGGGGAGCCCGCCGCCCCCCTCGCCCTTCAAGCTCACGCACTTGCCCTCGTAGCAGATCTGGTTCGGCTTCTTGCCACCTTCTCTGCAGTCCTCGTCCGACTTGCACTTCTTCTCGCCGCAGCCGAGGGTGAGAGCCCCGCCGGCGAGCAGCAACAAGAATAGACTGGGCACTCGCATGTCCATCCTCCTTAGGGGGCCTGTCGGCCCAAGAGCCCGCTTGTCCGCGGGGCCAGGCTAGCCAAGACGCCCTCTTGGGCGGATGCCTTGGGTAGCCCAGGGTCTGGCTCAAGTCAAGACGGGCTGGCGGCGCGAGGGGCTTCGCCGGCCCGCGGCGATATGGGATGCTAGCTCGCCTTCTTGGGAGGCATCACGGTTGCCTCGCCGGTCAGCACCGTCACCCCGTCCTGGTTCGTGCACTGGCAGGCGAAGATCGCGATGTTCTTCTCGGTCCTCAGCTCCTTCACCTCCACCCGCGCCGTCACCGTTTCGCCGAAGTACACAGGCTTCAGAAACTTCACCTGGAGCCCGAGGAAGATGGTCCCGTCCCCGGGGAGCTTCTGCGCGAGGACCCCAGAGAGCAGCGAGGCCGTGAGCATGCCGTGGGCGACGCGCTTTCCGAAGAGGCCCTCCTTGGCGGCCACCTCGTTGGTGTGGAGCGGGTTCAGGTCGCCGATTATCCCTCCGAAGAGATACACGTCCCCCTCGGTGATGGTGCGCGAGGCGCTGCCCGCCTCGCCGATGCTGAGCTGCGAAATGGTCTTTCCTGGCATTGGGCTCTTCCTCCTGCGTCTTGGTCTCGTTGTCCCTGTCGGCAATCCGACCGGCCGGTCGGAAATATAGCAGATCGCGGCCCGCAATGGGGCCCGCAACCATGGAGGCCGGACAGGAGCCCGAGCCCTTCCGGCTCTGCCCCCGAGCCAGGGGCCACGCCGAGATCAGGGTGGCCAGGGGCTCGCCTCCCTAGCCTACGACAAGAGCCAGGCCGCACCCCTGCATGGCCGCGCTCCCCCCCGCGTCCTCTCAGGCGTTCTTGCGCCCTTCGTGGGTCTCGCCGGCGCCCCCGGTGGCGGCGCCGGCCCCTGCCAGGGAAGGCCCGGCCCCTGCCAGGGAAGGCCCGGCCCCTGCCAGGGCCGCCCCCTCGTCGGCGTGGTAGGAGCTCCGCACCAGGGGTCCCGAGGCCACGTGGACGAACCCCAGCTCGAGAGCCTGAACGCGCAGGGCGTCGAAGGCCTCGGGCGGGAGGTACTCGGCGACGGCCAGGTGCCGCCGCGAGGGCTGGAGGTACTGGCCGATGGTCACGAGCTTCACCCCGGCGCGCCTCAGGTCCCCGAGCGCCTCGACGAGCTCATCCCTGGTCTCGCCGAGGCCGGCCATGAGCCCGGACTTGGTGAGCGCGCCGCGGGCGCCGGCGTAGCCGAGCACATCGAGCGACCGATCATAGGAGGCGTGGGAGCGCACCCTCGGGGTCAGCCGGCGCACGGTCTCCAGGTT
Organism: Polyangia bacterium; assembly: GCA_034004785.1. GTDB lineage: Bacteria > Myxococcota_A > Polyangia > HGW-17 > JAJRWW01 > JAVEWA01. The sequence continues at coordinate 8,338 of JAVEWA010000068.1, forward strand.
GTGGGCAAAGACAGCTGGACGGGCCTCCAGCACCAGCTCCAGGGCTTCCAGGTCTCCCTGAAAGTCCGGCGTCAGGGCCTCGATGGTGAGGCCCGGACATGCGGCCCGCACCTCGCGGATCGTGGCGGCCCAGTGGGCCGCCCCCTTGTCGGGAAGGTCGTCCCTGGTCACCGAGGTGATGACCGCATGGCGAAGGGGCAGGCCCGCCAGGGCGCGCGCCACCTGCCTTGGCTCCTCTGGATCAGGGGGCCCGGCCTCGAGGTGCGAGACGTTGCAGAAGCGGCACTGCCTGGTGCAGCGGTCCCCGAGGATCATGAGGGTCATGGAGCGCCGACTCCAGCACTCCCCCAGGTTCGGGCAGGCCGCCTCCACGCACACCGTGTGGAGGCCGAGGCGCCCGAGGGTGCGCCTCAACTCTGCGTACTCGGGCCCGCCGGGCAGCTTCACCCGCAGCCACTCGGGCCTTGGCTGGCGTTTGGCGCGTTTTGACGCTGGAACCTTCGGATCATCCATGCCTGGGAGTCTGATCTCACCGGCGCCGGCTGTCAAAGAGCAAGCGCGGGACGCCCGGCGCCACGCGCCGACCAGCAGAAACCAAACTCCTGAAACCAAGCGCAAGAGGCCGAGCCCCGCCTCCTGCAACCTGTCCTGCTCAGCCCTTGCGGGCCGCGAGCCCGTGCAGGGCCTCGGCGAGGCCGACGGCTTTTCCCGGCCGAGGCGCCGCAACCACGAGCCCCAGGACGGACAGGGCCACGAAGCCGAGGAGCGCCGCCAAAGAGCCGGTCATGACCACCGCCACCAGCCCATATACCGTCACGAACTGGATCAGGATCCAGGCCACCACGTCCGACACGAAGGCCGCGCGGATCGCCACCACCGTGAGGACCTCGGGCGAAGGCTCGGCGCCGGGCAAACCCGCCTCCTCCAGGGTGGACCGCACCCTCTCCATGAGGGGCCCGGGCCTGCCGAGCCTGCCCGAGACCCAGCGGGCCGCCGCCAGGTGCGCGAGGGCGAGGGCTCCGAGGCCGCCGAGCCAGGCGAGGGAGGACCGCTCCGGGGCCGCGCCCAGGTCCCTCAGCTCGTTCCAGATGAAGAGCCCCAGGCCAAGCTCCAGGACTACGCCAAGGAGCACCGCGCCATACAGGAGCCGCTCCCTGCCTAGGTCCGCCAGGATCTTCTCGCGGTGACCCCGGGGAAGGGCCAATGGGGCCTCGCCCTCCCCTGCCCCGTGGCGGCCCGGCCTGTCTTTCATCCTGGCCATGGGTCGAGGTTCTAGCACAGGACCCCGAAGGACGGGAGTTCAGGGAGCCTGCTCGGATCCACCCGACCCGAGCTCGGGCCGCGCCCCACACATCGATCTTCCCTCGAGGGCCCAGCTCCAGGGCTCCAGATCGCCTCACCCTCGCGTCCGCGCGGCCCTCGCCCTCCGGATCCTCACGAGGACGAGGACGCACAGCCAGAGCGCGCAGGGCGCCACCACCACCCAGTCCCCTACCCGCGCATAGAACGAGCCCGGCGCGTAGAGAGGCAGCTCGGCCACCACCAGGGCAGGCCCCTTGGCGAAGTGGTCCACCCTGGCGAGGACCTCGCCCCGCGCCGTGACGATTGCGCTCCAGCCGTTGGTCGCGGCCCGCACCACGCCGTATCGACTATCGACCGCCCGGAAGCGGCTGTTCTCCAGGTGGTAGTGACGCACCTCCCGCCAGTCGTTGGTGGGCACGGCCAAAAGGTGCGCGCCGCTTTTGCCGTAGCCCCGGGCGAGATCGGTGAAGTTGTCGTCCTGGCAGATCATGCCCCCCAGCCTGTAGGGTCCGAGGGCCGTCACCACTCGCTGGCCGTCCCCCGGCCGGTACTTCTCCAGGGTCATTATCAGGTGGGTCTTGGCGTACTCTCCCCGCGCCTTCCCCTCTTCTCCCACGAAGAAGATCCGGTTGTCGTTCCTCGCGTGATCGAACCAGCCCACGGCCAGGGACACGCCTAGCTCCCGCGCCACGCGGGCCACGCGCTCCCTGAACACTGCCGCCTCTCCCTTCGGGATCCAGAGCCCCGTCTCGGGGGTGACCACCAGCTTGGCGCCCCTTGACGCCGACTCGCGCACCAGCGGCAGGGCTACCTGCTCCCAGGTCTGGCGCCAGGGTGTCCTCTTGCCAGCGGGCAGGTTCTCGAAGGTCCATCCCACGGCGGCCACCTTGACCGAGCCCAGCCGCTCCCTCGGCCAGAGCAGGGCGTTGGCCCCGACCACCAGCAGGAGCAGACCCAAGAGGGCAACCAAGGCCGGGCCCCGCCTCGCGGCACCGGGCGTTGCCTCCCCGGCACCGGGCGTTGCCTCCCCGGCCCCGGACGTTGCCGCCCCGGCCCCGGGCGTTGCCGCCCCGGCACCGGGTGCGAGCGCCGCCACCGCGAGGGTCTGAAGCGCGAAGACCACCCACACCAGACCGAGCACGCCTGTCACCGAGGTGATCTGGATCGCCCAGGGCGCCGCGCTCCAGACCCGCGTGAACACCTGGGCCGTGCCCCAGACAGGGATCACCGAGACGTTCAGCCACTCCACTAGCGCCGCCAGGCATGCCACCCCCAGGGCCGCCCCCACGAGGCCTCCTGGCCCCTTCTCGGATCCCCGCCAGATCCAGGCCGCCCCCGCTCCGAGGAGGGCCCAGAAGACCGTGAGATACCCCGCAAGCCCGAGGGCCAGCAGGATCGGGAACTTCAGCATCACCGACAGGCCGCCCGTGTACACCGCACCCAGGGCGGCGCCAGAGAGCGCTCCCCTACCTGGCCCTGGCCGCCACCTCCCCAGGCTCCACAGCCAGGGCAAGAGCGCCACCGCCTGGAGCCACCAGGCGTGCGCCGGAAAGTCCGTCGAGAACAGCAGCCCACCGGTCACCGCCCCGGCCACCACCGGCCACCAGCTCCTCGCCCGCTCTCGCTCAATCATTGGCTCCGAGGATGTGGACATTCATTATCTCCGAATCAGAAGATCCGGATTGTCGTCCACACCCCGTCCTGGGTCAACGAGAACCCCTCCCACGTGATAACTCCAGACGAATCGCCAGGGGGACCGAGCGGGGAGGCGCAGACAGAAGGATTGGCCTTGGCCATGGGCCTTTAGTGGCGGGCTGCCCTGTTCTGCGCCCACGGCTTTGACTACATCAAGGACTGCTGCTAGACCCAAGACCATGCTGTCGATTGGCGCCTGGGTTCTCTGTGCCGCGCTGCTATCCCCCCTGACTGGCCAGGATGGCGCAGGTGGAAAGCCGGCCACTGGAGCCGAGGCGGCCAGGCCGGGCGGAACGGCGGAGGAAGACACCGCTCAGAGCCTCGGCGAGATCCCGCCGGCGCCGAGGAGCCACCAGGAGCTCGACGCGCTGCTCGAGAAGCTGGGGAGCAAGGGCGCCCGGACCCGCAGGGTAGCGGTGGAGTCCATCAGGCGGGCGGAGCCGGGCCAGAAAGCGCTCTACCTGGCGCGGCTCGGCAAGCACTCCTTCCAGAAGTACGCCGAGACGCAGCGACTGCTGCTGGCCGCCGCGGGGGTGGTGCTCCCCGGCCCCTCTGGCTGGTTCGAGATCCCCAAGCTGAAGCCTGGCGAGAAGGATCCCGCGGACCAGGACGTGCTGGAGGCGCTGCTCGCGCACCCCGCCCCTGCGGACGGGGCGCGGCGGGAGGCTTACGCGCGGGCCCTGGAGACCATGGCGGTGCTGAGAGGGCTCTCGGGCATGGGCGAGCTGGATCTGGCCGAGCCCCTGCTCCAGTTCGCCTTCGAGCCCTATGGGGTGACCTTCCGGTGGGAGGTGGTGCGGGCTATCAGGAGCCTCGGGGGCTACGCAGTGCCGGCCCTGCTCAAGGCCAGCCGGATCCAGGTGTACGACTGGAAAAAGGAGCGGGCCAAGTTCCTGCTCCAGCGCTTCGCGAACCACCTGCTCTCCACCATGGAGCAGGCAAACCCCACCCAGGCCCTGGCCATGGCGGACAAGAAGCTGCAGCTCATCCTGCTGAAGGCCTACGGCCTCGCGAGGCACGCCGACGCGGTGGAGGCCATCCTCGGGCTGACGGACCACGAGGACAGGGAGCTGCGGGAGGCGGCCCGGGACTCCATCGGGCAGTTCTTCAAGGGCAAGCCGCCAAAGGCCCACGTCAAGCGCCTGAAGCTGCCTGGCGGCACCGAGTCGGAGCACCACCAGAAGCTCTACCTGACCTACCGCGAGCGGGCGGTCTTCGAGGTGCGGAGCGCTCTCGAGCGGCTCACAGAGGGGCGCTACGACCGGGGCATCCCAGGGGCCGAGCTCTTGCGAATGCTCTTCGCCAAGCAGGACGAGCTCAGGCGGACGCGCTGGAGCCGCAAGCTCGCCGAGGCCATCGCCCTCGGGCGGGAGGGGGACCGGGAGGGGGCCCTGCGCCTTGGCGAGGAGGTGCTCAGGCACGAGCCTCAGCTCCAGGACAGAGAGGCCCTCTTCCCGCTCTACGCAGAGCGGGCCGAGGCCCTGGCGAAGAGGGGGAGGCTGCTCGAGGCCGCGTCGGTGATGGAGCGGAGCGCCCTGCTCCTGCCGGGCGCTGGCGGTCCGCCGTCCCTCGAGAAGCAGCGAAGGGCCACCCTGGCGGACGCGGCCTACCTGCGGGCCCTCTCCCTGGAGGGAGCTGGGAAGCAGCGCGGAGCCATCGCGATGCACAGGCAGGCCCTGTCGATCTGGCCGGAGCACATGGGCTCGAAGGTGGCCCTTTTGCACTTGGATCCAGAGCCGCGCCTGGACCCTGGCCTGCTCTGGGCCCTCGTGTTGCTCGCAGGGCTGGGAGCCCCTGGGCTGCTCGTCTTCGTGCAGCTTCTCAGACGTCTGAGGACCGAGGGTGAAGCCGAAGAAAGGTAGAGCCGGGGCGGGAAGCGAGGAGGGACGGTGGCGATGGGACCGGGGCGGGAAGCGAGGGTGGACAGTGGCGAGGAGTCCGGGGCGGGAAGCGAGGGTGGACAGTGGCGAGGAGTCCGGACAAGGTTACGAGAGCAAGGAACAAAGACTCGATGCCCCCCAACGACGGCAGAGGAGGTGATGACATGAAGCGCGGAGGCTATCTCGTCCTGGACATCGAGACCGTGCCGGATCCCGAGCACTACTCGCCCCCGCCAACGCCCCTCGGCCAGGAGAAGCCCTTCCCCCCCATCCACGCCCACCAGCCCGTGGCCATCGGGGTCCTGTGGCTCGGGCAGGACCTCGGCTTCTTGCGCCTCGGGATCATCGGCGAGCAGGAAGACGAAGCGGGGCAGCTAGCGGCTTTCTCCGACTTCGTGGACCGGGAGGCGCCCACCCTGGTGACCTGGAATGGCAGGGCCTTCGATCTCCCGGTGCTGGTGCTGCGAAGCCTCCACCACGGCGTCGCCATGCCCTGGTACTACCAGCGCTCGAACCTGCGCTACAGGTTCAGCGACGAGGGGCACCTGGATCTGGCCGACGCCCTGTCAGACCGTGGGGCCACCAAGATGACCAGCCTGGACAACGCCGCGCGGCTCATCGGCCTGCCCGGGAAGATGGGCGTGGACGGCAGCCAGGTGGAGGGCTACTTCAAGGCAGGCCGACTGGAGGAGATCCGCCACTACTGCCTCACCGACGTCATTCAGACCTCCTGCCTGCTCCTGCGATACCTGCACCTTGCGGGCCGGGAGCCCAAGGACCGGGTGGAGGCGGCCATCGCCGGGCTCCTCGGGGCCCTGGAGGCCGACGGGCGGTTCGGGCCCATGCTCGAGGCCATCGATCGAAGGCGCCTCCTGCTCGGGGTCGAGTGAGAACCCGCGAGAGGCGCAGGGAGTGTTCTTGCGAGGAGATGCAGATGCAAGTGCAGTTCTCCACTAGGGCACGCTTTCCACAATGATCCACTCCCTGCCCTTCGCGCTCCTAGCCCTTGCGTCGACCTCCAGCGCCGACGCCACCCCGATCGAAGAAGGACGAGAGAGCCTGCGGGCCGGGCCCGAATCCAGAACCAGGACGAGGGCAGATCAGGCAGGCAGCGCCGAAACTCGAGACCCCTCGCAGAAAAGCGGGCATGGAAAGCAAGAGGTCTCGCCGGATCCACTTATGCCCCGCTACACCCTGGATCTCGGCGCCGGCTTGGGCGCCTTCCACAGCGCCTCTAGCGGTTGGGTCCGGAGCGACGCCCGCCTTCACGTTGCCTTCGGCCTTCGCCTTCACCGCGTGGTTCAGCTTCGCCTCGGCCTTCTGAGCAGCGCCGAACGGCTCGAGCCTGGCCTCAGGGTGGAGACGCGCTGGCTCCCATTCGGGCGGGGCCTCTACCTCAAGGGCGCCCTCGACCTGATCCTCGCTGGCGTGGGCCCGCAGCCCGCCCTGGGAGCTGGAATAGGCTACGTCTGGTGGTTCCGGATACCCCTGGGGCTGTATGTCGAGCTGGAGGTGGTCGGGAGACTCAGACCACCCCTGGGTTTCGAAATGCTGGGAGTGGGAGGTCTCTGTGCTCACTTCGGAGGCTGACATGCCCGCCCGCAGGGCCACAGGGGCCCACGAACCACCGGTCCGCCCGGCCATCCGCGAGCCCCGCCCGGCCGTGCCCGGGCTCCGCCTGGCCGTCTTCGGGCTCCTCCTGGGATCGGCGTGCCACCCCGAGGGGGTGCTGCCCAAGGGGCTCGTGGAGAGGGGCTCCCTGGGCTCGGTGGAGTTCACCGCCGCGGAGCTCTACCCTGCCTCTGGCTCGCCTATCGAGCTCGTGAGCCCCAGGGCCGGGAGCCCCGCGCTCCTCGGGCCGGGAGAGGAGGAGCTGACCGCGGTGGTCTGGCTCGCCGACACCCGGGAGGCGAGCGCCCTAGAGCTAACGGCCCGCTCGCCCGAAGGCGAGAGTTGGTCACTCGAGCCCGGGGCCCAGCCGGACTGCGACGGCCTGGGGCTTTGCAGGCTGAGGGTCTGGCTGAGGCCGGAGCTGCCATCGGGGGCGCCCGACGGCTCACTGCTCGGTCTCTGCGTGGAGGGGCCCTCGGGCGCGAGGTGCCAACCGGGGGCCCTCTTGCGCTTCGCCGAGCTCCCGGTGCCCCTTCGAGTGGCGCAGCTCACGGACCTGCACCTCCTCCGAGGCGACCCCGGGGGAGAGCGGGAGAGGCGGCTCGCCTACTTGCTCGGGCACCTGGGCACGCAGAGGCCGCCCATCCATCTGGTGGCCGTGACCGGGGACCTCGCCGACGTGCCCGGGCCCGACCTGGCTAGGCGGACCGCCGCGCTCCTGGGCGCCTCTCCCCTGCCTGTCATCGCCCTGCCCGGAAACCACGACTTCAAAGGCGGGGGGATAGTGCACTACCTCGAGGCCATCACCCCGGAGCTGGACCACGCGCACAGGATCGGTCCCTACCTGCTGCTGGCCCTCTCGAGCGGGCCGGGGCGATGGGAAGAAGAGCGGCGCGGCTGGAACGGCGAGAGCGCGGGGCTGGAGGCGGGACAGATCTCGTGGATCGAGGAGCAGCTCGGCGGCGAAGCCGTCGGGGCGGGGCCGCCCAGCGCTTCCCTGATCCTCGTCCATCATCCACCATACAGCGCCCTAGGAATGCTGATCGGGCGGAACCGCAAGGGGCTCCTTCGCGCGGCGCGCGCTGGCGGCGTGTCCGCAATCCTGGCGGGCCACACCCACAGGCAGGAGGTGTTCGACCGCGAGGGGGTCTCCCAGGGCCTGAACGTGAACCGCGAGGACGAGGTGGCGCCGCGAAGGCGGCCCGTGACGCTCGTCGGCTCGCCGGCGCTGGATCGCCTGGAGGGTGGGGTCCGCCTGGTGGAGCTCTACCCCGACGGGCGCCTCGGCTACCGCTTCGTATCCTTGGGTTGGCCCTGATCCTCCCCGTCTGCGGGCATGGGCGCCACCGGCGAGGCCAGGACCTCCTCCACTCGGGCGAGCAGGGTCTCGGCGCCGAAGGGCTTGGGGAGGAGAGTGTGCTCGGACAGGGATCTCGGATCCACGCGGCCGAGGAAGCGCTCCGAGTAGCCGGACATGTAGAGCACCCTCAGGCCCGGGCTGACGCG
>JAVEWA010000702.1:0-3463 GCA_034004785.1 Polyangia bacterium
GGGCTCGGCCAGATAACCAGTGACCCGGTGAGCGATCAGCTCGTCGGCGCCCGTATGGCGGAAGGCCACCACCTTGGCGCCGCAGGCGAGGGCCTCGGCGGTGACGAGCCCGAAGCCCTCCTGCAAAGAGGGCACCACCACCAGGTCCGCTGCCCGATAGAGGAGGGCCAAGCGTGCGGGATCCGCGACATGGCCAAGGGTCTCGATGGAAACCGGTCCCACCTCGGGCAGGGGGGCGGCGGCGCCGCCGCCAAAGACCAGGCAGCGGAGCGCCGGGGCATCCACTTCGGGGTCGGAAGCGAGCCTCCCGAGGGCCTCCCAGAGCAGAGCGCCCCCCTTGCGCCGCTCTCCGAAGGGAGACACCGCTCCGAAGAGGACTATCCGCGCAGCGGCCTCGATCCCCAGAGCCGCCCGCGCGGCGGCGCGATCGCCGGGAGAGAAGATGGCCCTGTCCACGCCGTTGGGGATCCAGGTGACCTCGCGATCGCGGAGCAAAGAGCTCCGCTCGGCCATCTTGACCATCCACCTGCTGATGCCCACCGCGTGGAGATCTGCCCGGCTGGCATAGGCCTGCTTGCGCCGTTGCCCGCAGCTGCTCAGGTCCCAGGCCCAGGGCGAGCCGAGGACCGGGCAGGAGCCGCACTGGCCCTCGAAGCCCTGGCAGGCCCCTGGGTAGTGGCAGCCGCCTGTGAAGGGCCAGAGGTCGTGGAGCGTCCAGACCAGGGGCCCAGGGAGCCGGGCGATCTCGCCCATGGACAGGAAGCCGCCGCCGATCCAGTGGAGATGCACCACATCGGGGGCGAGTCGGCGGATGGTCGCGAGGAGCCCGCCAGGGATGATGGCGGGCGAGAATGGCTCCCTGGTCCGCCTGGGGTAGGCAACCAAGGGGACGCGATCCAGGCGCTGGAGCGCATGGTCCAGGCGCCCCGGAGAGAGCGTACGGCCCGGTCCCTCCAGGTACGGATCGCCGCTCACCTCGCTCACGACATCCGGCGAGCCCGGATTTGCTGCCGGCTCCTGGCAGAGGAAGCGCGAGTCCACGCCCAGGGCGCGAAGGGCCTCGTGAAGCGCGAAGGCCATCTTGGCAGCGCCGCCCTGTGAGCGGTACTGGCTTAGGTGCAGGATACGCAGGGCAACACCCATCTCCCGCCAGGATTGCGGGCTTCGACAGAGAACTATAGCAGATCGACCCCCAAGTGAGCGCTGCATCCCGTGACCCCCATCACCCTTTACGGGCCTCGGCGCAAATGTTGGCCGCCCCCCCCCCGCGGAGAGATCCTGCACCTCGCCGCGCCCTCCCCCAGATGACCACTGCGGTGATACACTGCCCTCCCATGTGGCCGCATTGCATCCCAAAGGCCTGGGCATGAACGAACCCCGAGCCCCTCGCTCAGCCCCTCGCTCCCGCGAGGCTATCTCGGCCTCCATGCCCATGAGACGGGCCGAGCCGACCCCGGGGCGCCCCCTCGTATCCATCGTGGTGCCCAGCCTGAACCAGGGCCGATTCATCGAGGCCACGCTGCGGTCGATCCTGGAGCAGGACTGGACCTGCCTGGAGATCCTGGTAGTCGATGGCGGATCCACGGACGAGACCCTCGAGGTGCTCGGGCGCCTCGAGGGAGAGCCCATCGCGTGGACCTCGGAGCCAGACCGGGGCCAGTCGGACGCCCTCAACAAGGGGCTACGGAGGGCGCGGGGGGAGATCCTGTCTTACCTGAACTCCGACGATCTTCTCCTGCCTGGGGCGGTGAGGGCGGCGGTCGAGGCCCTCGCCTCGGCCCCGGGCCCGGCCGTGGTCTATGGCGACCTCGACGTGATAGACGGCGATGGGAGGCTGCTCTACCGCCAACCAGCCCCCGCCCTGACCCGGCGCCGGATGATCGACCGCGGCCAGTACGTGACCCAACCGGGGTCCTTCTGGAGCCGCGAGGTGCAGGAGGAGGTGGGCCTTTTCGACGAGGGCCTGAAGTACGCCATGGACCAGGACTTCTACCTCCGGGCCGCGGCGCGGTTCCCCCTCATACGCCTGCCGAGGGCCCAGGCGGCCTTTCGAATGCACGAGGCCTCCAAGACCAGCGAATCGGCCGAGCGCATGTGGCGCGAGGCGCTCAGGGTGTCGGAGCGCCACGGGCTCAGGCCCTGGCACGCCTGGTACTGGATCCGCCGCGCCAGGCACCGCGGGCTCAGGCTGCTGCCGCGGACCATCCAGGCGCGACTGCTGCGCCTGGCTGGCCGCCCGGACGCGGAACTCTTGGAAACCCCCAGGAAAAGGCCGTGACAGGCAACTGGCCACTCGTCTAGGATGTGCCCCCAGCGGGCCGCCATGCCGGGCCGTGATGGCCCGGTGCCCGGACCGCGAGGGACAGCTCACAAGAGCCAGCTCGCGCGAGGCCGGCAGAGGCCTGGGATCCGGCAGAGGCCTAGGAGTAAGAGATGACCCTTCCAAGCATCGCCGTGGTGGGCCTGGGCGCCTGGGGCAGAAACCACCTCCGCATCTGGTCCGAGCTGGGCGCCCTGCGTTTGATCTGCGACAGGGACGAGCAGAGGGTGAGGGCGGCGCAGAAGGACCATCCTGGCACAGAGGGCGTCACCACCTTTGCCGAGGTCCTCGCCCACCAGGAGGTGGACGCGGTGGTGATAGCGGCTCCGGCAACTGCCCACGCCGACCTCGCCAGGCGCGCCCTGGAGGCCGACAAGGACGTGCTGGTGGAGAAGCCTCTGGCCCTCACCGTGGCGGAGGGGGAACGCCTCGTTCGGCTGGCCCGGGAACGCAAGCGGGTCCTCATGGTGGGTCACGTCCTCATGTACCACCCCGCCGTCCGGCGCCTCCAGCAGCTCGTCCGCGAGGGCGCCCTCGGCCGGATCCAGTACATCTACTCCAACCGCCTGAACCTCGGCCGGATCCGCACCGAGGAGAGCTCGCTCTGGAGCTTCGCGCCTCACGACGTGGCTCTCACCCTGGGCCTCACCGGCGGCCTCCCCGAGTCGGTCTCCTGCCAGGGAGGCGCCTACCTGAACCGCGGCGTTGCGGACGTGACGCTCACCTCCCTCTCCTTCCCTGGCGACGTGCGGGCCCACATCTACGTGAGCTGGCTCCATCCCTTCAAGGAGCAGCGCTTCGTGGTGGTGGGAGACCGGCAGATGGCGGTGTTCGACGACACGCAGGACTGGGAATCGAAGCTCCTCCTCTACCCGCACCGCGTGGACTGGATCGACGGGCAGCTCCCGGTGGCCCACAGGGCCGAGGCAGACCCGGTTCCCCTCACCCCCGAGGAGCCGCTCCGCGCCGAGTGCGAGCACTTCCTATCCTGCCTGGGCTCCCGACAGGCGCCCCTCACGGACGGGGCCAACGCCCTGAGGGTCCTGAGGGTGCTGGCCGCGGCGGAGCGCTCCATGGAGGCCAAGGGCGCGCCAATGCGGGAGCTGAGCGCTCCAGGGGATCGACTGGGACCCGGGGCACTGG
>JAVEWA010000069.1:0-16273 GCA_034004785.1 Polyangia bacterium
GTAGCAGGCCATGGAGAAGGCGAGCCCCACATCGGCTCGCCCCACCTCCTCGGCGGCCAAGGTGAGGGCGTAGGCCGCGTCCGGGCGATCCCGGCCCGCCCCACCCAGGCTCTCGGGCAGAAGCGCCGCGGCGAGCCCGACGTCTCCTTGAAGCACGGCAAAGGCCTGCCCGACGAGGGCGTCGTAGTCGTGCTTTGACGAGGCCCTGGGCTGGAGGATCTCACGGTCGGCCCAGCTCGAGACGCTCGCGGCGAGGGCCAGATCGTCCTCGCCGAAGCGCTCCATGGGGATCGGAAACAGGGGCTTGGCGGTCATTGGTGCACCTGGGAGCTGGTTTTGCGGGGGCCGGTTCGGGCTGCTGCCCGCGGGTATGGCCCGGGGGCCGGACTTGGTCGCACGCCCCAGACCAGCTATCGGTAACCGATGGTTACTTCCAGGTTGTACCGGCGGGCGGGAGCCCGAGTCAAGCGGCACGGGCGCTGAGAAAGGGCAGACCACCCGCAGATGCCCCCGCGTCGGCCGTGGGTCTGGAGGGGGGGATCTGGAGGGGTAGTCAATCGGGGCAGGATCTGGAAGACTCTGTGCCCATGAGCACCAGCATACGAAAGCACCGCCTCTCCCAGACCCAGCTCACTTGGCGGGTGCCGGGCTCCTGGACCAGGTGGAACACCACCGAGGACCTGCCCGGCTTCCGCGGCACCATTGGCCAGGATCGGGCCATGCACGCCATCGACGTGGGGCTGCGGATCCCGGCCAGGGGCTTCAACCTCTTCGTGGTGGGAGAGCCTGGCGCGGGCAAGACCTCCATCCTCAGGCGCCTGCTGGAGGAGCGAGCGGCGAGAGAGCCAGTGGCGCCAGATCTCTGCTACGTGGCCAACTTCAAGTCACCCGAGAAGCCCAGGCCGCTGCTCCTGCCTCCCGGCAGGGGCCGCAAGCTCGCCCGGGACATGGAGAGGGTGGTGGAGGAGCTCACGACTCTCGTGCCCAGGGTGCTCTCGGATGGCTCCTTCGGGCACCTGCGCGCCAGCATCCTCGGTGAAGCCAGGGTGAAGGCCGAGGCGCTGAACCGCCGGACCGTGGAGGAGGCGGCGAGGCTCGGTGTGCGCATCGAGGAGGACGAGGGCGAGCTGAGGGTGATCCCCCTGCTCGAGGGCGAGCCCCTCTCACAGGAGTCCTACGACAAGCTCTCCGCCGCGAGGCGGCGCGCCATCGAGAAGAACATCCTCTCCTTCCAGGAGCACCTGGAGCGGAACGCCTATGGAAAGCGGCAGCTCGAGCGCCGGACCTCGGACCGTCTGCGGGAGGCCGAGGTGAGGGCCATGACTCCGATGGTGGATCAGCTCATCAAGGAGGTCGCCCGGAACTACCGTGGGCTCGAGGATGTCGAGGCCTTCCTGGCCGAGGTGCGGGAGCATGTCCTTTCGAACCACCGCGACTTCGTGGCTGACCCTGAGAGCGATGACAGCGGCGCCTCCGGCGGGATGCCAGGCGAGGGCGAGACAGGCGAGGCTTTTGTCTCGGCCGCTGCCCGCCGCCGCAGCGTATTCCAAGTGAATGTCGTGGTGGACCGCTCTGGGGAGCGTGGCGCCCCGGTGGTGACCGAGCGGTTGCCAACGGCGGAGAACCTTACGGGCTATTACGAGTACCGCGCAGAGGGCGGCGGGCTCGCAACTGACCACACCCTCATCAGGGCGGGGGCCCTGCACCGGGCCCACGGCGGCTACCTGCTTCTCCAGGCGAGCGATCTCTTCTCCCAGGAAGGAGCCTGGGACTGTCTGAAAGGGTCGCTTCGGCACCGGGAGGTGCGCATGGAGGGTCCTGGTGGCGCCTCCGGCGAGATCCGTCCCCGCATCGCCGGCGCCATGAAGCCCGAGAGCGTGGACCTGGACGTGAAGGTGCTGCTCGTGGGCGCGGCGGATTACTACTACGCCGTGAAGATGCAGGACGAGGACTTCGATCGCCTCTTCAAGGTCAAGGCCGAGTTCGAGTCCTCCATGCCGCGCACCAAGGAGAACGTGACCCGCCTCGCGAGGTTCCTCGGCCAGGTGTGCCAGGAGGAGGGATACCTGCCCCTTCACCGCACTGGTTTTGCGAGGCTCCTGGAGCACGCCGCGCGCGTCGCCGAGCACAAGGAGCGCCTCTCCACGGACCGTGCCCTGCTCCTGGACGTGGTGGCCGAGGCAAACTTCTACGCCCGCCAGTCCCAAGCCAGGGCAATCAGGCGCGGCGACGTGGACCTGGCCCTGGCGGAGCACCGCCACCGGCACGACGCCGCCGCGGAGAGCCTGGCCCGCGCCATCAAGGAGGGGACCATCATCATCCGGACCAAGGGGGAAGCTCTCGGGCAGGTCAACGGCATAGCGCTCTACGATCTGGCGGGCGTCTCCTTCGGGGTGCCCGTGAGGATCACCGCGCGGATCTACGCCGGCCAGCGCGGGGTGGTGAACATCGATCGCGAGGTGCAGCTCTCAGGCGCCATCCACGACAAGGGCGCCCTCATCCTGGTGGGGTATCTGGGAGGCCGCTACGCGCAGCGCCAGGTGCTCGGCTTCTCCGCCTCCGTGACCTTCGAGCAGTCCTACGACGAGATAGACGGCGACTCCGCCTCGGCCGCGGAGCTCTACGCGCTCCTCTCCGCCCTGTCGGGGTGCCCCCTCAGGTTGGGCGTCGCGGTTACGGGCTCGGTGAACCAGCTCGGGGAGATCCAGCCCATCGGGGGAGTGAACGAGAAGATCGAGGGGGTCTTCAGGATCTGCGAGGGCCGAGGCCTGACAGGTGAGGAGGGCGTGCTGATCCCTCGGGCCAACGTGAAGCACCTGATGCTGCAAGGTCCGGTTCTGGACGCTTGCCGGGAGGGCAAGTTCAACATCTGGGCCGTGTCCACTGTTGACGAGGGCATCGAGGTCATGACAGGGGTGCCTGCGGGGCGTCGCCGCCAGGACGGCAGCTTCACGCCGGGCAGCATCAACGACCGCGTTCAGCTCATGCTCACGAAGCTACAATCGGTGGTCCGAGCTGGCGCCGTGACGACCGCGCTCGACCGGCCCCTGTGAGGAGGAGGCTCCCATGGTAAGTGACTCGCCTTATCAGTCGAGGATTCTCATCTTCGGTTGCCCAAGGAGCCTCCAATGTCCCACGCCTGCGCCTTCGCCCGCGAGGTTCCTCTTGGTCCTCGGCGCCCTGTGTCTCCTCCTTGGCTCCGTCTCCTGCTCAGGTCCAGCCAAGCAAGAGCCCGACGCGGCAGTGCCGCCCGATCCCATCACCCTCGCGGGGCCCCTCGGGAGGATCGACCACGCCTACTCCCTGAGCCTCGCGGCAGAGGATCCTACCGGGGAGGCCCGGACCTGGGCCCTGGCCTCGGGTCTGCTCCCTCCCGGGCTGACCGTGGATCCCGACGGCGAGGTCACCGGCGCTCCGCGGGCCTCTGGGAGCTTCGAGGCGGAGATCTGGGGCGACGGCCCCTGCGGCGAGCCATCCTGCCGGCTCAGGGTCACCCTGACCATCGAGGTGGCGGAGGTGATCTTGCTCTCGGGCTACGGCCCCTTCGAGGGCGTGGATGAGAACCCCTCCTGGCTGGCCGTCGCTCCACTGGACGGCACCATGATAGGCGGCTACGACGTGCGCGTCGTGGAGCTGCCGGTGCTCTGGGAGGAGGCTCCGACCCTGTACCTTGCCGAGTATGCCCGGCTGAAGCCGGTGCTTGCGATCGGATCAGGGGTGGCCATGGGCGAGCTGATCATCCGGCTGGAGGCTCGGGCTCAGAACTGGGCCTACGGAGAAGACGTTAGCGGCGTGTTCAAGCCTGGCCGCCGGATCGATCCCGACGAGCCCGAGGCCCTCTACAGCACCTTGCCCCTGGAGGACCTGAGGATCCTGCTCGAGGAGGCGGAGTACCCGGTGGGGATCTCTGACGACGCTGGCACATACTTATGCAACTACCTGTTTTTCAAGATTATGCAGCGGGTCGCCCAGGAGCCCGAGGAGCGCAATGTCCTGGGCGGCTTCGTCCATGTTCCCGGCAAGGAGGTGGTGTCCATCCCCGACATGACCGAGGCCTGGGAGCGGATGCTCGAGGCCCTCGTCGCGCATCACCAGGGCCTCGGGCAGAAACGGACCCCCGCCCCACGTCCCTCCTACAACGCCACAGTGCATCATCCTCCGCGTTACTAGCTGGCCCTTGCCGGCGGCCCGATTTCTGCCTCTCGCGGCAGGCCTGCGGGTGACACTTTCGATGGGGGGTCGACAGCCGGGAGGTATAGGGTTAGACTGTGATTTGTGAATAACAGCCCCTCGGGAGGGCGGAAACGGAGGCGTGTAATGGCGACGGGTGTGAGTGAGTTATTGGTGCCTGTTCTGGCGGCCGAAGGGGAGTCCTTCCTGTCATCAGGGGAGATGATCGCCATCGGGGTGGGAGCGGGCCTGGTGGCGCTTGTGATCATCATCGCGATCGTCGTGAAGCTCAACAGGCGGAGCACTAACATGCCGGTCGAGTCCTGCCCCAAGTGCAACTCCATGAACGTGCAGAACCGCGCCGGTCTCTTCGTGTGCATGGACTGTGGCCACTCGGTCAAGGTGCAAGAGGCCCAGGCCTAGACTTCGGCTACCAGTAGGGCTGGAGCTAGGCCAGGTCGAGCCTGCGGCTGTTCAAGTCGGGTGACGGGCGAATCTCCAGGCTTCGAGCGGGGGCATATGGCGACAATCCCAGGCCATGGGGACCTGCGACCCTCAGGTTGGGAACTTATTTCTCTCCTTCTACGTCTCGTCCATATGGCGTTCCTTGATTTCTGAGCGCGATGTCTGGCGCCCATGGAGCACATCTAGGAGGCATTGATGCGACAGTTACTGCTATTGAAAAAGATCCTGCCCTTCCTTGGCATGCTCTTGTTCTTCGGGATGAGCGCCGCCTGCGGTGACGACGATGGCGGCCCCGATCCCCAGGAGGTCTGCCCATCCCTTTGCCAGAAGCAGGACGAATGCGCTCTTCTCGGCCAGGTGACCTACGAGCAGTGCGTCACGGAGTGCCTGGGTTTTGCTGGGAACATGCTGGACGACTACCTTTTTGCCCTGGTGACCTGCACCGAGACCAAGGACTGCTCGGAGCTCACAGTGGGAGTCACCGCCCAGGGGGTCTGCTACACCGAGAACGTGGAGCTCTGCACCACCAACACCGACGACTACGTGGAGGCGGCCTGCACAAAGGAGCTGGAGTGCGACGGGATAACCGATCCCACGACCCAGCAGATGGACGAGTGCATCTCCCGAATGCACGCCGACGGCAACATCCTCATCTGCTTCGAGCAGCACAAGGTGGACGAGCTCGAGGCCTGCGTGGAGGGAGCCACGAGCTGCAACCCCAACCCGCTCAAGGACTGCGCTCTCTCGGTGGTTGGGCTGGAGCTGGGTCTGGGCGGGCAGAATCCGACCAACTGACTATCCTCGGCAGAGGTGAAGAGCTCCTCTGTGGCGCTCACGTTGCGGGCAGCCTCCAGTCGTAGTGTATTTCCCATCTGAGTATTCCAATCATCGCTGTTCCCGCTACACTTCATCCGGGTAGCAGGCCTACCGGGCTGGAGTAACACTGTGTCGCTGCCGAGGCGCGCCGGTCTGATTCTGAGCTGCTTGGTCCTCCTGGGGGCCTGGGCCTCGCCTGTCCGGGCCGCGCCCTCCAAAGCAGCTCCTGGCGTTCCCATATCTCCTCGGGCCGACGCGGCCCCCGCGAAGGGCGTCACCTATCCAAAGCTCCTCGCCTTCGTGCGGGCGGTCTATCCCCCAGGGGCGATGAAGGAGCGCCGGGAGGGCGTCGTCCGTCTGGTGGTCACAGTGCTGGAGACCGGCGCGGTGGGCGCGGTCCAGGTGGAGGCATCCGCCGGGCAGGACCTCGACGCCGCGGCGGTGGCGGCGGTCAGGCAGTTCCGATACCGGCCGGCCACCGTGGACGGGCAGCCGGTGGAGGCGAAGATCCGGGTGGCCTATCCCTTCCGGCTCCCGCGCCAAGCTCCTAGAGAGTCGTCCAGGCCGGGTGAGCCTGTCAGGGCCTCCGCTGGGGACAAGCCCTCAGGCGTCCGACCGCCCCGGGCCGGGGCGCGACGGGCGCCTTCGGAACAGGCCGAGCTTCGGGGGCGCCTGCGGGAGCGCGGCACCAGGGCGGCCCTTCGGGACGGCGAGGTCGTGGCCCTGCGCCTCGGCAAAGAGGCCACGAGTGGTTCTTCCCAGGCAGCGGTGGGCGGTGCTGCGGCAGCGCGGGAGTTTGCCGAGGAGGACGGCCGCTTCGCAATGCGGCTGCCCCCGGGAAGGTACCGGGTGGAGGTGCGCGCGCCCGGCTGCTTCCCCTTCGCGGTAACCGAGGTGCTCGGGCCCGGCACGCGCCTCGAGGTGGAGTACTTCGTGGAGCGGCGCTCCTACGATCCCTACGAGACGGTGGTAACTGTGCAGGCCGAGCGGAAGGAGGTCACGCGCCACTCCATCCCCCTGGCGGTGGTGGAGAAGATCCCAGGCACCCAGGGAGACGCCCTCAGGGCCGTGCAGAACATGCCAGGGGTGGGCCGGGCGCCCTTCAGCCTGGGGTTCCTGATCATCCGCGGCGCCGCCCCAAAGGACACGAGGGTCTTCCTGGATGGCCACTCCATCCCGAGCCTGTATCACTTCATGGGCCTTGCGAGCGTGTTCAACTCCGACCTCCTCTCCCGCATCGACTTCATCCCGGGGAACTTCTCGGTGGCCTACGGAAGGGCCACGGGAGGAATCGTGGACGTGGCCACCCGCTCGCCGAGGAGCGACCGCTGGCACGGCGCGGTGAGCGCGGACGTCTGGGGCCTGGCGGCCCTGGCCGAGGGGCCAGTCGGCAAGGGGAGCCTGGCCCTGTCCATCCGGCGGAGCCACATCGACGCCATCCTCGCCATGATCCCCGACATCGCCCTCACCGCCGCCTACTACGACTACGCCCTGGTCTTCGAGCACCCGCTCGGCGGTGGGACGCTGAAGCTCATAGGCTTCGGGGCCGACGACCGGTTGAAGCGCCGCGTCGAGGACTCGAGCCGGTTCGAGACGGTGCACGTGAGCCTCTTCGCCAAACTGCTGGCGATGTACTCGAGGCGCCTGGGCGACACCGCGTTCAAGGCCTCGGTTGCGGGGGGCTACGAGCGCCAGGAGACCGGCGTGAACGCCCGGGCTGGCGCGGTCCAGGACACCGGGAGCGTGAGCTATCGGGCCCAGGTGGAGCACCTGGCGGCCAAGGGGCTCAAGCTCACCCTCGGCCTGGACGGGGAGGTGGCGCGGCACAAGATCTCCACGGCGGGCTCTGGCCTCTCCCTGGATCTCCTGGGGAACGACGACGTGGATGAGGACGCGGCCATCGAGTCCCAGGTGGCGCGGGGCACCTCCGTGGCGAGCGCCCTCTTCGCGGAGGCAGCCTGGTCACCCACCAAACGCTTCACCCTGACCCCGGGCCTGCGCGTGGACTGGTTCTCCGAGGAGACCTTCCGGGGCATCTCCTTCGACCCGAGGCTGACCGCGCGCCTGGTGGTCCTGCCGAAGAAGCTCACCCTGGTGGCCGCCATCGGGCTCTTCCACCAGGAGCCCGAGCTGGAGGAGCGTCACACCATGCTCCTCGGCAGCCCCAAGCTCTGGTTCGAGCGCGCGCTGCACTCGAGCCTGGGCTTTGGCTGGCGCATCCGCCGCTCCCTCTCCCTGGAGGTCACCGCCTTCCACAAGCAGCTCTGGAACCTGGTGGCCGACTCGGAAGAGTTCGTGTACCGGGACGGCAAGGTCGTGCCCGAGCACCACGCGAGCACGGGCCTCGGCCGCGTGGTGGGCGGCGAGCTCCTCCTTCAGAAGAGGCCCGGCTCGGACTGCCCGCGCTGGCTCAAGCTGGAGAAGTGCTTCGGCTGGGTGAGCTACACCGCGCTCCGCTCGGAGCGCCGGACCGACCGGGGCTCGCCATGGGAGATCTTCGAGGACGACCAGACCCACCTCTTCACCCTGCTCGTGCAGGGCGCCTGGCCCGGCGGCTGGGAGCTGGGCCTGCGCTTCCGCCTGGCCTCCGGCACCCCGGCGGAGTTCTACAAGGGCGGCGTCTTCAGCGGAGACCAGATGTCGTACATCCCCGCCTCGGGCACCCTCGTCAAGGGCCGCATGCCCATGTTCCACCAGCTCGACATCCGCCTCGACAAGCGCTTCGCCTTCAAGCGCTGGATGCTCTGCCTCTACCTGGACATCCAGAACGTCTACAGCTACCAGCACTCCGAGTTCCTCCAGTACAACTTCGACTACACCCGCCGGGGAGTCCTGAAGGGGCTGCCCATCGTCCCCTCCCTCGGCATCAAGGGGGAGCTGTGATGGAGGAGAGAAAGACAGGCACGAGGCTCATCCTCGGTGGTGCTCGGCCGGATAGGTGCGTCAGGACCTGGCTCGTGCCGCTCGGCCTCGTCACGGTCCTGGCCGCGGCGGGCTGCATGCCCGACTTCGAGCCGGCCTCGGAGCTCGGAGATCGGCCCCAGATGCTGGCAATCCGGGCCGAGCCCCCGGAGGTGACCCCAGGGGGGAGCGCGGCGCTGGACGCGGTGCTCCACGAGCCGGGCGGGCCCTTGCACCTCGCCTGGATCGCCTGCTACGCAGATCCGCGGGGCTGGAGCCAGACCTGCGTCGCCGACGCGCTCGCGGCCGGGGCAGAGCTGGTGCCCTGCGACGGGGTGTCACAGGCGCCCATTTGCGTCGCCTCGATGGAGGCGACGGCCGTGGTGCCAGTGCCCGCCTGGGTGACCCCCGCGATCCCGGACGCCGCCGGCGTGCCCGTGGAGTCGGTGGTGCACGTGACCCTCGTTGCCTCGGAAGAGCCCGATCCCCTGGTGGCCTGCGGCGAGGCCCTCGAGAGAACGAAGCCCACGGCGGGCTGCCTGCTCGGGAGCAAGCGGCTCATGGTGAGCGAGAGGCCTCTTGGGGAGAGGAACAGGAACCCGGTGGTGGGGTCCCTCGAGGTGGACGGCGCCTCGGTAGAGGCTGGGGGGGTCGTGGCGGTGGAGGCTGGAGGCGGGGACCCGGGCGAGCTGAGGGTCAGTCTGGCCCTCGCCCTGGATCCAGTCAGCGTGGACGAGGCAGTGGACGACTCGGGGAACCCAGACGAGGCCTTCCTCGAGCTGCGCTGGTACGCCGACTGCGGGGGCTTCTCCAAGGACTCGGCCCGCATCCGCTGCGATCCCCTCCCTGGCGCCCTGCCAGGGGACCCGCCAGGCTGCGAGGTGGAGGGGACCGTATGGCGGCCGCGGCAGAGCGGGGCCTGCGTCGTTCACGCGGTGGTGTCGGACGGAAGGGGAGGGGTGGGGCGCTGGAGCCAGGCCTTTCTGGTCGGGCAGTAGGAGCCTCGCCCAGGAGGTCCAGCTTTCGCTCGGGTCTAGTTGTAGTCGGTGGAGTCCTGGCGGACGTAGTACCCAGTGGACTGGCCTGGGGGGTGCACCGCGTCCACCGTGCAGGTGGTGACGCCGCCCGAGACCTGGGTGGTGACGTCGGCCACGCGCCAGGTGCTGCCAGCGCAGGCGTGGCCCGAGGCGGTGAAGCCGGTCACCAGGTCCGGGGCCTGGCCATAGGTGGCCACGCGGTGGCCGTCGCAATAGACGTTCACTAGGGGGCTCGGCTCGCCCGAGCCGCTGTAGTAGTGGGCCATGATGCGGAAGACCTGGCCGTTGCCCGGCGCGTCCACGTTGATGTTCTCGGGGATGCCCACGGTCATGATGTTGTCGATGTCCAGGCGCGGGTTGGCGCAGGAGCCCCGGCAGGACCAGTAACCTCCAGCCAGGCACATTATTGGGCTCGGGGCGGTGCCCTCGGGGCCGCCCTCGCATAGGGACAGGGGGCCGTCCGAGTAGCCCCAGGCGCCCATGGCCCAGGGGCTCGAGGCCTTGCAGTTCATGTAGTAGCAGTCGTAGGTGGTGTCGCACCATGTGCTCGAGAAGTCCTGACGCAGCATGTGGAGGTCAATGTCCCTCGAGCCGGTTCCCTGCCAGCAGAGCTCCACGCGGAGCCCGGGGCCCACCACGTGGATCACGAAGCTGCAGGACTTGGGGCCGTCCGGCGTCTGGACGGTCATGGTGACGGCGTAGTCCCCGGACAGCGTGAAGTTGATGGTGGGGGTCCCGGTGTTGCCGTTCGTGATGGTGAAGCTGTCTCCGAGGAGCGTGTCGCAGGGCCCGCCCTCCACGGTCCAGGTCCAGCTCGAGGCAGGGCCGGGGTACCACTGCGTTCCGTTTATGACGTAGGGCACGAAGGGCTGCGCGTCGGGGATCTGGGTGGGATCCGGGCAGGTGATGTCCGGGTTGCAGCAGAGCCCGTCGTCGATGCAGCCGTTGCAGTCGTTGTCGAGCGCGTCGCAGACCTCTGCCGAGGGCCAGGAGCCGTTCTCGCATGGGCCCCAGAAGCCGAACTCCTGGTTTCCCCGGCAGGTCTGGGTGCCCATCTGGCAGGCCCCCACATTGGCGTGGTTCGGCGGCCCGATGAAGCAGGGCTGCACCTGGCCCGGTACGCAGGTACAGGTGTCGTCGGGCAGGCCGTTGCAGTCGTCGTCCAGGCCGTTGCCGCAGATCTCCGGGGGTTGTTGGCAGCCCTGGGGCACCGGGTTCGCGCAGGGGGTGGGCACGCAGCCATCGGGCAAAACGGCGCTGTCCTGATAGTAGATGTTGCCGCTGTCTCTCGGGGAGGCGTCCGAGAACACGAAGGCGTCGCCGTTCTCCTGGCCGTCGAGGCGGACGCTGGCGTCCGGGTTTTGGTTGTGCCCGCCGGAGTCGGGATTGTTGCCAGGCCCCGTGGGGCCGCAGGCGCCAAGGGCCAAGGAGAGGAGGATGGACAACGCCAGACGGTTCGCTCCGACTCTGCTCGAGGTCATGCGCCACCTTCCAGTTGTGACCAAGACATTATAGCTCAGCTGACTGAGATTTGGCGCGGGGATGTTCTGCTGGGTGGGAGCTGGGATCGACTATGCGGTCAAAGAGCCCTGCCGCGGGCCTCATGGAGCGTCGCCAAGGCGCTCCTTGAGGCGCTCTTGCAGGAGCCTCGCGACCCTCGGGTGGCAGAACCTGGACAGGCGGGCGCCCCTTCGGGCGAGGGCCTTCAGGTCCTCGGAGCCCACGGCCACTACCCTCTGGGGCAGGGGCACGAAGATGGGGGTGACATCCGGCGCCCAGAGGTAGTCCCGGCGGGCACTATCCGCGGCCAGGCGAGGGTCTTCGCCCTCTGAGAGAGCTTTGATCAGGTAGCGGACGTTCCGATCACGGGCCACCTCCGTGACTTCGCGGGAGGTCACCTCGACCCGCACGTTGCGGTGGGAGCGCGTCAGCTCCCTGGCGAGGATGGCGCGTTCCTCCGCCTGGAACAGGGCTCCATGGTCCGCTGCTCCGGTGACGAGGAGGATCAGCTCTCCGAAGATCGGCGCCGCCTCGTCTATCACGGCGAGGTGCCAGGCCGTGATGGGATCGAAGGGGTCGGCGTAGAGCGCCCGCGGCGGGCCAGGTTGCCTCTTTACTGCCTCTGCCCAGGTGTGAGCAATGGAGCTCATTGCCTGTCCCTCCCTCTGCTGTCTGGGTTGCCAAGGGGCTCCGACGGCGCGAGGAGGCCGCTCGCAATGGCTCGCGTCTCCTTTGCCGCACTCCCCTTGGGGATCATGCTGCGCGCAGTCGCGCCCAGCAGGAAGTAGCCGTGGATGGTAGCCATGAGGGCGATGGCGCTCGACGAGGGCTCGCCCCGGCCGAAGTCGCCGACCGCCAGGCCCTCCTCGATGATCTCCTCGAGGGCCGAGGTGGGCCCCTCAAGGACGCCCTCAAAGGCCGAGCGCACGGATGGCTCCATGAGCGCCTGCCCCGACAGGAAGATCCAGCAGGCCAGGGCCTCGCCATCCCGGTAGGCCATGGGACCCAGGTGCAGGTCGATGAAGGCCTCGAGGCGCCTTATGGGTCGGCTGCCCGCCCGCTCGAGGGCCGTCTCCAGCTCCTTGCCGTGGCGGCGGCGGAGCTCGCTCAGCACCGAGATCAAGATCTCCTGCTTGCTCCCGAAGTGGTAGTGGACGAGGCCCTGGGTCAAGCCAGCGGCGTGCGCGATCTGCCCTATGGAGGCCCGCTCGTAGCCGCGCTCCGACATCACGTGGATGAGGGCGCTGGCGATCTGGTCGCGTCTCTCCCGGGTGTTCGAGGGCCTCGGCATGGGGTCCTGGGATCCTGCGGGCTTGTTATTATGTTGGTTGACCAACTTATTTATCCCCAGGGGTCCTGGGCTGTCAACTTCTCCCTTCGGGGCTCTCTTCGGGGCTTCCTTCGGGGCTTCCTTCGGGGCTTCCTTCGGGGCTCCCTTGGGGCTTTCAGGAGGCGCCTTGGCCTCGCTGTTGCAGATCCAGAATGCTTGGTGCAGGGTGGCAGAACCAAGTGGGGCAGAAGCATGAACGTCGCCGGAAAGCACTATCGGACCATCTGGATCCCGCCCAAGCGGCAGGATGTCCTTCGGATAATCGACCAGAGGGAGCTTCCGCACCGCTTCGTGCTGGAGGATCTGGGCTCGCTCGAGGCGGTGTGCACGGCCATCAGGGACATGCACGTGAGGGGCGCGGGGCTCATCGGCGCGGCGGCCGGCTACGGCATGTACCTTGCTGGGGCCGAGGCCCCACCCCTGCTCGAGGACCTGCGGGGCCACCTGGCCGGGGCCGGGGACCGGCTCAAGGCCACCCGGCCCACCGCGGTGAACCTGGCCTGGGCAGTGGACAGGCAGCTCGAAGCCCTCGAGAGGGTGGAGGGAGGCCGGGCGGCGCAGCTCCTTGGCTTGCTGAGCACCGCCGAGGCCATCGCCGACGAGGACGCCGAGCACTGCCGCAGGATCGGAGAGCATGGGCTCGAGCTTCTGGAGGAGATCAGCCGGCGCAAGGGCGGGGCGCCGGTGAACGTCCTCACCCACTGCAACGCTGGCTGGCTGGCCTTTGTGGACCATGGCAGCGCCACCGCGCCCATCTACGCAGCCCACGACAGGGGCGTCTCGGTGCATGTCTGGGTGGACGAGACCCGGCCGCGGAACCAGGGCGCCCAGCTGACCGCCTGGGAGCTAGGTCAGCACGGCGTGCCTCACACGGTGATCCCGGACAACGCCGGCGGGCACCTGATGCAGCACGGCCTCGTGGATCTCGTGATCACGGGGACGGATCGGACCACCAGGGCGGGGGACGTGGCCAACAAGATCGGGACCTACCTGAAGGCCCTCGCGGCCCGAGACAACGGAGTACCCCTCTACGTGGCCCTGCCGAGCTCTACCTTCGACTGGAGCATCGAGGACGGCCTCAGGGACATCCCCATCGAGGAGCGAGACGCCGAGGAGGTGCGACTCGTGCGAGGCTACTGCGAGGAGGAGGGGCGCATCCTGGAGGTCCGCTTGACCCCCACGGACAGTCCGGCGGCCAACTATGCCTTCGACGTCACTCCGGCGAGGCTCGTCACCGGGCTAATTACCGATCGGGGCATCTGCCCCGCCAGCCCCGAAGGTATCCTCTCGCTCTATCCCGAGCGGCGAGCGTAACCGGACCAGCTCCCCTTCGAGTCGCGGGGCAGCCCTTTGAAGGTGTTGTACGGAGTGTTGCCAATGTTGCACTTTCTGATTTTGCAACATTGCTCTGGCTCGAAGCCGGACCACCGGGTTGAACAAAACACAATGAATACAATGCGAAATTGTTTGGGCACGGGAGCTGCAGTGTGGGGAAGAGGAGGTTCCCATTAAGTTCACGGGAGCTTGAGGAGGTGACTGGATGAGCAAGCAAGTCGAAACAGGTACAGACCGGAACTTCGAGGAGGTGGTGGTGAAGAGCGAGCTCCCCGTGCTCGTGGACTTCTGGGCTCCCTGGTGCGGGCCCTGCAGGGCCGTGGCGCCGGTTCTAGAGCAGATCGCAGAGGACTACAGGGGCGAGGTGAAGGTGGTAAAGGTAAACGTGGACGAGGAGAAGGGAGTTGCATCCCGGATGAACGTCCGCTCGATCCCAACCATCGCTCTTTTCAATCAGGGCAGAGTGGTGGACACAGTGGTGGGCGCGAGGCCGAGGGAGCACTTCGTGGCGCTCCTCGCCAAGATCCGCCCGAACTGATCCATTCGCCCCACGTGGATGGGAGGTCTCGCTGATGGATAGCCCCTGGATCTTCATGATCATCATCGTAGTCTGGATCCTGCTCCAGGCCTGGATCTTGCCGCGCCTGGGAGTGCCAACCTGAATGTCGGGAGCCTGCCGGGTCCCGGCAGACAGCGATCCAGAGGCGAAGAAGACCGAGCAATCGCAGCCAGAGGACAAGGGTTCAAGCTGAGGCAGTGGGGAGCAGGTGGGGCAAGAGGGACCTCAGGTCTGGATCGTTTATGACCACATGGGACAAAGTCGCGAGGTCTGAGGAGCGGGGGTTGAAGGCGATGGCCAGTCCCGCTTCGCGGGCGGCCGAGACATCGTTGTAGTTGTCCCCCACGAAGGCCACCCGGGAGATCGGGACTCCCTGCCTGCGGGCGATCTCGAGGATGCCGGCGCCCTTGTGCTCCACGTCGAAGGGAGTGTGCTCGCCGCCCGCGATCCGGCCCGAAGAGTCGAACCGGAGGCGGTTGATCAGCACCTCCACGAAGGGGACCTCGGAGTAGAAGCGCTCGAGCACCAGGTCCAGGGAGCCCGACAGGATGGCCAGGCGCACGCCGGCCAAGCGAAGGGCTTCCAGGGTCTCGGAGGCGCCAGGCGTGGGGGAGATGACCGAGAGGGCTTCCAGCATTCCCTGGCGCGTGGCCCCAGCCTCTCCGAGGAGCACGAGGTCGTGCTCGAACCACTCCTGGTACGAGATGCGCCCCGCGAAGAAGTCCTCCTTGGCCCTCTTGCGACGCTCCCGATCGGTTCCAAAGGCGTCGTGCAGGGTCTGCCAGATGAAGATGGTGCCCTGGATGAGGGTGCCGTCCAGGTCGAACACGACGATGTCATAGGGACGGCGGCCGGCGGGCGCCGGCTGGCTCGATTGGAGGTGAGGCTGGGACTTGGTCACGGGCCCGGTTTCTAGCAGCCCTTGGGCCGCCTGGCCAGGCGCAATCGTCTCCTTCTGAGATCCCTTGGCTCAAGGGAATGGATCGGGTGGGCTCTGGGGTATAGCCAGAAGAGGAACATGAGCCCGAGGAGCCCGAGGAGCGCGGCGCCAGGGGTGTCCTTGGATGCGCTGCAGCCGCAGCCGCTGCCAGCGGTGCCCGGGTCGAGGTCGGTGGGGTCCCCGGAGTCGGCGCCGGGAACTCCCCCGTCGGGTCGGGGCGTGGAGCCCGGATCCAGGGGGTCCAGGGGATCGCTACCGAGGGCGTACTCCTCGGCGTTCGTGAGGCCGTCTTCGTCGGGATCGGCGTCGGCATCCGGGCTGTCCGGGTCCGTGCCGAACTCCTCCTCCCAGGTGTCGGGCAGGCCGTCGCCGTCCCGATCTGGGACCGTGACCGCGACTGTGAACCGCTGCTCCACGACATGCTCGCCGTCGGTCACGGTGAGGGCGATCTCGTGCGGGCCGCCGTCCCGGTAGGTGGGAGTCCAGGCGACCTCGCCGGTGGCCGGGTCGAGCGCCAGGGCGGCTGGCGCTACTGGCCCCTCGGGCCCCGAAGCCAGGCCAAAGGTAAGCACGTCGTGGACGTCGAGATCGAGCGCGTCGGCGTCATAGGCGTAGGTGACTCCCTCTCTTGCCTCGAGGGGCGGCGTGGTGGTGAAGCGCGGGGGATGCGAGTAGGGAGCGGCCAGGATGGCCCAGGCGTTTGTCACGCCGCGGGAGCCGAGGTGATCGGCGGTGCTGTTGTCCGAAGGGTAGTTCACGACCCCGCCGAAGGGCTGGCCCCTTATCCACATGGTGGTGGAGCCCCCTCCATCGTAGTTCATGGCCTCGGCGCAGCCCGTCCAGGTGAACCAGGTGGCGAGGTCGTCCAGAGCCACGCCGCCCCCGGCGGCGGTGCGGCCGTCGAAGGTCACGAGCTGCACCTGGCTGCTAGCGTCTATGCAGGCCGCGGTGCGGGGGTGGCGGCTGAAGGTGAAGCTGCTGCTGGCGCCCTCCTCCTCCCAGGTGAGGTCCACCGTGCCGCCTGCCACTAGCCTGACCAGGCCGCCGATTGCCTGGTGAGCTGCGGGCCAGTCCACCCCTGCGCTCACATGGTCGATGAGGGGGCCGCCGGCATCGTCCACCCCGAAGGCCACCCTGTACTGGGAGTTCGTGGCGACGAGCTGGCCGTCGATCTTCAGGAGGCCCGCGGGGTTGCAGCTCCCGTCGAAGAAGCCGGCGTT
>JAVEWA010000070.1:0-16230 GCA_034004785.1 Polyangia bacterium
AGGAGCGGCCGCTCTCCATCGAAGAGGTCTTCGAGGCGGGCAGGGCGGGCGCCCTGGAAGAGGTCTTCGGCTCTGGCACGGCGGCCATCATCTCGCCGGTGAAGGAGATCTCCTATCGGGGCGAAAAGCTCCCGGTCGGAGACGGGACGACTGGCCCGGTGGCCCAGCGGCTCTACGACACCATCCTCGGCATCCAGTACGGCTCCGGGGAAGACCCCTTCGGCTGGGGCCAGGTCATAGGATAGCCGTATCCTCCCCATCCCTGGCTGGCGGCGCTCGGAGGATCGAGCGCCTCACTCGTCATGCCGATGGATCCCCGCGAGGGCAGGGGCTATACTCCTTTGGCAGAGCCAATATCGGAGGTCCGAAGTGAAGACCCGACCGCTTCGTTTACTCTTGGCATCCCTCCTCGTCTTTCTGCCAGCCTGCCCGGAGGAGGATCCGGCGGGAGACGACTCCGGCGTGAAGCGCGACGCCCGCGTCCGTCTCGACGCAGAGGTGGACGCCAGGCCTGGCGTGGACGCCAGCCTGACCTGCAACGCCCAAGACCTGCTCGAGCAGTTCCTCTGCGGGGTCGGGCGCAAATGCACCCTGACCAACGGGACCTCGACCGTGGGCTGCGCCGACGCTGGGGGAACGCCTGCCTACGCGAGCTGCTCGGGCGAATTCCCCGACGACTGCGAGGTGGGGACTCTCTGCTCGAGCGCCGCCGGCACCTATCAGTGCCTGCCCTTCTGCGATCAGCCGGGCAGCTTCTGCGAGGGAGGGCGCTGCGGCGACGTGGTCGTGGCCTCCTCGGGCTCGGTGTCGGTCTATCTCTGCGAGCCGGCCGACACCTGCGACCCCGTGACCGATGTGCTGTCCCTGTCAGGTTGCGACGCCAGCGAGGCCTGCTACGTCGCCTCCGTCGGGGAAGGGCTCACCTTCTGCGAGCCCGAGGGGACCGCCGAGGCAGGCTCTCCCTGCGCGAACGACTTCTCCTGCGCGCAGGGCTACTCTTGCTTCGGTCCTCCAGGCGACGGCGTCTGCCGCAAGGTCTGCCGGGCCGGCACGGACTCGGACTGCCCCGGCACCCAGTCCTGCGGCCCCCTGAACGACACCTACGGCATCTGCTTCGGCTACTAGGAGAGCGGCCAAATGACCTCACGACGCGCTCTGGCGCCCAACCTGGTCCTTTTGGGGCTCTTCGGGCTGCTCGGCGGGCAGGCCATGGCCAAGACCACCTGGCAGGGAATAATGCCGAACGCGCAGCCCTCCCAGTCCAACATGATCTTCAAGATCGCGGCGGTTGACGGGACCCACGCCTGGACAGTGGGCAAGCGCAACACCGGAGGCAACGACGAGCTGGTCGGCCTCCGAACGACCAACGGAACCACCTGGCAGCAGATGTCACTGCCCCAGGGGGCGTCCTTCTTCCCGGTGATCCCCACGGCCATCGTCTTCTCTGACGCCAACAACGGCTACCTCGCCGCCACCGAGATGGAGGGGCTCAACGAGGTCAACAAGATCTTCGTCACCCAGAACGGGGGCGGGAGCTGGACCGAGCAGGCCAGGGTGGACGCCCCGATGCTCCAGTTCCAGGTGCTCCGCACGGGGGAGATCTTCGGCACGGGCGGCGGTTATGTGATCAGGAGCCTGGACGGGCAGAGCTGGACCTCACACGCGGTGGACGGCCCCTCGGCGGACGTCGTCCCCGCCGGCGTCTCCATGCTGAACGCCACCTGCGGGTTCCTGGTGGGCGGCTGGGGAGCGGACAGCGAAGGCGGCCACCCGAGCGCGAGCGACGGCGCGTCCTGGTACACAGGCGACGGCGGTGAGACCTGGACCATCAGGGCCCAGGGTCTCCCCTTCTACCTGGGGGCGGCCTCCTTCGTGGCGAGCGACCTGGGCTGGGCGGTGGGACAGCAGGACGGGGGCACTGGGATCCTGGCGGTGACCACGGACGGGGGCCACACCTTCACCCGCGTGGATGTCCCCGAGCATCCCGCCATGCCCTCCGTCTGCCTGATGAGCCAGTGCCTCGACGATCCCACCCCGGTGACCGACATGATCGGCGTGAGGTTCTGGGACGCCCTCCGGGGCATCGCCCACGGTCTCGCCTGCACTGGCGACTGCGACGGGGACAACCCGACCTATCTCACCGTGTTCCTGCGCACCTACGACGGCGGCGCCCTTTGGGAGTACGACACGGACTACGAGGCTGCCATGCCGGACATCGACATGACCATGCTGGTCATCCCCGGCGAGATGACGGGCATGTTCGACGGCGCCTTCCCCGACCCGAATAGCGCCTTCCTCGCCGGGCAGTACGAGATGATCCTCCGCTACGAGGCCGACTGGATCGAGGACCCTGCCCAGTCCCCGCCGAGCTGCACCTCCACCGCCGCAGACGGCGGGATCGGCCCTGGGCCCGATGGCGGAGTGAACCCGAGGCCCGACGGAGGAGGCGGTGACGACGGGACTTCTCTGTC
This sequence comes from Polyangia bacterium, assembly GCA_034004785.1. Lineage (GTDB taxonomy): Bacteria > Myxococcota_A > Polyangia > HGW-17 > JAJRWW01 > JAVEWA01. The sequence continues at coordinate 2,472 of JAVEWA010000070.1, forward strand.
TGGCTGCGGCTGCCAAGGGGCCGGGACGCCGGGCCAGGGCGCCCTGACCATCCTCGCCCTCGCGTCTATCCTCTTCTCGATCCGGGGCTCGGGCCGAGCACGCCGTCGAGCTCGCCGCCGAGCCCGCCGACCGTGAGCCCTGGATCGCCCTGGCCGCGCCGCGCCACCCGGGCCATCCACCTGGGACCCCTCGCCATCGGCGGCGGCGCTCCCGTCAGCGTCCAGTCCATGTTGACCGCGCCTCCCAAGGGGCAGGAGGCCGCCAACGAGCTCGCGCGCCTGGCCCTCGCGGGCTGCGAGGCCGTGCGGGTGGCCCTGCCCGACCGCGGCTCCATCGAGGGGCTCGGGCGCCTCGTGGCGAGCACCCCCGTGCCGCTCGTGGCCGACGTGCACTTCGACTGGGAGCTGGGTATCGAGGCCCTCGAGGTGGCGGGCGTGGTCGGGCTACGAATCAATCCAGGTACCGCGGGAAGGAGCCCGCCCTGGAAGGCCCTCGGCCGGGCCGCGGAGGCGCTCGGAGCCTGCATCCGGGTGGGCGCCAACGCCGCCTCTCCCTCCCGGGCCGCGAGGGAACATCCCATGGGCCTCTCCCACGGCTTGGTTAAGGACGTGCTCGACGCGACCAGGCGTCTCGCGGAGGCGGGCGCTCCTCACCTGAAGCTCTCCCTGAAGTTCTCGAGCCTGCCCGAGCTGGTGGCCGCGAACCGGCTCCTGGCCGAGGCGTCGGAGGGCCTCGGCCTGCCCCCTTGGCCCATCCATCTCGGGCTCACCGAGGCAGGCCCTCCACCGCAGGGAGAGCTGAAGTCCGCCGCTGCCCTGGCTATTCTCCTGGCGGAGGGGATCGGCGACACCATCCGGATCTCCCTCAGCGCCGACCCTGTCAGGGAGGTGCGCGCGGCCCATGGGCTGCTCCGGGCCCTGGGGCTCGGGCGGCGCGGCGTGGACCTCGTATCCTGTCCTACCTGCGGGCGTTGCCGGGGCGACGTAATTGGCTTGGCGAGGGCGCTTGAGGCCCAGCTCGACGACCTCGAGGACCGGGCCCTCGATGGGCTCACCCTCGCCGTAATGGGCTGCGAGGTGAACGGCCCGGGGGAGGCAGGCTCGGCGGACGCTGGCGCGGCGGCACTTGGGGACGGGTGGCTCCTCTTCGAGCGAGGTCGGCCCCTCGGACGCGTCCCGGAAGCAGAGGTCGTCACCAGGCTCCTCGAGCTGGCGAGAGCCCTCGCGGGGGCTCCGCTGGACCCAACCTAGTAGTGGAGGAGCCTGGAGAGGTTCTCGAGCTCCCAGCGCCTGGCTGCGGGATAGGTTGGCAAGGAGCGCTCGTGGGCCACGAAGCCCGGGGTGTGGTAGTGGCGCCGGCCGTTAATGACCGGGATCTCGTGCACCTGGTGCAGCATCTCGTGAAAGACCACGTACTCCACGAAGAACCTGGGCACGAATGCCCGATCGAGCGAGGGGTTGATACGGATGAGCTGCTCCTCCACCGAGTAGGAGCCCATCTTAACCGACCGGTGCCGCTTCGCCCGGCCCGCAGTGCGCCTGCCCCAGGTGATCCTCGCCTGGATCCGTCCCTGGAAGTGCGTCTGGTTCAGCTCGTCGAAGATCTCCTCTAGGTCGAAGTAGCGTCCCTCGGGCCGGAGCCTCGCGGGCCTTCCCTGGCCTGGCAGGGACAGGCGGATGAGGTGGTGGTTCCGGTCGATGTAGTCGTTGATCTGCGCGGACGCCTCGTCGTCGTTGCGGGCGATGTAGCGGGCGAGAGCCCGCACCACCTTGGGGTCGGCGCCGAGGAACATGTGATGAAGCCTGGCCTCGTATGACCCCTTGCCCCGCCTGACCGACAGGATGCTGTAGCGGTTGTCGGTCACCACCACCCTCAACTCTCCCCTCAGGTGCGCTCCAATCCTGCGCTCCAGGCGCAGCCTGGCTACCTCGTCGATCTCCTGGGCGAGCGGCAGGGCGGCCTGCCTGGGATCGGGCGGCATGGCCCGCCTGAACCTGGCCTGTCTGGCTCTGTGCGGCGCACCCGGGCTCACCCGAAACCGGCGTGGGCCAGGGGCCGGGCCACGCTGAAAGCCAAAGGTGAGCTGCTCTCGGGCCGGAATGTTGGGCAAGGTGTCCATGTCAGGCTCTGTCGCTCGAATCTCTTTTCATTTCAAAAACTAAACCTCTTCACCTGGCTTTCTCTCCATGGGTCATTTTACCATCGCCCTGGCTCTGGGCAAATTTCTCCACCTTCTTTGTTCTGTACGTTAGTTCAGGTACGCCGCCCACTCCCCTCAAACAGGCTCAGGGACATATTAGAAAAATAAAAACGAGAGGTTACAACGCTGCCATGACCGCTCGGCCGGGCTCTACTCGTCCTCGTCCTCGTCCCCTCCACCAACGAAGTAGCGCCGCATGGCGGCCGGCATGGCCGCGGGCCGGGGCATGGCCGCGGGCATGGCTGCGGGCCGGGTCATGGGCGCGGGCATGGCCGCGGGCCGGGTCATGGGAGCGGGCCTCATGGACGCCACTTGATGATAGGTCATGGGGGCAGGCCGATGGCTCGGCTCGTCTCCATCTCCACCTCCCCCTCCGCCCGAAGAGCCCAGGTAGGATCTGGCCTTGACGGCCCACTGGTTGTCCGAGGGAACCATGGCGAGGACCTGACGCCAATACTCCTTGGCCTTGCCAGAATTGGACTCCCTGATGATGTAGCCCTGCTGGAACTTCTCCTTGGCCTTGCTTGAGAGCTGCTCGGAGAGCCTGTCCAGCCCGTCGCTCCCGAACTGCCTGGCATAGACGAGCATCTGGTAGCTCTCGGCGTGCTGACCCGCCGAGAAGAGCGATCCGGCCCTGGCCTTTGCCACCAGGAAGATCTTGCCCTTGATGTAGGCTTGGTGGGCGCCTCCGAGCTCTGCGTCGGTCGCCAGGGCCGACTTGAACTCGCCGAGAGCCTGGCCCGGGTTCGAGACCATGGAGGACTCCCCGCGCTGCAAGGAGGCGCCAACCTGCTTCACCTTCCCGCCGAGGTCCTGGAGCCGCTTGGACGCCGCCCCCTGCTGCTTTCCCGCCAGGTTGTTCAGCTCCGCCAAGGCGCCGTGGAAGTCCTTGGCCGAATAGAGGGTCTGCGCGCTTCGCGGGAGCCCGGCTCCAACGTACCCGCCCCCTCCGCCGTGTTGCGTCTCCCCATCGGTCGGAGCCACGGGCGCCGGCTCCTGACCAGCGAGCAGCCTGTCCAGCTCCGGGTCCGGGCTGGCCGTTATCGTGGTCCCGTCCAGCTCGTGTCTGAGCTTCTGGGCCTCGTAGGAGTCGTGGACGATCTCGAGGACCGCGCCGACCTTCTCCAGGGCTTCCTTCTTCTTCTTCTTGTCCTTGGCCAGCTCCCTGGCCTCGGCCATGAGCGGCGCCGCCTTGATGACCCGGTAGCGCTTCTCGAGAGCCCAGTACTTTGTGCAGAGCTCCTCGTCCACCTTGCATGTCCTGCCCTCGAGGAAGCGCTTGTCCTTGCCAAAGTCCTCGTAGAGACGGACCTGGGCCACCGGGAGCTTGCCCTCCTTCAGGGCCGAGTCGATGTTTCCAAGCAGCTCGATGCCCTTGATGTTGGCATCGACGTACTGGGCCTGCTGCGAATAGACCTGGCTCTTGGGATCGTACTCGGTGAGCTGCTTGAGAAGCCCCGCGGCCTCGGCCCACTTCTTCTCCTTGATGTGGGCCGTGGCCTGCTGGAAGACCTGCTCGGGCGTGGGTCCCTCGGGCGCGGGCGGCGGCGCCGGCTTCTTCTTGGTGGGCGCCGGCTTCATCATCGCGCCCACGATCCCGAGGATGAGCAGGAGGATCACCACTCCCCCGCCACCGAGCACCAGGAGCTTCTTCTGCCTGGTGTTGGTGAGCTTCGCGAGCGGGCTGACTTTCTTCTCCGTCGCGGCCGCGGGCATAGCCTGAGCCGGCGGCAGCGGAGCCACCTGGGCCGTCAGGTTGCCCTGGTCCATGAGATGCTGCGGGATCTCCTGGTGCCCCGCTGGGTAGCCCATGTGAGGCGCGGGCGCGGGCGCGGGCCGGGCGGCAGGGGCAGGCCGGGCAGGGGCAGGACGAGAGGCCATCGCGGGAGCGGGTCTCGCGGACGCCACCGGCGCGCCCCACTCGAACTGCATCTCCGTCTTGCCCAGGCCTATCACGTCTCCGTTGCTTAGAGCCTGAACCTTGATCCTGACCCCGTTGATCTTGGTGCCATTGCCGCTCCCCTGGTCTGTCAGCGTGACGGTGCGGCCGTCGAAGTTGAACGCGACGTGCCGCCTGGAGACGGCGATGTCCGCGAGAACGACGTCGCAGTTCGCGCCCCGGCCGATGACGCCCGCGCCGAGAGGCAGCGCGAAGGCCTTGCCCTGATCTGCGCCCACTAGCACCCGCAGGATCGCGGGCGGGACCTCGGACGCCATGGGGGCTGGCGCCTGCTCCTGCGGCAGCATGGGCTCATAGCCGCCCTGCTCGATGACCGTGGCCTCGGAGGAAGCCATGGAGGAGACATCGGTCTCGGAGGCCGCCACATCGAGCACCGGAGCCATCTCCGGCTCATAAGCCGGTGCTGGCGCCGGGGCGCGCTGGGGAGGCGGAGCCCTGTAGGGATCCCGAGCAGGGGGGGGCCGCGCCGGGCCTCCCTGCCCCTGAGGCGGACCCGCCTCGTTGTAGGCCATGGTGGGCCGCCTGGGAGCCGGACGGGGCCCAGATGCGCCTGGGCCTGGGCCTGGGCCTGGACGTGGCCCTGGCATGCCAGGTCCGCCCGGGCCCGGAGCAGGCCCGGGGCGCCGGGCCGGCGGTGGACGGCGGGCAGGGCCTGACGGCCCGGCCCCTAGGGGTCTGCGGGGAGCGTCTGCCATCCCTACGAGAATATGAGATCTTCAAGCCGCCTGCAAGCAATGAGCCTTAAAAGCTCTCCCGAGCCAGGGCATGACAGATGCCTCTTCCTACCCCAAGCCCTTCCGATCCCTTCAGTTTCCGATGGCGTCGAGGGCCTGCCGGAGCTGGATGAAGCGCGGATCCCGCTGGTTGGCCTGGAAGTACAGCATGGTCTGCTGGAGCCGGCTGCGAGCCTCGTCGTTCTGGGAGTAGCGGAAGTTCTGCTGAGCGTCGAAGATCGCCTTTCGGAAGATCTGGCTGAGCTCCTTGTTGATGAGCTCGATCTGCCGACGGGCGACCTGGTACTCGGGCGGCTTCTGGGGAAGCTCCTCCAGGTAGTCCCTGGCGCACTCGTAGGCGGTGATGGCCCTCTGCATGTTCGCGGGGTCCACCTTGCGCTGGTCATAGGCGTTCTTGGCGTTGAAGAAGCACTCCCTGGCCTTCTCCTGGTTCGGCATGGGGATGGCCGTCTCCCGCAGCTTGACGTAGCTCACCTCCCAGAGGTCGTCTCCGTCCTTGCCGTTCTTGGTGTTGTCGAATACCACCTGGTTCTCCCCGTCCTTGAAGGCCCCAGGGTCGATCTCCAGGCGCAGGCCATAGTCGTACTTGTAGGAAACCTGCCCCGCCAGGTTGATCTTCCGGGTCTTGGGCACGGAGCCCACGCGCTTGTCATTGACGAGGATCACCACCTCCTCGGGATCGTCGATGCCCCAGGCGGCGTACTCGAGCGTGATCCTGAGCTTCTGAGGAGGCTTGACGTAGTGGAACACCACCTTGTCCCGATAGTTCCGGTTGAACTGGCCGTAGCCGAAGGCCCAGTCCCAGTAGCCCTGGGCCTGGTATTGATCGTAGTCCACCGGCGTCTCGGAGAGCTCCTGATCCTGCGCTTGCCCGGCCTTCTTCTTTCCGGTGCACTGCTTGGACATGCCCGCGAAGAGCAAGACAAGCGCCATGGCGCCGCCTATCGCCATGAGACGCCCTCTCGGCGTCTTCAAGAGGGCCTTGAGCTGGTCCTTGGGGTTCCCCACGAGGGAGCCGGGGTGGTCGAGGCGCTTCGCCTGCTTCTCGGTGAGGCGGACGCGCGCCGTGACGTCCCCCGAACGCTCCATGTCCATGTTCGAGAACTGCAGCGTGGCCTGCCCCACGCCGATGAAGTCGCCGTCCCGAAGCACCTCGGGGCCCTCGATGAGCTCGCCGTTCAGCCTCGTCCCGTTGGAGGAGCCCATGTCCTCGACCAGGTAGACCCCGCGACGGCCGTGAACCCAGACGTGGTTGCGCGAGATCCCTGGGTCCACCATGACCACGTCGTTGTCATCCACCCTCCCAACCTTGGCCTCGGTCTCGAAGTGGTATTCCCTTCCCGTGGCCTGCCCATCGACAACGGTCAGGACGAACCCGGAAACCCGGGCCTGCTGCTTCTTCTCCTTGCGAGACTTGCGCTTGGTGGGCGCGGTCAAAAGTCGCCCCCGTACATGAGCCTGAAAACGATCGGCCCGAAGAGGATCATGAACACGGTCGGGAAGAAGCAGGCCACCAGCGGCAGGAGCATCTTCACGGGCGCCTCGTTCGCCAGCTTCTCTGCGCGCTGCGTCCGGTCGATCCGCATCTGCGTGGACTGTATGCGCAGGATCTTCCCGAGGCTGGTGCCCATCCTGTCCGCCTGGATGAGGTTCGTCACGAAGGCCGTGAGCACCGCGAGCTGGACGCGATCCGCGAGGTTTCGCAGCGACTCCTCCCGCGTCTTTCCGAACTTGATCTCGCCCAGCATGATGCCGAGCTCCTCGTTGAGGGGCCCCGGCTTCCCCTTTTCCACCACCGTGGCGATGGCGGCCTGGAAGTCCAGGCCGGCCTCGACGCTCAGGGTGAGCAGGTCGATGGAGTAGGGCAGCTCCCGCTGGATCTTGTGGTGCCGCTTCTTGATCTGGTCCGACGCCCAGATGTATGGGAAAAGAAAACCGAAAAGGGCAAAGAAGACGGCCGCGAGGAGCGGTCCCTTCAGCAGGTTCAGAAGCATCAGCCCGAGCACGCCGAAGAGGAGGGCGCAGAGCTCCTGCATGGCGATGAACTCCTCGGGCATCATCCGAGGGCGCCCCATGGCGAGGAAGCGCCTCCCCATGCGACGCGCGAAGCTCTCGCTCACGAGGGGCCTGTTGAGGGCGCCGAGCCTGCCGAGGATCACGTTGCCAGCCGAAGAGGCGAAGCCGCCCCCCTGGACGGCTCGCTGGGCCTGGGCGGCGGCCAGGAACCGCTGAGGGTAGAGGGTCCAGGTGACGAGGAAGGTGGCCGCGAACACGAGCGCCACGAAGCCGAGGGTCAGGCCCATGACGTCCTCCCCGCCGGCGAAGGGCTGTCAGGGGGCATCGGGGCCCCCGCATCGACGCGGCCACGCCCGGGGACGGGGGCTACACGTCTATATTCACGATGCGGCGGATGAGCCATATGCCCATTAGCTCCATCAAGATGATGCAGCCGATCAGGATGTAGCCGAAGCGGTGATGGAGCATCGGCTGCATCAGATCAGGCCGGCAGTGATTCAGGGCGATGCCGATGGCCAGCGGCATGAGGGCCACGACCCAGGCCTGCATCTTGCCCTGTGCCACCAGGGACTGGATCTTCCCCTCCAGACGAAAACGCTCCCTGATGGTCCCGGCGATGATGTCGTACATCTCCGCCATGTTGCCGCCCAGCTTGCGGGAGATGTTGGTGGACACCACCACGAGCTCCATGTCGTCGCTGCCCACCCTGGCGGCGGTGTTCTCCAGGGCTTCCTCCACGGTGATGCCCAGCTTGATCTCCTTCACCAGCAGGTCGAACTCCTGGCCGAGGGGCGGCGGCATCTCCCGGGCGATGTTCTCCGCCGCCTGCGGGAGCGTGAGGCCCGCCTTGAAGGCCGCCGACATCTGCACGAGGGAGTCCACGAGCTGGCGATTGAACTTGGCGATGCGCTTCTTTCTCAGGTGGCGGATGCCCATCAGCGGCACGAGGAAGCCGATCACCCCGAGGAGCAGGCCAGCCACCAGGTTCAGCGAGGCGAGCCCCAGCAGGAAGAAAACCAGCATCGCCGACACCGACAGCAGGACGATCTGGCGGGGAGTCACGAACATGAACATCCCCTCCAAGGTCTTGGTGCCCTTGGTGGCGTATCGATCCTCGTACTGCTCCACCCCCCAGGTCATGATGCCGGAGATCACCACCACGAGGATGAAGACGGAGACGAAGGTGAATAGTACGACGAGTCCGAGCAAGGCTTGGCTCCCTGGGGACGGCTCAGCTCACTTCAGGCCGGGCAGGCCACGGATTATCTTTATCTTCTGGATGGTCTGATACCTCTCCTCGCGCAGCTCCTTGACGCGCTCGCCCGTGATCAGCGTGCTGATGGTGGTCCGGGCCCGCTCCTGATAGACGTCCAGATCCTCTGGGTTTCGCAGGGTCATGTAGAGCTGCCCGAGATCCTGGGCCAAGACGAGGATCTCCGCCTCGGCGGGCAGCACGAGCAGGGTGATGGTGCTGTAGTCGCTAGCCTTGGAGGGCGCCGCGCCCCGGTGCACGGGCCTGAGCTGCCCGGTGGCCAGCACGATCACGTTCTGGAGCAGCGTGACGGCGATCAGGCGGTTGGAGGTCGGATCCCTGAAGGTCCCGAGGACGTCGATGTGATCCGCCGGGCGGATCATGCCGCCAACCGAGGTCCGCTCGTTCACGCCCACCGTTATGGCGCGGCCCTTCAAGGTGACCGCCTTGGAGAGCCGATCCTCGGCGGACTCCCTGCCCCGCAGGTGATGCCAAGACAGGGGATCGCCCTTCTGCACGGGGAAGACCACCTCGTTGCCGAGAACCGTGTCCAACTCCTTGGGGATCACCATGTCCGCGGTGCGGAACTTCTTTGGGATCTTGTCGGTGGTGACGAGATCCTCGGACAGGATGGTGCCAGGGGCGATGTTGGCGCCGGCCACCACCACGTCCGTCAGCTCCCAGCCTGCCCGCGCCGACCGCTTGGCGTTCTCCACGATGCCCCAGAACAGTGCGGCCGCCAGGGCAGCGAGCACCACGGCGATGATGATTGGGATGATGCCCTTGGTCATGCTCCTCCAGGGGGGGCGGTTCGCCGAGCGGCGTACTCAGGGCTCGGACGGCGCCATCGAGGGGGCCATTCTATAGGGAGGTAGCGGCCTCGTCAAACCACTAAATACGCCCATTTGACCTGTCTTACCGGGCAGCTAAGGTGGGGCGCCAACCCGGCCCCGCCCCGCTGGAGCCCCGCTGGAGCCTTGACGGACGAGCGGGGTGATCGCACAGTCGGCCGAGCCGGGCGGGATGACAGCGGCATCCTGGAAGGGGATTCCCAATGCGGCGCGTCCTCGGACGCATCTTCAACGTGCAGGCAGGCGAGGGCCCGACGGTCCTCATCCTGCTGGCGTTCATCTTCTTCATCCAGTCCGTGCTCTCCACGGGCAAGGTGCTGCAGTACGCCATCTTCCTCGACGGCTTCGGCAAGAAGTCCCTGGCCCTGGCCTTCATCTTGGCGCCGGTCGTCCTCGCAGTCGTGTCGGCCTTCTACTCGGCGCTGACGCGGCTCGTGCCCGGCAGGATCCTCGTCCCCTCCACCCTCGTGGTGCTGGCGGGGGGCTTCGTCTTTTGGCGGCTCGTCTTCGGTCCCGAGCCTCCTCCCTTCCCGATCCCGGACGTCTGGCAGCCCGAGGCGGTGCCCCCTCCGACGGGGCCGTTCTTCCTCTACATCTGGGTGGAGGTGGCCTCCTCAATCGCCATCGTACAGGCCTGGTCCTACGTCAGCGACGTCTTCGATCCGAGGCAGGCCAAGCGCCTCATCCCCCTCGTCGGCCTCGGCGCATCCCTGTCGTTCCTCCTGAACGGCTTCGTGGTCAACCCCCTCGTGAAACACGTTATCAACGCCGAGGAGCTCACCTGGCTGGTGGTGACCTCCCTCCTGGCAGCCATCGCCATGCTCCACCTGGCTTCCAAGCGCGGCCTCGGCCTGGACCGGCCCAAGGGGCAGCGCAGCCATGGAAGGGGGAAGAAGACCGACAGCTTCTTCGGGGCAATGAGCACCGGCTTCCACCAGATCGCCTCGACCCCGCTCCTTCGCCTCTTCGCGATCATCACCGTGGCCACCATCATCACCCAGGGCCTCCTCGACTACCTGTTCATGAACGAGCTGAGGGCCCGCTTCGACAAGAACGCCCTGGCGAGCTTCTACGCCATGTTCTTCGCGCTGCTCGGCGGGCTCCAGGTGGTCTTCCAGATGTTTCTGTCCGGGCGCCTGTTGACCCGCCTCGGCAGCGTCGTGTGCCTGACCATCGCGCCCGCGGCCGTGGCCCTGGCCGGGCTCGCCTACGTGGCGCTGCCCATCTTCTGGCTGCTCGTATCCCTGCGCTTCGGCGACCGGCTCCTGAAGCAGGCCTTCTACAGCCCGAGCCTGCAGGCGCTCTACACTCCCGTGCCCACCGTGGCCAAGCGGCAGGCCATGACCCTGATAAAGGGGGTGATCTCACCACTCTCCTTCGCCGTCTTCGGCCTCCTCCTCTTCTCCTTCGGCACGGCCCTGGAGCTGCGATGGGTGGCAGTCGGGCTGGTGCTCATCTCGGGAGGCTCGGCCCTGCTGATGATCCTTCGGGCCCGCCCCGCCTACGTGGAGGCCCTTCGGCGGGCCCTCGAGCGACGGCGCTTCGAGCAGGACGATCTCGTGGAAGACCTGGTGGTCAACCTCGACAGCGAGACCATCAACTTCATCCAGAAGGCAATCTTCGACGAGGGGGACGAGGGAAAGGCCGTCTTCGCCCTGCACATGCTGGGCGGAGATCGCTCCCCGCAGGTGCGCGAGATCCTGTTCCGCGCCTGCCGCCACCCCTCGGCGCTCGTGCGCAAGGAGGCCAGCTCCCTCATCGCGGAGCTGGGCATGCCCACCGACGCCCCGCAGGTGGCGGACCTCATCGAGACCGAGCCCGACCCGACGGTGGTGGCGGCTCACCTGGTCACCCTGGCCACTCTCGGCCAGGAGGGGCGGCAGGGCTCCGTGGAGGGCCTGCTCGACGACGACCGCCCTGCGGTGCGGGCCGCGGCTGTCTGCTGCGCCCTCAGGCTCGGCATCGCCTCGCAAGGAGCCGAGGAGCGCTTCGTCCTCCTCTCACGGGCCGAGGACGCCCTTGTCCGGCAGGCCATGGCCGGCGCCCTCACCGAGTTCGCCCACCCCGCCCTCTGGCCCCGCTGCGCGCTGCTCCTCGAAGACGAAGACCTCGCTGTGCGCACCGAGGCGATCCGGGCCGCGGCGGCCATCCGTTCGCCAGAGCTCCTCGACGCGCTGCTCGCCTGCTTCCTCCACCGGGGCCCGAGGGACGAGGCTGGCAACGCCCTGGCCGCCCTCGGCGACGCCGCGGTCCCGGCCCTCGGCCAGCTCGCCCAGGATCCCGAGACACCCCTCGCGCTCCGGGTCCGCGTGCCCAAGCTCCTCGCCTCGGTGGACTCCCTCGCCGCTGGCAAGGTCCTCGAAACCATGCTCTCCGACCCCTCGGAGGAGGTCCGCCTCTACGCCATCCGATCTCTTTCCAAGCTCACGAGGGCCCCGGGGGGCTACGACCATCCTCCCAAGGCCCTGCTGATGGCGCGCATCCGCTCCGAGGTGATCCACTGCCACCTCCTGGCCACCTTGCAGCGGGGCCTGGCCTCGGGGACCGATCCCCAGAAGCAGTCCCTCCTCTACCAGGAGCTGGGCCACCGCGGGGCCCAGGGGCTCGCCAGGGTCTTCGGCCTGACCTCGATGCTCGAGGACCCGAAGCTGACCGCCATAGTCCACTGGAACCTCACGAGCGGAGACGCGCGCCTGCGCGCCAACGCCATCGAGCTCATCGACACGGCCTTCTCCCGCGAGGTGGCCGCCCTCGAGGTGCCCCTCGTGGAGAGACGGGAGCGCACCGCAGATCTCGCGCGCATCTTCCCCGAGGCGGCCGACGCCCTTCGAGGCTCCATCACGGATCCCGTGGGCTCGGTGCTCCTGGGCCCCGACCCATGGCTGGGACAGTGCGCGGCGGTGGGCTGGCCCGACGAGGCGGCCCGAAAGAACCCCGCGGTCCACAGAGAGGTGCAGGCCATGCTCCCACTCATCGAGAAGATCCTCTTCCTTCAGAGCGTGAACATCTTCAAGGAGCTCTCCGGGGAGGAGCTGCGCTTCATCGCCGGCATCGCCGAGGAGACGCCCGTGGCGGCGGGCCAGGTGCTCTTCCAGCAGGGTGACCCGGGGGACGCCATGTACCTGGTCCTCGACGGCACCGTGTCCATCCGGGTGGGAGGCGCCGAGATCGTGCGCCTCGGCAAGCGGGAGTGCGTGGGAGAGATGGCCGTGCTCGACAACCTCCCGAGAAGCGCCGACGCCGTGGCCGTGGAGCAGACCGAGCTCCTCAAGATCGACGCCCAGAGCTTCGACGAACTCCTCCAGGAGAAGCACCAGATCGTGAAGGGCATCTTCAAGGTGCTCTCCTCCCGCCTCCGCGTCTCAACCGCCCGCCGCGCCACCGATCCCCGCATGAAGGTCTTCACCCCCCCTGCGGAGGGCTGACGAGAGATCGTCTGTTCGCGCCGAGCCGTCTACGTCGCCTCGCTTGGGCGCCCCGCTTGGGCGCCCCGCTTGGTCGCCCCGCTTGGTCGCTCCGCTTGGTCGCCCCGCTTGGTCGCCCCGCTTGGTCGCCCCGCTGTTGCGCCTCGGGCATTGGCCCACCATAATCGGCCCCGGAGGTGCTCCATGGAGCGGGTACGTCACGGAACGTTCTTTGCCCACCAGGGCTGGTACCCAGGTAGCTCGAAGGCCTGCCAGCGGCAGATCGATCAGTTCATCCAAGACTCGCGGGCTGAGCCAGGCTCCGCCGATCTCGGCGAAGCCAGTCCTGCCGAGGCCCGGCCTGCCGGGGCCCATCCTGGAGAGGCCAGGCTCGACGGGAACCAGCACAACGTGGCCGGGCGCGACGAGCACCAGCCTGCAGAGTTCCGTCGAGGAGATCTCCTGCCCGGCAGGGCAGGCGTGGTGCCCCACGCTGGGTGGGCCTTCTCGGGAGGTATCGCCGCCCGGGTTTTCGAGGCCCTCGCCCGGCTCGCCGGCCCTTGCGACACCCTGGTGCTCTTCGGCGGGCACCTGGGCCCGCGCTCCCCGGGCTGGGTGCTCTCATCGGGCATCTGGCCCACGCCGCTCGGCGAGGTAGAGGTGGACACGGAGCTGGCCGAGGCCCTGTCGGGCGCCGCCCGCCTGCCCGCGGTCGGGCCCGGCGACTACGAGCCCGACAACACCATCGAGCTGCAGCTCCCCTTCATCAAGGCCCTCCTCCCCGAGGTCCGCCTGGTTGCGGCGGGCATGCCGGCGCGGCCACAGGCTTACGAGGCTGGGCAGGCAGCGGCCAAGGAGGCCGCAAGGCTCGGCAGGAACATCCTGGTGGTGGGCTCCACCGATCTGACCCACTACGGGCCGAACTATGGCTTCGAGCCCGCGGGCCGGGGCCGGGACGGGCTCGCCTGGGTGAAGGAAAAGAACGACCGCCGGGCCCTCGACCTCATGCTGGCCCTGGACCCCGAGGCCCTCCGCACCGGGGCCCTCGAGTCCCACTTCTGCTGCTGCCCTGGCGCGGCCGCCGCCGCCCTGGGCGCCGCCAAGACAGCCGGGGCAAAGGAGGGCCAGCTCCTCGAATACCTCACCAGCTACGATGTCCGGCCAGGGGAGTCCTTCGTGGGCTACGCGGGCCTGGTGTTCTGATCCCCGCGCATCCCCGACCTGCAAACGGCTATCCCCGCGCATCCCCGACCTGCAAACGGCTATCCCCGCGCATCCCCGACCTGCAAACGGCTATCCCCGCGCATCCCCGACCAGCTAACAGCTATCCCCACGCCTCCC
>JAVEWA010000071.1:0-16173 GCA_034004785.1 Polyangia bacterium
CCGACTCGGGCGGAATTCGAGCCACCGCAAGGCCATGTACTCGAACATGGTGGCCGCCGTGATTCGGCACGAACGTATCGAGACCACGGAAACCAAGGCCAAGGAGCTGCGGCGTTTCGTGGAGCGCACAATCACCTGGGCTTCGTCCCTCGGGGAGCTGCTGAAGAAAGAGCCCGAGGCGCGAAGCGTCGAGGAGAAGGCGCGATACCTCCACCACCTCCGGATGGCCAAGCGCGTCCTGAGGGACGGAGAGGCGCTGGACCGGCTCTTTACGGAGGTTGCGCCTCGCTTCGTCGAGCGCGCGGGAGGCTACACCCGGACCATCAAGACCCGGAGACGCCGGGGCGACAACGCTCCCATGGTGTACCTCGAGCTCGTGGATTACGTGCCTTCGAGCCCAGAGCCCGCGGCTCCAGAGAAGACCAAGGCGTCTGCCGAGGCCGAGTAGAGTAAATCCTTCCAGGCTCACCGGATCCCCGCCAGCGTGGAGCCCCACATAGCCAGTGTGTTTCAGGCCGCGAGCGGCGAGAGTGCCAAACTGGTTGCTTCTGGCATGAGATCGTGGCCCAATTGCGTTGTGATCAGACCCCAAGGAGTTTCAGATGAGACGTAGCAGTAGCTTTCTTTTCAGCATCGCGTTTGTGGCCTCCCTGTCCTGGGGATGCCGGGACGACGACAAGAACAACAACAATACAAACCATAACCTCAACAACAACAACGCGGTCACCACGGACGACACCATCTATCAAGTCCAGGATCCAAGCCACGCGCAGCACCTGTTGCCAGGCGACGTGGTGGAGCTCGAGTCGGTGCTCGTCAGCGCGGTCGATCTCTACGGAGACCGCACCGGAAACGTCTGGGTGCAAGAACCGGCTGGCGGCCCCTACTCAGGGGTCCAGGTTTTCAACCCGACAGTGGTGGGCGGAGTGACCGCCGATCTCAGCGTGGGCACTCTCGTCACCGTCAGAGGCGAGATAGAGGAGTTCGCGCTGGACACCGACACCTCTGGCCGGACCGTCACCGAGATAGTGAACGGCTCGGTGGAGATCCTGGGAGTCGGGACCCCTCCGACGCCCGCGTCTGTTGGAGCTCAGGAGATCATGGCCGATCCCACCGCCGAGCAGTGGGAGGGAGTCCTCGTCTCTCTGCAGAACGTGCGCGCCACCGCCAAGAGCGAGAACTATGGAGAGGTCACCTTCTTGGGAGGGGCCATCGCCGACGACGACCTCTTCGACGTGTACTCTCACGTCGAGATTGGCACCTGCTACGGTCAGGTCACGGGCGTCCTCAACTACTTCTTCAAGTACTTCATGCTACCAAGGAGCGCCAATGACGTGGTCGCCTCTGCAAACGACTCGGACTGCGAGCAGACCACTGCGGAGATCTGCGACGACGACCAGGACAACGACGGCGACGGGTGGATCGACTGCGAGGACTGGGATTGCCAGGACGACCCCGTCTGCAGGGAGCAGATCTGCGACGACGACGTGGACAACGACGGCGACGGCGACACCGACTGCGATGACACGGACTGTATCGGCACCACCGCCTGCCCGGCCCAGGTCGAGAACACCAACGAGCTCTGCTCGGATCTTCAGGACAACGACGGCGACAACCTGGTGGACTGCGAGGATCCCTCCTGCTCGGGCCACCCCGATGTCACCGTGTGCAGAGAGATGATTTGCACGGACAACATCGACAACGACAACGACGGCTTCACGGACTGCGATGACTGGGACTGCGCTGGAGACGCAACTTGCCTCGAGTCCAACTGCACGGACAACATCGACAACGACGAAGACGGCTTTTCAGACTGCGCGGATCGCGACTGCTGGAGCAACCCGGCCTGCGACGCGGTCGAGGAGGTGGGGCAGGCAGAGTGCACCGACGGAGTCGATAACGACGAAGACGGTTTCATCGACTGCAAGGACTTCTCCTGTCAGCACACCTACGCGGGTTGCGTCGAGACCAACTGCTCCGACGGGATCGACAACGACAACGACGGCTACACTGACTGCCAGGACTTCGACTGCAGGAAGACCCCGGGCGCGTGCCCTGGTTACGAGGCAGACGTTGTGAGCTGCTCCGACGGCCTGGACAACGACGCCGACGGCAGGGTCGACTGCGACGACTGGGAGTGCCGATGCTGCGCGGACAACGGCTGCACCTGGAGCTACAAGACGGCCGTGGCCACCTGCCCGAGGTGCACCGACTGATAGATTCGAGAAGCCAAGGACCGGCCTCTCCCCATCCCCCATTGTCCTGGGTGATTACTTGCACCGGGTTGCCGGCGCTCCCCAGTACGCTCTAGTAGTATCTGTAAACCTGGGCTGCGCCATCGAGTGGGAGGGAGAAGCGCGGGGACTTGTCAGTCCGGCGGCGCGACCCCGGTGACCCAGCGGACGTAGGAGACCACCACCTCGTAGGGCGGGTTCGAGAAGTCCTGGCCGATGAAGACGATGGTGTTGGCCGAGGCCCGGTAGTCGAAGCCCTGGAAGCGGGAGCGGGGCAGGGCGAGGTAGCTGGATGGCTGGGTGGACTTGTCCTCCTTGGCCACGGCCAGGCTGACGCTGATGGGCGTATGCGCCAGGACCACCGGGGAGGCAGAACCAACTATGTCCTGGATGATGAGGGACATGGTCGCGGTGAGGTCGCTCTGGCAGATCGAGCCGGTGGTCCCGCCGAGGGAGTTGATGATCTCCTCGTAGCCACGGCCCCAGTCACCCAGGTCCGAGCAGTTGGGAGTGGAGCCAGGCACCAGGACGCCGTGGGCGATGGCGTCCCGTTCGGCCCCGGTGAAGTACCCCACCCACTGGGTCACCAGCACGTCGCATCCAGCGCCCCAGGTGGTGCTGGACTCGGAGACCGGGCAGGAGGAGTCGTCCTTGAACTCCTGGGCCGGCTCGTCGGTGACGAAGATGACCACCAGCTTGGCCTCCGGGCGGATGGCGTGAGGGTCGCTGGCGTTTCTCGGGAGGTGGGTGTCGATGGCGTCCTCGGCCTGCGTGAGGCCGTTCTCGTAGCCGCCGCTCGCGGTCTGGCTCCCCGCCGGATCCTGGATGCAGTTCAGGAACTGTTGCTGCTGCCCAGGGCCAAGCCACTGGTCGTTGGTCTGGTCGGTGTCCGTGCAGCAGCCGCCCGAGTTACCGCTGGTCATGTCAACTACGCACATCCGCCAGTCGAGCCCCGACTGGTCCGCCAGGGCGAGGAACGAGGAGCCAGCTGCTGCCACCCTGGCCTGATCGTCGTCCATGGAGCCGGAGTCGTCCACCACCCAGATGATGTCCGCCACCGGGGAGGTCTCTACTATGTAATCCTCGCACTCTGCCTCGGTGTTGGCGGTGGCCTCCGCCAGGGCCGTGCCGTTGGCCATGTCGTCAACCAGGTAGCCGATGTGCTCGCCCGTGTCGTAGCTCTGGCGCAGGGCGAGCCCGCCCATGACGATTGTCTGGGAGCCGTCCCTCACCTGCGCTGAGTAGCTGAAGATGAAGCTCGTGCCCTGCACCGAGGAGAGGACATTCTCCATGGCGGGAAACTCGCTCGCCGAGCGCCCCATGAGAGCGGCGATGAGCTGGTTTCTCAGCTCTCCGAGGGAGACGGTGCTCGTGGTGGAGATCTGCACGACCGCGCTGACGACGGTGTCGTGCTGATCGTGGCTCACCGTCGCCGAGCCGCTCGTGAGCGGAGTGGCTGTGACTATGCCGACGCCATTCACGGATTGGATCACGGCCTGCGCCTCGCTGGCCGCGGTGCCTGACTGGCTGGGCCTGGCTATGACGAGCCCAGCCATCTCGTGATCGGGGTCAAGGAGGGAGAACGAGGCCGCCGCCTCGTTGTAACCAACATTCGAAGGGTCCACCAGCATCCAGGTGGAGGTCTCCTCCAGGGCAACCTGGAAGATCCCGGAGCTGTGGGTGTGGCGCTGGATCGGCTTTCGCCCCCTCGGGTTGCTCTCGGTCCTTTCGTTGCAGATGAAGGTGGGCTCCTGGCTGTCGGAAATGCCGTCCCCGTCGGTGTCCTGGGAGTGGGGATCCGTCTCGTCGCCGAGGCACTCGCGGTTGATGCAGACCCCAGCGGTTGGGGAGCAGTAGTCTCCAGGAGCGAGGCAAGGGTTGCCGGTGCCACATGGCGTGAGGCAGTCCCCCACCTTGCCATCCCCGTTGCGGTCCTCCTCCGAGTCGGGCACTCCGTCGTTGTCCGAGTCCCTGTCCAGGTAGTCTGGAACGCCGTCGCCGTCGGTGTCCCTGGGCCGCGTCTCGAGGTCCTGGTCGCCCACCTCGATGTAGTCCGGGATCCTGTCGTTGTCCGAGTCCGAGTCCAGGTAGTCCGGGATCCCGTCCTGATCCGAGTCGCGGTTGAACTCGCATCCCTCGTCGCGGTTGGAGATGAAGTCTCCGTCGTCGTCCCCGAAGGGGTCGCAGGTCGGGTTGATGGTGCCATCAGGTGGACGGTAGTTGTTGTTGTTGCCCACCTGACTCTGCACCGGGCCGCAGGCGGCAAGGGCAAGACACAGCGACAGGACACAGAACACCGTGAAGACCGCCCTGGTTCCGTTCATTTCGACTTCCTCCACTCCTTCTTCTCCTATACTACGGATCGCCAGCTCATTGGAAGTGTAATCTAGAATGCATATACTATCACCTATCTAGGTCATCGACCCCCAGGGGCCGGCCTCGCAGATCCAGGCTTGTGAAAGGCGGCGGAATGGAGTAGTGAGACCCGGTCGCTCGGTGCGGCGTCCGGTTACACATGGCTCTCGATAGGACCACCCTGGCTCCCTTGTCCGATCCGAGACGTTTCGAGGAGAGACGCTGGTGGCGGCTCTCACTGATCTTGTGGGTGTTTTTGGGGCTCTTCCTGCTAACTTCGGCCAGGTGCAGCCGTTCCGGCGCCCCCCCAAAGGGCTCTCGGGGCCCCGAGCCCCAAGCCACTGATGCTGCCGCGGGGAAGGCCGATGCTCGCCCCGTCGGCTCCATGCCAGGCTCACGGCCCGAGCCCGCGCCCGGGAAGGACGCAGGGCCATCCCCGGCCCCAGACGCTGGCGCCCGTCCCCTGCCGAGGGCAGTGGGGGTCCTCCCGCCCATGCCCGCAGAGGCAGAGTGCGGGGCCGAGGCGAAGCGCCTCTTCGACCTGCTCTTCTGCGAGGGGATCGCCGCGGACGCTCACTGCAAGAAGCTCGAGGGGGCCATGGAGCGCTACCGCAAGGGCTACCGGGAGCCCATGCGCGCCTGGCTCGCCAAGGAGCGCCCGACCAATCTCCCTTCGACGCTGCTGTATCCCTTTGCCGGTGGAGATCTAGTCAGCGCCCTCTCCTCCTTTCCCGATCAGCGGGAGTTCGTGCACCTGTCCCTCGAGCACGGCGGCCCCCCAGCCCCCTTCAAGGACGGCGCCTCCCCCCGGCTGACCCAGGCGAGGGGGATGCTCTTCCGCATGGCTGATCTGCTGCTTCGGCACGGAGAGAGCTTCTCGGTGGATCTCCAGAAGCAGGAGCAGGCCCTTTTGCCCGGAGTGCTTCCGATGCTGCTCGTGGGGGTGAAGGTCCACGGGGGCACGCCAACCGGCCTCGCCTACCTCAAGGTGACTCCCGAGGGAAGCCTGCAGCGCTGGACCCGCAACGAGCTCGACGCACCAGGGCCTCGCGCCAGGCGCCTGTATACCACCTGGAAGGATCCGAAGTTCAGCGCTCGCTTCGCCAACCTGGAGCTGCGCTTTCGGCTGCCCGGCGACTCCTCGGATCGGCGAGTCATCCACCTCTCGGCGAACCTCGCCGACGTGGGCCTGAAGCGCGCGCCCGGCGTGGACCGGTACCTGAGCGCCCTCGGGCCCTCTGCCCTGATGATCAAGGCGAGCTCCTACCTGATGTGGACCGGGGACTTCTCGAGGATAAGGGATCTGATCTTCGAAAAGGCCAGCTTCGCCATCTCCGACTTCACCGCCCCCTACCCAGGTTGGCTCAAGAAGCGCGGCTTCTCCCTCGGGCTGCACGGCCGCTACGACTGCATGAGAAATCCGCGCCTCAGGGAGTCGGCCAAGCCCTGGATCGAGGCCTTCCGTAGGCCTACGTCTCAGGCGCTGCCCTTCCGCTGGGGCTACATCGACTGCAAGAACCAGAACCACGTGGTCTTGATCCGAAAGTAGGGTTCGGGCGCGCCAGGAGCCGCCTTCGAGCGGTCGCCTGTCCCCGGGGTGCGTCTCCAGGCCCGGGCGCTGGTTCTCAGGGCCAGTTTTCGCCGCCAGTTTTCGCCGCCAGTTTTCGCCGCCAGTTTTCGCCGCCAGTTTTCGCCGCCAGTTTTCGCCGCCAGTTTTCGCCGCCAGTTTTCGCCGCCAGTTTTCGCCGCCAGTTTTCGTTGACAATCCCATCTCCAGACCGCCATCCTGATGCCCGATCCCTCGGAAGGATAGGACCAATCTCACGAAGGTCCGGCCGGGGGAAGATGCTCGTGGAGAGCAAGGAGGAGTGGGAAATGTTCGACGCCATCCGCAAGGCGGCGGCCCGGGAGCTCCCAGCGTGCCGCGACTTCCTGAAGGACCTGATCGCCATCAAGAGCCTGAGCGCCGGCGAGAAGGCGGTGGTGGAGCGTATCCGAGACGAGATGCTGGCCGTGGGCTTCGACGAGGTGAAGTTCGACGGGTTCGGCAACGTGCTTGGGCGGGTGGGAAGCGGACCAAGGGTCATCGCCATCGACGCCCACGTGGACACCGTGGACTCGGGAGACCTCTCCCTTTGGGGCCGCGATCCATGGGAGCCCTTCGAGAAGGACGGGATCCTCTACGGCAGGGGCGCTTCGGACCAGAAGGGCGGCATGGCCGCCATGGTCTATGCGGGCAAGCTCATCAAGGAGCTGGGCCTCGCGGGAGAGGCCAGCGTGTGGATGGTAGGCAGCGTCATGGAGGAGGACTGCGACGGACTCTGCTGGCAGTACATCCTGAGGGAGAAGGTCCTCGATCCAGAGGTAGTGATCAGCACGGAGCCCACCAATCTCCAGCTATACCGCGGGCACCGCGGGCGAATGGAGATAGAGGTGGAAACCAAGGGCCTCTCCTGCCACGGCTCGGCGCCCGAGCGAGGCGTGAACGCCGTGTACAAGATGGCGCCCATCATCGGTGAGATCGAGGGCATGGGGCCAAGGCTCCGCACGGACCCCTTCCTCGGCCAGGGGACGGTCACCATCTCGCAGATCCGGTCCACCTCGCCGTCGCTCTGCGCCGTGGCTGACTCCTGCACCATCCACCTGGACAGGAGGCTCACCTTTGGGGAGACAGAGGAGTCTGCCATGGCCGAGATCCGGGCCCTGCCCGCGGTGAAGAGGGCCGAGGCCCAGGTCAGGGTGCTCGAGTACTCCGAGGCGGCGTGGACCGGGCTGGTGTATCCCACGCGGAAGTACTATCCCTCCTGGGCCACGCCCGAGGAGCACCCCACCGTTCGATCGGCCATCGAGGCGCACCAGGGGCTTTTTGGAAAGCCTCCCACCGTCGGGCGCTGGGTGTTCTCCACCAACGGCGTGGCCACGGCGGGCATGTTCGGCGTGCCCACCCTGGGCTTCGGCCCTGGGAACGAGCAGCACGCCCACAGCCCCGAGGACCAGATCCCAGTCGAGCATCTCGAGGTGGCCATGGCCTTCTATGCCGCCTTCCCACGCAGCTACCTGGCTAGATAGCGAGTGGGCCCGAAGGGGCTGGCAGACCTCTAGATAGCCAGTGCGAGAACACCTCGCCGTCCCCCAGGAGCAAGTAGCATGATCGATTGCGTGATCGGCTTTCGCTGTGTCCTTTGCGACAAGGAGCAGCCATCGGACTTCACCGGCTACACCTGTCCCCACTGCGGCGTGACCGGGATCCTGGACATCCAGTACGACTACGAGCGAGCCAGGCGCTCCTTCAGGCGAGCGTCGCTCGCCGCGGATCAGCGGCGCGACCTGTGGCGTTACGAGGCCCTCCTGCCGGCGCCCCCGCCCATGATCTGGCCGGGGCTCCCGGTTGGGGGGACTCCCCTCATCAGCCCGGTGAGGCTGCGGGATAGGCTTGGGCTCCCGGGGCTTCAGCTCAAGATGGACGGGCTCCTGCCAACTGGCTCGCTGAAGGACCGCGCCTCCATGGTGGCCCTCGCCCAGGCCCTTCAGCGGGGCGCGGCCACCATTGCCGGCGCCTCCACCGGGAACGCCGCCTCGTCCATCGCGGGGCTGGCCGCCGCGGTGGGGCTCCAGGTGGTTATCTTCGTGCCCGAGAGCGCTCCCGCCCCCAAGCTGGCTCAGCTGCGGACCTATGGTGCCCACGTGATGGCGGTACGGGGCACCTATGATCAGGCCTTTGATCTCTGCCTGTCCGCCACCGACCGGTTTGGCTGGTACAGCAGGAACACCGGCTACAACCCGGTCCTGTCCGAGGGCAAGAAGACGGTGGTCTTCGAGATCCTCGAGCAGAGGCGCTGGCGCGCTCCGGACTGGATCGCCGTGTCGGTGGGCGATGGCTGCATCCTGGGGGGCATCGGCAAGGGTCTGAGAGATCTCATGGGAGTTGGGCTCCTCGACAGGATGCCTCGCATCCTCGCGGTGCAGTCCTCCGGCTCCGCGGCCATCTACAACGCCTTCAAGGCCGGGCTCGGGTCCGCCTCGCCCGTCGAGCCCGACACAGTGGCCGACTCGATCTCGGTGGGGCAGCCCAGGGACTCAGTGAAGGCGCTTCGGGCGGTGCGCGAGTCGGGCGGGGCGGTCGTCAGCGTGCCGGACGAGGAGATCTTGGAGACCGGGCATCGCCTCGGGAGCTTGGCAGGGGTCTTTTCCGAGCCAGCCGCCTCCGCCGCCCTCGCCGGGGTTCTGGAGGCGCGGAGGCAGGGCCTGATGCAGGGCTCCGAGGAGGTGGTCGTCGTGATCACCGGGCTCGGCTTAAAGGATCCGCTCCGCACGGCCCAAGGCACGCCCGAGCTGGTTTCGGTTTCCCCGGACCCGGCTGAGCTGGACGCGGTGAGGCAGGCCCTGTCCGCGCCTTGAGCGCCTGGTCCTTGTCACCGCACTCAGATCGAGAAGCCCAGCCGGAACACGTAGTACCAGCCCACGAAGCGAGGGATGCGGCTGAGCGTGGCCAGGAAGAACCTGGATGGGGACATGCCGTAGAGCCCGGCCAGCCAGCACACTATCGAGAAGGGAACCGGCGTGAGCCCGGCGATGACCACGGCCCACACGCCGAAGCGCCGAAACAGCCGCTGGCCTTTCTGGTAGCTCTTGGCCAGGCGCCTCTGCACCCAGGGAGACCGGCCCAGCCACCGGGCGAGATAGAAGCCCGTGTTGCCCCCGGCGACGGAGGCCATGCTGATCAGCGCCAAGGCGATTCCGTGGTTCAGGTGGCCGCCATCGTGGGAGACGAAGGCCAGGATGATGTCCGGGGAGACCGGGAGGGTGAAGGTGTCGATGGCCCAGGTCGAGAGGAACGCGCCGGCGTAACCGCCCTTCCTGGTGAGCCAGTTGCTCGCCATGGCGAGCTGGTCTCCGATCAGATATCGCGCCGCCACGACGAGCCCGATCACGACGAGCATTCCCAGGATCGTGTATGCGAAGTTCCTCAGGAGAAACCGAGCGTCGCTCTCCTCTCCGGCATCAGCAAGAGCGTCAGAGGCCTGATCCTTCACAGGAGGCTCGGGGTCGAGGGGCGACTTGGTTGGTGTGGTCATGGGCGCTCGGACCCCCACTCTGGGGGCAAGCGTGAGCGGAAGCGGAGGTCAATCTATCCTAACGGCCCTGGGACGCAAGTGAAATCGGACAGCGCCGGCCCTTGCTAACAGGTCCCCACGCCTCTCCCCATCCCCCGGAAATCATGTGATAAAAAGTGAGTTTGTGGTTGTGGTTCAAAGGCCGAGTTTGACCTTTCATCTCTGCGGCGACAATACTCCCGTCAGATGACTCCCGAGCTAGTCAAGATTCTGTGCCTGGTCCTCGCGTCCTTTGGCGTGGCGCTCTGCTTTCTCGGCTACCGGATCTTCAGGGTGTGCCTGGCCGCCGCGGGGCTCCTCTTGGGGCTCTGGGCTGGCAGCCTTCTGGCCACGGAGCTCGGCCTCGTAGATCTGGCGAGAACCCTCATCGTGGCAGGAATCGCCCTGTTGGGAGCCGTTCTAAGCGCCGCCATATACCATGTCGGTGTCTTCGTCATGGGGGGAGCGGCCTTGGGGGGCGCGGTGCTCTTCGTAGGCACCCACCTCGGGCGTCCCATTGGTCTGCCCCTGCTGGGTGGGGCCATGGCGGCTGGCGGGATCCTGGCGGTGGCTGCCCACCGCCGCCTGGTGATCTACGCCACTGCCCTGGTGGGGGGGCTCCTCGTGCTAGCTGGTCTCGCCCCAATGGTGAGCGGGGCCGCGCCTCCGGAGTCCTACGACGCGGCCTGGCTGCGGGCCCAGGTGGAGAGCCTGCCTTCTGGTTGGCTCCTTGGCGGCCTGGGAATGGTCCTGGCCGGGGTGGTCTTCCAGCTCTGGAGCTACCGGCGGAGCCATGGCCTGGGCTTTTCGTTCTCTGCCTCCCAGGTCTCTCTCCCGGAGGAGCCAGACAGGCCTCGCCGCTCCCGCGCCCGAAAGGGCGTCGAGTCGCGCACCCACGGCGCGATCTGCCCTCGCTGCGGGGGCATCGTGGACGTGGACGCGCTCCTTTGCCACTCCTGCGGCAATGACCGCTGGGATTGAGGGCGGGCTTTGGGGATGCTGCCTGGGGCTCGGGTGCTGCCTGGCCCGGTCGGGACTCATCACGCTCGCCTCGCGGCGTAGGCAAGAGCCCTCGAGAGCTTGCCCATGGAGCTTGGTGTCGCCCTCACGCCCGAGGCCCGAAGCAGGGCGTTCAGCTCGTCCCTGACAGCAATCAGATCTTTTTGCGCGTCGGGATCTGCCTGGGACAAGGGCAGCTCCAGCTCGATCTCGTGGTCCACCTCCCCTGTTGCGAAGCAGGTCTGGTCAAGGAGGAGCTCTCTCGGCGCTCCGCCCAGGTCGAGCGGGTACGCCATGCGCCTGTTGAAAAATCCCAGCCGCACCAGCAGGAGCGACTCGGAGGGGAGCAGCGTCTGGGCTTTCATGGCGGCAGGTCCCTGAAGATCCTCGAGTGGGATGCAGCGGTCCATGCTGATCCGTCGCCAGAGAGCAGGATCCACCTCGGCCTCGATATCCACCCGGTGCGTGGCTCCTTCCAGGCTCGTGGAGGGCCCCTTCAAGGCCAGGAGCACCCGTTCGACGGGGGGCTGCTCCCGGCGCTCCAGGCGCAGGCGGAGGGCCCATCTCCAAATGGCCAACGAGCCGTCTTGGGTGTCGAGGAAGAGGTTCTCCTGAGACAGGGTTCTGATGGGAGCAGGGAGCGCGGCGCGCAACCTCTCGTAGTCCGCTGCCGAAGCTAGAGTGAGCTTCAGCTCGGTTTCAAAGGTGAGCGGCGCTGAAGGGGGCATCCGGGCCTCGTCTTCGGGCTGCGCTGACGATGCATGCCAGCGTCATGTTTCATCGCCGGCAGCCACTGGCTGCGGCACACCGTCGCCTGGTATCGTCACCAGCCGTCTGCCACCGGGTTGCCTTGGCAGCTCCGGCTGTAATAGCACAGGCAGGCTGTGCCTTGGCCGCTGGGCGCCTTGCCCTGGAATGGGCGGGCCGGATCCTTGGCCCCGAGGGATCCAAGATGCCCGGAAAGCAGATGATGCGCCTAGGCTGACGGACCGATTCTCGCCCCGGCAGATCGGTGAGTGTGGGCTCACAAACGGCGAAAATACAATGGTTTTACATGCAATTATGAAGGCCGGCCCTTCTTCGTGGTGGGAACCTTCACTATTGACACGCCGCGCCGTCCTTGCTAGATCGGTCGTGGATTTCAAGGACAAGCTCAGAGCACTATTGAACAATCTCGTCTGATTCCCAGGGATTGCAGCGACCTGGTGGTCGTGCCCAGCAAGCCCTGGCGAAGTCCAGACACATGAAAGGAGGCCATGCCGTGAAGGTTCTGGTCACAGCGAAGCGGGTCCCAGACCCCGAGCAGAAGGTCAAGATCAAGGATAGCCAGGTGGACGTGTCGGGGATGAACTGGGTGGTGAATCCCTTTGACGAGTACGCTGTGGAGACCGCCTTGCGGCTCTGCGAGGTGGTCAAGGGCGGCAAGGCAGAACGTTTCGGCGAGGTGGTGGTGCTCTCCATAGGTCCCCAGGATGAGACCACCAAGGAGATCCGCTCCTGCCTGGCCATGGGCGCGGATCGAGCCATCCACGTGGTTGCCGACGACGCCAACCTCGACTCATGGGTGGTCGCCCAGGTCGTGAAGAAGATCTACGAGGAGGAGAAGCCCGACCTGCTCCTCATGGGCAAGCAGGCCGTGGATGGCGACTCCAACCAGGCCGGCCAGATCGTGGCGGGGCTCCTCGGCCTCGCCCAGGCCTGCTTCGCGGCCCACATCGAGAGCTTCCCCGACAAGAAGGAGCTGGTGGTGACCCGCGAGGTGGATGGCGGAGTGGAGCTCAAGAAGGTGCCGCTGCCCTCGGTGGTCACGGTGGATCTGCGCATCGTCTCGCCCAAGGCCATCAAGAACAACCAGACCGAAGACTCCTACGAGTACGGCGATGGCCCGCGCTATGCCTCCTTGAAGGGCATCATGAAGGCCAAGAAGAAGCCCATCGACGTGAAGAAGCTCGGGGATCTGGGCGTGGACACGGGAATTCGCGTCAAGCACACGACCTTCAACCCGCCCCCGGAGCGCGCGGGCGGCGTGCGCGTGAAGGACGTGGCGGAGCTCCTAGACAAGCTCCAGAACGAGGCGAAGGTCCTGTAACCACCTGGCCCTCCGCCAGGGAGCGGAGGCCTGGAACCGATGGGAGATCACCAGATGAGCAACGTTCTCATTTTCTGCGAGCACAAGGATGGAAAGCTGAAGACCGCCTCCCTGCCGGCCATCACCTGGGGGCGCGAGGTGGCCAAGCACACCGGCGGCCAAGTCTATGGCGTCCTCATGGGTCCTGGCGCGGCCGCTGCCGCTGCCGACGCGGCGAGGTTTCTATCGAAGGCAGTGACGGTGGAAGACGGCGGCCTCGAGAAGTACCTGGCCGAGACCTACGCGACGGCCCTCTCCAAGGCGGTGAAGGATCTCGGCGTGTCCCATCTTGGAGCCACCTCCACCAACCTGGCCAAGGACCTCTTCCCCCGCGCTTCTGCCCTGATCGGAGCTGGCATGATCTCGGAGGTGATCGGCGTGAAGGGCCCGAAGGCCTTCATCCGCCCCACCAACGCGGGCAATGCCCTCGGAGTGGTCGAGGTCCTGACCCCGGTCGTGGTTGCCACTGTGCGCCAGACCGAGTTCGCGCCAGCCGAGGCGCTCCCTGCCGCTGGCGGGGTCGAGAGCGCGAGCGCGGGCCCGCTGAGCACCCTCGGGGCCGAGTACCTGGGGGTTAAGCTCTCCGAGTCTTCCCGCCCGGACCTGTCAGAGGCCAAGGTCGTCGTGTCCGGCGGCAGGGGCATGAAGAACGGCGAGAACTTCAAGGTCCTCGAGGAGCTCACCGACCTCTTCGGCGGAGCCCTCGGTGCGACCCGCGCCGCCTGCGACGCCGGCTACGTGCCAAACGACCTCCAGGTCGGCCAGACCGGCAAGGTCGTGGCTCCGGACCTCTACATCGCGGTGGGCATCTCCGGCGCAATCCAGCACCTCGCGGGCATGAAGGGCTCCAAGGTCATCGTGGCGGTGAACAAGGACGAGGAGGCGCCCATCTTCCAGGTGGCGGACTACGGCCTGGTGTCCACCTGGGAGGCTGCGATGCCAGAGATCATCGCCGGCGTGAAGAAGGCCAAGGGCTAGGCGCGGAGAAGTCCAGGGGCTAGCCGCGGAGAAGTCCAGGGGCTAGCCGCGGAGAAGTCCAGGGGCTAGCCGTTAGCCTCTCGCTCGTCTCCTGGGGATGTCCTGGGTGCCCTCGGCCGCGCCAGGTCTGTGTCCTCATTCCCCACCACTTTGTTTTTTCGCATATACTGAGACGATCATGGTCTCTCGGCTCACACCTAGCGAACCGGAAGTCGCCGAGCCCGCCTCTGCCGCCGGGGATACATCGGAGCCCGGTCGGCGGCCCGGGGCGCAGGCTCTCTCTTTTGGTGATGCGACCGCATTCCAGGCAGTGGCAGAGGCAGTCGTTTCCGAGGTGGAGACCGTCTTCATCGGCAAGCCCCAGGTGGTGCGCATGGCAGTGGCCTGCCTCATCGCCCGGGGGCATCTGCTGATCGAGGACGTGCCCGGGGTGGGCAAGACGACCCTGGCCAAGGCGCTCGCCAAGGCCGCTGGCGGGGAGCTCAGGAGGGTCCAGTTCACCGCAGATCTCCTGCCCTCGGACATCCTGGGCGTGACGGTGTACGAGCCGATTCAGGCGGCGGCGCCTGGCCCGGCTCCTGGCCTGGTCACGGGCGCTGGGACGGGGTTTTCGCTCCAAGGGGGCGGGCGGTTCATCTTCAAGCCCGGACCCATCTTCGCGAACATCGTCCTCGCGGACGAGATCAACCGGGCCACTCCCCGGACCCAGAGCGCTCTCCTCGAGGCCATGAGCGAGGGACAGGTCTCGGCCGAGGACGAGACCCGTCCCCTTCCCAGGCCCTTCATGGTGCTGGCCACCCAGAACCCCCAGGAGCAGTACGGGACCTACCCCCTGCCCGAGTCGCAGATGGATCGGTTCCTCCTCAGGGTGCGGATCGGCTACCCGGACGCTTCGAACGAGGCGCGGATTTTCTCGGGGGGCTGGCGGCTAGTGGATCCGGAGAAGGTCCATGCGGTGGCCTCTCCAGAGACTATCGTGGCGCTCCAGGACCGGGCCGACGAGGTTCGAGTGAACGAGACCCTGATGGCCTACGTGATGCGAGTGGTGCACGAGACCCGCCGGCAGCCGGGGATCGCCCTTGGGGTCTCCACCCGGGGAGGCATGGCCTGGGTCCAGGCGGCGCGGGCCTGGGCCTTGATGCAGGGGCGGGACTACTGCGTGCCGGACGACTTCAAGGCCCTGGCCCTTTCGGCTCTGTCTCACCGCGTCGTGCTGGGCTCTCAACACGAGTCCGTTGGCAAGGTGAGGGCCGAGTCGGAGCGGCTGCTAGGGGACATCCTTCTGAGGACGCCGCTGCCCGAGTGAGGGCAGAGCCGGAGCCGAGCGGCTGCTAGGGGACATCCTTCTGAGGACGCCGCTGCCCGAGTGAGGGCAGAGCGAGGCGCCCTGGAAGTCATGAGAACATAGGAATGTGGGGGCCGGTGGAGGTGACAGGCCCCGCACTCAGGGCATGTACTGGGTGAGCCTGCCGCGGATGTCGGTCTCGGTCATCAGGCCGCTGCGGGTGTACTTCAGCACCATGGCAGTGAGATCGATTATCAGGTTCGTAGGATAGCCGTCCATCATGAAGGGGCCCCAGTAGCCGCCCACGTCTGCAACGGTGGGGAAGTTGATGCTCTTGTCGTCTGCGTACCAGTCGGCGTAGTCAACGGTGGCGGGCTCTCCCGCGCCGTCCTCGCGCACCACTGTCAGAAAGACCACGTCGCCTTCGTACTCTGGAGCCAGGCTGCGGAGGCTCACGGCCTCCTGTCCGCAGTAGGGTCACCAGCCTGCGGTGAGAAACACGAACAGCAGCTTGGCCCCGGAGAGGTGCAGATCCACCAGTCCGAAAACTCCATCCTCGTCGGCGAGCTCCCAGGCCTCGTCGTTGGCCGCCACCATGTCGAAGCTCTCGAGGACCTGGTTCCTCCTGGTGCCGTAGGGTGGGCAGGGGTAGTAGCCCGGGCCGCAGTCTGGCAACCACTCGGCGAGGTTGGCGTTGGAGTTCGTCCCGCCGCCGTCGCTCTGTGGAAGGGTGGCGTCCCAGTCGGCGTATCGCAGCACCGGGTCGCCCAGGTCCTCCCCGCAGCCTGGTCCGGTGAGCATCGTGTGGCCGATGCCCAGGATGGCCAGGGCCGCCCAGGCGGGGGCGGCTTTGGTGGTTCGAAAGGCTGGAATCATTGGCACACCTCTCGTCTTCGGGCCCCGCCTTCTCGCGGGGAAAGCAGGCAAGCAGGCTTTTCTACCGCTCGAGCATGTCCAAACCAAGGCTCCAACTATATATCACCGTTGACGATGGGAATTCTACCCCCTATTATCCGGTTTCAAGCGGCCTTTCACGGGCTCATCCGGTGCCGCGCAAGGGCCTTCCGAGGGCTCCAGGGCTTTCAAACTCTCAGGGATTTC
>JAVEWA010000703.1:0-3439 GCA_034004785.1 Polyangia bacterium
CTCGGGATCGCAGTAGAAACCGTCGGGGAGACAGACTTTATGAACCGACTGATATTTTTACTGTTCCTTCCCCTGTTCCTGCTGTTGCCAGCGGTGGCCCACGCCGGCGGCGGCGGCGGCGAGGGCGGCCTGGACCTAGTCTCCGCGATAGGCGTTGCCATCGGCGTGGCCGGCGTCCTGATGGTGCTCTTCAACCTGCTCAAGCTGCCCGCCCTCCTCGCCTACATCGTGTCGGGGCTGGTGCTCTCCGCCCTGGCCTCGCGCTGGCTCTCGAGCTCAGTGCCCATCATGGAGCACATCTCCCACCTCGGCTTGGTGTTCCTCCTGTTCATCATCGGCCTGGAGATGGATCTGCGGGGCATCCTGCGGCTCGGCACCAGGACGGCCCTCGCCGTGCTGCTCCAGGCCCCAATCGCCATCGGGGCGGTGCTCGGCGTGCAGTACGGGGCCGCCGCCCTGGGCTTCTCGATCCCAGGCCTCGGCACCGCGGGGCCCAGCTTCTTCTTCTTCGCGGTGGCCTGCGCCCTCGGGAGCACCGCGGTGGTGGTCAAGCTCCTCGGGGACAAGTTCGACCTGGACTCCAAGGCCGGCAAGATCACCGTGCTCACCCTCATCGCCCAGGACATCTGGGCGGTGGCGGCCCTGTCCTACGTGGCCTCCACCACTGGCGGCAAGGGCACCAGCCTCGCCCTCATGCTCGGCGGCGGCATCGGGGCGGCGGCGGCCATGGTGCTCTTCGCCCGCTACGCCCTCGGGCGCATCATGGCGACCCTGGCCAAGGCGCCGGATCTCATGGCGCTGCTCGCCATCGGCTGGTGCTTCCTCTGCGCCCTGGCCATGAGCCAGGTGGGCCTGTCGGCGGAGATGGGCGCCCTCATCGCCGGCCTGACCATGGGGGCCCTGCCGCAGCACGTGGAGGTCCTCGCCAAGGTCTCGAGCCTCAGGGACTTCTTCATGGCCCTCTTCTTCGTGGCCCTCGGCATGACCCTGCCGAGCCCCACCATGGGCGTGATGCTCGAGGCGCTGGCCCTCGTGGGGATAGTGATCCTCGTGAGGATGCTGCTCTTCACACCCACCCTCTTCGCCTCGCGGCTCGGCCCCATCGTGTCCCTGGCGGCGCCCATCAACCTGGCCCAGATCAGCGAGTTCACGCTGCTCCTGGTGCCCCTCGGCATCGCGGGGGGCGCCCTCAGCAAGGACCAGGGCGCGGTCATCTCCTACGGGCTCATGCTCTCGGTGGTGGTGACCAGCTTCGCCATCGCCAACAACTATCGTTTGGCGCGCCGCATCGGCCGTTACCTGCCTGGCCGCGGGGTGTCGGCGCCAGGGGAGGGGGGCGATCGCGAGGAGGGCGCGCCAGATGAGGCCCTCGGCCCGGGCGGCGAGTCGGGCGGCCACGGCCCCCCGGCCGACATCGTCATGCTCGGGTTCTTCCTGAACGCCGAGGCCCTGGCTGCGGAGCTGAAGCGCACCAGCCCCGAGCTCCTCGCGAGGACCCTCGTGGTGGACTACAACCTCCAGAACCACGCCGCCATCAAGGCCCACGGCTTCCGCGTGGCCTACGGGGACATCAGCAACCCCGAGACCCTCAGGCACCACGGCATCGCCCACGCCAAGGTGGTGCTCTCGACCATAAGCAACACCTTCCTGCGGGGCACCTCCAACCAGGCCCTCGCCCAGCAGGTGAGGAACATCAACCCAGAGGCGCTGTTCATCGCCACGGCGGACGATGAAAGGTCGGCCAGCGTCATCCAGGACATCGGCGTCTTCCGCGTGGTGGTCCCCCCGGTTCAGGCGGCCCCGGTCTTTGCCCAGGCCCTCAGGGACGCCCTGGCAGGGGGAGGCCCGGCTGGGAGAGGCCCGGAAGAAGGCAAGTAAGGCTATCCCCAAGTGGTGGCGTAATTACCGTGCGAGCGAACCCACCGAGGACCGAGGATGAGCTCCTCGGCCGCGCGCTGTCCCTCGAGGGCAGGAGGCTCGGCCCCATCGCCGAAGGGCTCGGGCTGAGGGCGCCAGCGGATCTGAGGCGGAACAAGGGCTGGGTGGGGGAGCTCCTGGAGCTGGCCCTCGGCGCGGCGGGAGGCGCCGCCGCCGCCTGCGACTTCCCGGACCTCGGCGTGGAGCTGAAGACCGTGCCCCTGGACGAGCGGGGGAGACCCAGGGAGTCCACCTGCGTGTGTGTGGCCTCCCTCGGGCCCGAGTCTCTCGCCTCCTGGGAGGACTGCTGGCTCCGGGCCAAGCTTGCGCGGGTCCTGTGGGTGCCAGTCCTCGGCAGGGGCGCGCCAGGCTCGAGGGTGGTAGGCAGGGCTCGGCTCTGGTCCCCCTCCGTCAGGGAGGAGGCCCTCCTGCGGGCCGACTGGGAGGAGCTCTCTGGCCAGCTCGGGCTGGGCCGCTTCGACGAGCTCGACGCCAGGTGGGGAGAGGTCCTCCAGCTTCGGCCCAAGGCGGCGAGCTCCAGGGAGCGGCGCTGGGCCATGAGCGCCGAGGCCGAGTGGGTGCAGGTGAACCCAAGGGGCTTCTACCTGAGGGCCCGGTTCGTCGCTCGCGTCCTTTCGGGTCTCGCTGATTTGGACGGAACACCGCCCAACCAATAGGGAAACCCTCTTGCATCGGCGCTGGGAACCATCTACCGTGGGCGGGTCGGGCCCACGAGGGCGGCAAAGAGGAGTCGCTGCATGAAGGTTTCCACCAGCGAGGTGTACCGCTGCTCGGTGGAGAGGTACGTCGAGGAGTACTTCAACCCCGAGGGACGGCACCGGCGCGTGGCAGGGGCGGGTGGCGTGTCCTTTTCCGCCAAGGAGGTGAAGCGCGAGGCGCCGGAGTGGACCATGCGGGCGGAGCTGGTGGAGAAGCTGAACGCGCCAGCGCCCGTTCGCAAGCTCTTCGGCGAGATCAACCGCCTCGAGGAGGAGTCCCGATGGGCCGTGGGCGGCGACCTGATCCAGGTGGTGGTCAGGCCCGACAGGATGCGCGACAAGCTCTCCATCCAGATGCTCTACCGGCTGGAGGGCCTCGCCGACGGAACCTGCAAGGTGACGCTGGACATGGAGATCCAGGCCCGAGTCTTTGGCGTCGGGGGCCTGATCGAGAAGATGGCCGCGAAGGAGATGCCCGAGGCGTTCTCCAAGGACGCGGCCTATTTCAACGAGCACTTCGTGAGCTAGCCGGCCTGGGCCGGCCATGGTGGATGGAAGAGAGCCCTCGGCATGTCTGATGACTCCCTCATCGGGACCCTCATCGCGGGGCGATATCGCCTGGTGAAGCCCATAGGAAGGGGCTCCACCGGAGACGTGTACCTCGCTCAGCACCCGGTGCTGGGCGTCCGTTTCGCCGTGAAGATCGTGAGGGACGCCCTCTCCGAGGACGCCAGCGCCAAGCGCCGCCTCAAGCACGAGGCCGAGGTGGTGAGCAAGCTCGACCACCCCAACATCGTGGGGGT
>JAVEWA010000704.1:0-3438 GCA_034004785.1 Polyangia bacterium
GCCTCGCCCTGAACCTGGCGGACCGGGGCGTCAGGGTGGCGGTCTGGAGCCGGGATCGCGGCTCGGTGGACCGGGCGGTCAAGGAGAGCGGGGGCGCCATCCTTGGCACGAGCTCGCTCGGGGCCCTGGTCGGGAGCCTCGAGAGGCCCCGGTGTCTGCTCCTGATGATCCAGGCCGGGCCGCCGGTGGACCAGGTGATCGGGCAGCTCGTCCCGCTCCTCGAGCCAGGGGACCTGATCGTGGACGGCGGCAACTCCTGGTGGGCCGACACCGCGCGGCGGGAGAGGGAGCTCGACGAGAAGGGTCTCCGCTTCATGGGGCTCGGCGTCTCGGGTGGCGAGGAGGGCGCTCGCCACGGCCCGTCCCTCATGCCGGGCGGCTCGGCCGAGGCCTACGCCCTCATCGCTCCGCACCTCGAGGCGATCGCGGCTCGCACCGACTCCGGGCCCTGCGTGACCCACGTGGGCCCGGGCGGCGCGGGCCACTTCGTCAAGACGGTCCACAACGGCATCGAGTACGCCGACATGCAGTGCATCGCCGAGGCCTACCAGCTCCTTGGGGACCTCGGGGGCCAGGGCGGCGCCGCCCTCGCCGAGACCTTCGCCAGGTGGAACCAGGGGCCCCTCGAGTCCTTCCTGGTGGAGCTCACCGCCCGGATCTTCACCGTTAGGGATCCCAAGGGCGAGGGCCTCCTCGTGGACGCGGTGCTGGACCGGGCCGGGCAGAAGGGCACTGGCCGGTTTGCCCTGAAGGCAGCCCTCGAGCTCGGCCTGCCCGTGCCCTCCATCGCCGCCGCGGTGGACGTCCGCTCCCAGTCTTCCCGCAGGGAGGAGCGGCTCCGCTTCGCTCCCCTTTTCCCCGGGCCACCATCACGGGGCAAGGCGGCTCACGAGCACGCTTTGTCGGACGCATCGCCCATCCTGCAGGCAGCGAAGTTTGCCGAGGCGGTTCACGACGCGCTGCTCGGGGCGAAGGTGATGGCCTACGCCCAGGGTATGGCGATCATTCGCGCCGCCTCCGACAAAGAGGGATGGGGCGTGGACCTCGGCGAGATCTCGCGGATCTGGAAGGGTGGCTGCATCATCAGGGCGCGCTTCCTGGACACCATGATGCTCGCCTTCAAGCGGGCCCCAGGGCTCGAGAACCTGCTCCTCGACCCTGAAATCCGCTCGCTCGTCGGCCGGGTCCAGGGCTCCTACCGGGAGGTCGTAGCCGCGGCCATCGGCGCTGGGATCCCGGTGCCTGGCCTGGCCGCGGGCCTCGGCTACTACGACCTCATCCGTTCCGCCTCCCTGCCCATGAACCTCGTGCAGGCCCAGCGAGACGCCTTCGGAGCCCACACCTACCAGCGCATGGACGACCCAGAGGGGGCGTACCTTCATTCGGACTGGAAGTAGCAGGTAGTCGCAGACACAAAGAGGTCGTCCGCGGTTAGCGCCCAGACGCCTTCTGGACCTCGATCATGATGCGGGCGCAGGCCTCGGCGTCGCTCTGCGCGTCGTGGTGAACGAGCGGGATGTGGAGGTGCTCGCAGACGACGTTCAGCCGGGCGCTGTACAGGCTTGGCCAGGTTCGGCGGGCTAGCCTCACCGTGCACTCGAAAGGTTGGGGCGGCATGGGCAGGCCCGACGCCTCGCAGCAACGCCGGAGAACGCCTCGGTCGAAGCTCGCGTTGTGCGCCACCAGCGTGGAAGCGTCTTCGAGCAGGTAGGTGAGGGTCGGCCAGACGCCGGCGAAGGGAGGCTCGTGCTGAACGTCGCGCCAGGAGATCCCGTGGATGTGCGTGAACACGAAGCCCCTCCGAGGAGGCCTGATGAGCCGCTTCGCGCGGGCCACGATTCGCCCGTCTTCGACTCGCACGAGGGCCACGGCGCAGGCGCTGTCCCTTCCGTGGTCGGCCGTCTCGAAGTCGATGGCCACGAAGGGCAGGTCAGGTCTGGGAATGGTCATGTCGGACAGGCATCTTATAACATCGGCCCTTGGTGTTCGAGGATGGCAAGAGCCGGAGTAACGTCTAGCCCGCCTCCGGAATCTGGTCTGCCTTGCAGGCGAAGGAGGCGCGATGGCGAAGGGCGCCTCATTGGCGACGGCGCCGGCCTAGAGCGTGCCGTCCATCCAGCGGCCGAGGTAGGCCCCGTAGGTGGAGTCGAGGCCAGGGCAGGCGGTGCGGCCCGTGTTGGTCGGCGAGTCAACCTGCCAGCCGCAGAACCTGATGGGCGACCAGTAGAACTCGTGGTTCCCCTCGTGCAGGACCTCGTCGATGAGGGGCACATCGGGCGAGCCCAGGTTTCGCTCGGGCGCGATGCCCAGGATCTCGAGCAGGAACTCCTCGCAGTGGTCGGTGCCGAAGGCCCCGGCGTCGCAGGCCGACAGGCTCCGGTAGTTGGCGTGCTTCCACTCGGCGACGTACACGACCGGGTGCTAGGCGCCGAGAGGGTCGGCGTGGACCTGGATGTCCGCAAGATCGAACCAGCCCGAGCCGTCGGAGGCGGTGCCGTAGTGGGCCGAGAGAAAGACCCGCCCAAGGGTGTAGGGCCCCTGCTCGGGCCCGGGCCCGGTGGCGTTCACCTCCACGACCACCACCTCGGAGTCGCCTGGGTGGCTCGAGAGGCCCCAGAGGTCGGGATCCCCGTAGTCCCGGTAGTAGGACAGGGCGTAGAAGATCGAGACCCCGGTGCCCGTGGTGGGCCAGACCGCATAGTGTGGGAGCCGGTCGTCGCGGTAGCCCTCTTCCTTGTGCGAGAGCCATAGGTAGGGCTCGAACTGGGTGGCCAGCTCGGCCTCCAGGGTGTCGTAGAGGCCGTCGAGATCCAGGTCGCAGTCGGCGTGGTCCGGGAAGTAGGTCCCCGGGAGGACTGACCTGCATGGGTCGTCACAGACGCCGTTGCCTCGCCAACCGCAGGGATCCACCTGGGAGCAGCTACAGGCGTCGTATGTGCCGAGGCCGCAGGAGCCGCCGCATGGATCCGCGCCCCCATCTGGGCCGCTCCCGTCCTGCCCTGTGCCGCCGTCGCCCATGCTCGCGTCCAGGGTCGCGTCCGATAAGCCCGAGTCAACGGGGGTGGCGTCCACGCGGGCGTCTCCGAGGGGAGCCCCAACCGGCAGGGATCCGCAGGAGGAGAGCAGGCAGATCGCGCCCAGGCAGCCGAGAGAAACTTGGCCGTGAAGTGGGCCGGATCCAGGCTGTGGGGCTCGCATGGAACGATTATCGACCGAGAGAGCTTCAGGGCGCAAGCCTTCGGTGCTCTGGCCTCGAGGTGCTCTGGTCTTCGGTGCTCTGGTCTTCGGTGCTCTGGTCTTCGGTGCTCTGGTCTTCGGTGCTCTGGTCTTCGGTGCTCTGGTATTCGGTGCTCTGGTCTTCGGTGCTCTGGTCTTCGGTGCTCTGGTCTTCGGTGCTCTGGTCTTCGGTGCTCTGGTCTTTGGTGCTCTGGCCTCTGG
>JAVEWA010000705.1:0-3436 GCA_034004785.1 Polyangia bacterium
CATCGCAAGCCTCGGAAGCATCGTTCACCTCGCCGTCGCCGCAGAAGGGCCCAAGGGCCAAACAGCCGGGCTCACAGCCACCATAGCTGCCGTCGTTCACGCCGTCGTCGCAGGCCTCTCCCTGGTCCAGCTCGCCGTTTCCACAGAGCAGGTTCACGTTGTTATTGTTGTTTGAGTTCCCGTTGTTGTTGCCCGAGCTGTCGTCGTCGCTGCACGCCGCGACGAAGCCAGCGGCGAGGCACAGGGCAAGCGTAGGTATTGTGATGGATTTCATGTTGTTACTAGGCATCAAAGACATTGGCTGCTCCTCCTCAGTTTGTTCCAGGACCTTGGCTGGCTTTC
The DNA here is from genome assembly GCA_034004785.1 of Polyangia bacterium. GTDB lineage: Bacteria > Myxococcota_A > Polyangia > HGW-17 > JAJRWW01 > JAVEWA01. The sequence continues at coordinate 343 of JAVEWA010000705.1, forward strand.
TATGTCTTTCCATATCGTATTCAAGAAGACGTGAGGAGCGGTGAATTGGTTCCCGGGCGAAGGGGCGGCGAGGGGCCTGGGGGCCGAGGGCATCGGAGCGCCGTGCTAGCCGTGCCCGGCGCGCAGGCGGCGAAGGCGCGAGAGGCGTCTCAGAAGGCAGAGCAGCGCGTCCTCGGGCGAGGCCTGAAGCACCGGGATGCCGCGCCGCTCGATCTCCCGTCGGAGGCGGCGGGTGCGGCGGTCTTCGTCCTCCCTGAGGATATCCGCCACCAGGCGGGACGTGCCGTCAACGGGCTGCGGGCCGAAGAGCGGCGTGTGGGGTACCACTAACACTGGGTGGTGGTGGCGGCGGGTGGCCATGGAGAGTGCCCTCAGGACTCCTCCATTCTCGGTGATGCCCTCCAGGTCGGAGATGATCAAAAGGAACTGTGAGGACCGCGAGGCCGCCGCCTGGGCGATGGCGTCGGAGAGCCCTCGATCCTTGGAGCCCTGGACGTCGTCGCCGGAGCGATAGGGCAGGTCGATGCCCCTGAGCTGGCAAAAGCGGCGGAGGTTCGCCAGGGTGGCGTTGGCGGCCACGACCCGGCGCCACCAGCGGATGTGGTGAGGCGTGCGGATCTGGCGCGCGAGGTAGCTCTCCACCCAGTGGACCAAGGCCTTGTAGTCGTAGAGGTTCCCCTGGCGATCCGTCACGAGGCGGTCCCAGAGGTCGCTCTCGGGCGGGGGTGCCTGGCCTACCCTGACGTTCACGCCGTCCTGGTAGAGCACGAACTCGGACACTGCCCGCACGAGCTCGCCGTGGGTCAGGTTGGTCAGATCCTCGTCCACTATGCATCGGAGGTCCATGAGCCGATCCACCACCTGGGCCAGATGGGAGCGGCCATCGGAGGCCCGCAGCAGGCTGTAGATGCGGGAGTCGAAGGTGACGAGGCCCACCCGGTCTCCAGCCTCCACGGCCCAGCGGGCGAAGGACGAGGCGAGCTCGATGGCGTAGTCCAGCTTCGAGGCGCCGTAGGCCCCGGGCCGCATTGACCAGGACATGTCCAAGACGATCTGGTGGGTCACCATGATCTCGGATTCGTACTCCTTGACCATGAGCTTCCTCGTGCGGGCCGTGGCCTTCCAGGCGATGTTCTTGAAGGGATCTCCGTGCTGGTGATCGCGGATCTCGCGCAGATCGCCGCCCAGGCCGCGGAGCTTGAGGGGGTGCCGCCCGGCCCTCTCCTGCGGTGTTCCGGTCCGGGGTCGCTGCGGGACTGTCGTTCGCAGGGAGGTGAAGCGAGGGAAGATCCGCGTGGTAAGTGGGAGGGGGTAGTACGCGATGACCTGGTACAGCCCTAGCGGGCCGGTGATCCGGAGGGTGAGGCCGTAGAAGAACCAGTGCCCCGCCGAGTGGCAGCGGGCCTGCAGGCGCAGCTCGGCCTCCTCGCCCCTCGCCAGGAGAGTCGCAGGCCTCGAGTCGAGGATCTCGAGGGGCTCCGAATGGAGCACTCCCACCTCCACCCTCCCCAGGTGGTAGGGAGAACGGTTGCGCAGGAAGAGCTGGATGTTGAAGGGGTGGCTGACCACCAGGGCGCCGCCGCCGGTCTCCGCCGGGGGGATCCACCAGGCGACCTCCACCTTGCGACGGCCGAGCAGGATGGTGCGGGGATAGAAGAGCACCATGGCCGCCAGGAGAAGTACGAGCGCGACGCCGCCGAGGGACACGAGCGGCCAGGAGCGCACGATCACCCCGCCCAGCATGAAGATGCCGGCCATGGCGAGCACGCTCTTTCCGCCCGTGGTGAGAGTGGGTCTCATGGCGAGGTCTTGGTGGGCGGTCTCAGGGCTATCCCGGGTGAAGCGTTTGCGTCCGGCCGGAGACAGCCGAGCCTGCGCGAGCCCTGGCCCGAGGCCGGGCCCGATCCATTGGAGCGGGACCTTCGGATCATGCGGGCTGGGCTCCCCGGTACGGCACGCGCTCCAGGGCCTCCCGCACAACCTGCTTGGGGGCCAGACCCTCCAGCTCCGCTTCTGGAGTCAGGAGGATGCGGTGGGAGAGCACATGGGGAGCGAGACCCTTGACGTCGTCGGGCAGGACGTAGTCTCGCCCGGAAAGGAGCGCCCAGGCCTTGGAGGCGTAGAGCAGGTTCAGCCCTGCCCTGGGGGAGGCTCCGAGGAAGATGCGCTTGTGGCTCCTCGTGAAGGTCACGAGGCCGAGGATGTACTGCAAGAGCTCCTTCTCGATGTGCACGCGGGTGGCAATCTCCTGAAGCGAGACCAGCTCCTCTGCGCGAGCCACGACCTTCAGCTCGGGCAGGGGCTCGTTGTAGGTCTGGAGCATCCGCTGCTCCGCGTCCTCCCGCGGGTAGGACAGGAGGAGCTTGATCATGAACCTGTCCACCTGCGCTTCGGGCAGTGGGTAGGTCCCCTCGTGCTCGATGGGGTTCTGGGTAGCGAGAACCATGAAGGGCGGCGCGAGGGGCCGGGTCTGCCCCTCGATTGTTACCTGCCTCTCCTGCATGGCCTCCAGGAGGGCTGACTGGGTCTTGGCGGGAGCGCGGTTGATCTCGTCGCCCAGCACTATCTGCGCGAAGATCGGGCCCTCACGCAGGACGAAGGAGTGATCCCGCATGTCGAGGATGTAGGTCCCGGTGATGTCCGATGGGAGCAGGTCCGGAGTGAACTGGATGCGCTTGAAGGAGCAGCCCAGAGTCTGGGCGAAGGCCTTCACTAGGGTGGTCTTCGCCACGCCGGGGACACCTTCCAGTAGGACGTGTCCGCGGGCCACCAGGGCCGTCAGCAGGATCTGGACGGTGGCTGGCTCGCCTATGTAGACCTTGGCGATCTCTCGCTGGATCGAGCGCACGAGGTGGCTCACCCGGTCCAGGTTTTCCGCGTCTATTCTGGTGTCGTGCATGTGAGGCTTCGCTTTCCAGGGATGGTCATTCTTCTCTTTGTTCACCCGCCCGTGTCGCCTCTCGCGAGGTCTTGCCGTGGCCCAGGGCCACGAGGAGCTCTTTTGCCGATGTCCCGCAGGCTCGAAAGGTCGCGCGCCGAGCAGCGCGGGGTGAGAGTGTATGGCGTCACCGTGTCTCGCGCGGGGATCCCTCTC
>JAVEWA010000706.1:0-3435 GCA_034004785.1 Polyangia bacterium
CTCTTCCGATCCCCCCCCGGGCGGCAGGGGAATCCAAGCACGGCCCAGGCGGGCAAGCTGGCTCCCGCTCCCCCTGCCCCGCGGGATCCGTCGCTCCGGTGGATGGATCTGGACCTCCCAGAGGGCAGCGCGCCCGCCCCTGCCGTCTTCTACTCGCGCCTCTCGTGGGATCCCCGCGCCGGGCGCACTGCCCTCCACCTGGGGCACTACCCACAGCGTTTTCCCGAGACGATCCCGGTGGCCTGGGCGCCCGCGCCGGGCGCCGTCTCCAAGGCCATCGCGGGCCTGGTCCGAGGTCCTGAGCGTCTGGTGCTCCTCGGCGCGCCGAGGGGCCCCGGCCTCGTCCTCGGGCTCCTGCGCTCCACCGACGGCGGCCGCACCTGGGAGCGCCCCCTGGTGCTCGCCGAGGACGCCGACCCCGAGGTGCCCCCCAGGTTCCACTTCACCGAGGGCGCCGAGCCGATCCTCGTCTATTCCACCCTCGGCGGCCAGATGGCCCTTTTGCCCCTGGAGCTCTCCAAGGGGGCTCGGGCGGCCGAGGCCCCCAAGCAGGGCAAGCACCTCGGGGAGAAGATCAAGCCCCCGGCGGAGAAGACGAAGCCCGCGCCAGCCGGTCCACAGATCGGGCCCCGAGTGCTCCTCGGCGCTGGCAAGCCTAGACCAATCCTCGGCTTGTGCAGGACCTCTGGCCAGAGGATCTACCTGCTGGACGGACATGGGCGCCCCTGGGTCGGATCGCTGCCTGGAGGCCCTGGGGGCCGATTCGTTCGGCTGCGCCCGGGCGCGCCAGGGGTGGCCCTGCCAGGGCTGGAGGCGCGAGGCCTGGTGCGCCTGGCTTGCTTCGAGGGGCGGGTGGCCCTGGCCTGGTCCGAAGGCGAGGGCCGCTTCAGCTACGCGACCTGCGACGGCGAGACCTGCGGGAAGCCCGAGCGGGTCTCATCGAGCCGGCTCCAGGACGTGCTGCTGGCCGCCACGCGCCGGTCGATCCTGGTGCTGGCAAGGGACGGCCAGGTGATCTTCCAGCGAAGGGACCCTGGGTGCGCGGGGATCCTCGCTTCGGCGCGCCCGGTGGCATACCTCCAGAGGCCGGTGAGATCCTGGGCCCTGGTGCCTGGACACGACGCCCAACGCCTGGCCCTGCTCGTCCTGGACGGAGGCCTCGGCAGGCTCCGCACCGCGGACGGCGGGCGGCGCTGGGCAGGGGACTGACGCTCTCGCGTGAAGCCTTGAGCCACGGGCGCCTGGCCGGGTGACATCCGCCCTGCCCGGCGTTATCCTCCCCTCCCGAGAAGAGAACACCCTGTCGAGGTCACGGACACATGGAAAAGAAGCTGCTGAAACCCGCCATGCTCGAGCTCATCCGAAGAGCCTCCTGCGATCTTCCCCCCGACGTGGAGGAGGCCCTCTCGAAGTCGCGGAAGAAGGAGGAGAAGGGCTCCATCGCCAGGGAAGCCCTTGACGTTATCCTGGAGAACGTCTCCCTGGCCAGGGCTCAGTCCACGCCCATCTGCCAGGACACGGGCACGAACCTTTACTTCGTGGAGGCGCCGCTCGAGCTGCCCGAGGCCGAGCTTCGAGCGGCGATCCTCGGCGCAACGCGCCTGGCCACCAAGAAGGGCTACCTCCGGCCCAACGTGGTCAACCCCGTCACCGGCAAAAACACCGGGGACAACGTGGGCATCGAGAACCCGCAGATCCACTGGCACCAGCACGCCAAGAAGAGCCTCCGCGTGAGCCTCATGCTCAAGGGGGGCGGCTGCGAGAACGTCTCCATCCAGTACACCCTGCCGGACAAGTCTCTGGGCGCGGGCAGGGATCTGGAGGGCGTCTTCAGGACCGTGGTGGACTCGGCCCACCGGGCCCAGGGCAAGGGCTGCGCGCCCGGCATCTTCGGCGTGGGGGTCGGCGGGGACAGGCTCAGCTCCTACCTGGTGGCAAAGGAGCAGCTCCTGCGGGTCCTCGGAGACAAGAACCCGGATCCCGCCCTTCACAAGCTGGAGAGGCGCTGCCTCGACTCCATCAACGCCCTCGGCGTGGGCCCCATGGGCTTCGGCGGCCAGACCACGGCCCTCGGCGTGAAGATCGGCATCGCCCACCGGCTGCCCGCTAGCTACTTCGTCTCCATCGCCTACATGTGCTGGGCCTGCCGCAGAATGACCCTAACCCTCGGCCCGGATGGCGCCTTCAAGGTGGCGCCGGAGCGCGGCTAGAGGCAACTGCAAGGGGAGCCAAGACCATGATCGATCTCAAGGTGCCCATGACCGAAGCCGACGCTCGCAGCCTCAAGGTGGGCGATCCAGTGTCCCTCACCGGCAGGCTCGTCACCGCCAGGGACGCCGCCCACAAGTACATGACCGAGGCCTACCGCCCCTGGCTGCGGCCAATCCTGGAGGGCGCGGTGATCTACCACTGCGGCCCGGTGGTGCAGAAGGCGCGAGGCCGCTGGGTCTTCACGGCGGCGGGGCCCACCACCTCCATCAGGGAGGAGCCCTACCAGGGCAAGGTAATCGCCGACTACGGCGTGCGTGGCGTAATAGGCAAGGGCGGCATGGGCCCGCAGACCCTCGCCGCCCTCAAGTCCGAGGGCGCGGTGTACCTGCACGCCATCGGAGGCGCGGCCTCGCTGCTCGCCCGCTGCGTGAAGCGGGTCACCGAGGTCCACCTCCTCGAGGAGCTCGGCGTGCCAGAGGCCTTCTGGGTGATCCAGGTGGAGCGCTTTCCAGTGGTGGTCACCATGGACAGCCGGGGCAGATCCCTGCACAAGCAGGTGGAGGCGGTCTCTCTGGCAAACCGCGACGCGATCTTCGGAGGCTAGGAAGGCAACCCGCGGCCAGGATGGCGTCAGTCGAGCCGGCCGCCCCGACCCAGACCACATCCACCGCACCCCGAGGCGAGCCAATGGACGTCCAGCTCTTCAAGGCAACCACCCTTCCCGACGCCTGGTTCCAGCTCGTTTACGCGCTGATCAAGGGCGACAGGCCGCGCAACGTCTATGAGATCGATCGCGGCTCCTACGTTGGTCAGCGCCGCCTCGAGTTCCCCTTCGTCACGGTGCAGATCGACCAGCCGGGCCAGAGGCCCCTCATCCCGGAGATGCCGCCGCTGCTCGCCCTGCCCCCGCCCGTGGAGTCCATGGACTACGTCGAGTCCTACTTCCTCAGGTACCTCATGGGCACCGAGCTCGCCGAGAACGAGACCTACATCTACGGCACCTGGCTCGCGCCGGGCGTGGAGCGGGTCATCGAGCAGCTCAAGGACGCCCCGGGCAACAACCAGGCCGCGATCTGCATCGGAGGCTGGGCGCCCTGGAGGGAGCCCGGCGCCCCGGTGAACGACGCGCCCGCCCGCGTGATGCTGGCCATCGACACCGACAGCTTCATCGATCCAGGCACCGGGGAGCGCGACCCCGCCTGCCTCCGCGTGGTGGACTTCCGC
>JAVEWA010000707.1:0-3434 GCA_034004785.1 Polyangia bacterium
GTGGATTGCCAGCGCGTGTCCGTCGGGTGTCCGTCGGGTGTCCGTCGGCTGTCCGTCGCGCGATGGGCGCTTGGTCGGCGGATTGTCTGCGGGTGTCCGTCGGGTGTCCGTCGGCTGTCCGTCGGCTGTCCGTCGCGCGATGGGCGCGTGGTCGGCGGATTGTCTGCGCGTGTCCGTCGGGTGTCCGTCGGGTGGCCGTCGGCTGGCCTGCGCGTGTCCGTCGGGTGGCCGTCGGGTGGCCGTCGCGCGATTGGTGCGTGCCCGGCGGATGGCAGACGGGAGGTCAGCGCATGGCGAGGAGCTCGCCGTGCAGGATCTTGCCAACAGGAGGAGAGAGGACGCGGAACCTGAGGGTGACCTTGCCGGTGGCCATGCGGAGCCTGGGGAGGAGCTCCCGGCTCGCCGCGGTGACCTTCAGGACGATCATCTCCCGGCCCGGGCCCTCGACCACCACGCGGTCGTCGGCCACAGAGGTGATGGAGAGCTGCCCGAGCTCGGCCTCCTGCCCGGTGGCGTTGCCCGCTGCCTGGGCGATGGAGTCGAAGTCCCGGAGCGCGGCCCCCGGGGCAGAGGAGGGCGAGACGCCTCCGGCTCCAGGGCTGCCCGGGGATCCAGGGGCTCCGGGTGCGCCGGGATAGCCGGGAGAGCCTTGGGAGCCGGGAGAGCCGGAAGAGCCTTGGGAGCCGGGGGAGCCGGGCAGGGGCGGCAGGCCTCGCCTGCCATGGGGCTGCCCGCGGCGCTGGTGAGGCCCGCCAAAGACGCCTCCAGGGCCGAAGCCCTGCTGCAGGAGCTGCCCGAAGAGGCTCGGGCCGAGCTGGCCGAGCAGCCTGAGGATTGCGCCGGGGTCGTTCTTGAGGCTGTCGTCCAGGGTGATGCACTGGGTGCCCACGCAGAGCTCGATCTTGGTCTTGGTCTTGGGCCCGCCGCCGGGAGGGGAGCTGAGGCCTTCCAGGATGAGCTCGCGCGCCAGGCCGAAGAGCTTGGTGATGTCGTCGGGGTTCTGGCCGAAGTCCTGGCCCATGGTCATGCACTTCCCGCCAATGCAGATCTTGATGGGAGGGATCCCGGACTGAGCGCCGCCACCCGGGCCCTGGGGCCCGCCCGGCGTGAGGAAGCCTCCACCTCCTGGAGAGCCGGGCCCGCCCTGACCACCCTGGCCGCCCTGGCCGCCGGGGGCGCCTTGGCCGCCCTGGCCACCCGGGGCGCCGGGGTTCTTCTGGCCCTGCCAGCCCGGGCCCGCTCCCTGGCCGCCGGGCCCGCTCCCTGGCAGGCCCGCCAGGGGGCCCTTGGCAGGCACCTCGCCTGGCATGACGCAGGAGCCCTTCTCGCACACCCGGTCCCCCTTGCAGTCGGTGTCCTTGGAGCACCCTTCGGAATCCTTGGCCTTTTTCGAGCAGCCCCCCAGTGCGGCGCCCAGGGTGAAAAGGGGCAGAGCCGCCAGGGCGAGGGCGGCCATGTTGGATGGGAGCGTTCTTTTCATGGTCATCCCTCGCTTGCGGTGACGTATGGGCAACCAGCCCATGGGCGATCCTATTCCTTGTCCCTGGCCAGCTCGGGCACCAGGGCCGAGACGAAGCCCACGAAGGTCTTCTCCACCCGGGATGCGGTCTCTGCCACCTCCTCGTGGGAGAGCTTTGTGGGGGAGATGCCCGCCGCAAGGTTGGTGACGCAGCTCATGCCGAGGACCCTCGCGCCCATGTGATGAGCGGCGATGACCTCGGGCACGGTGGACATGCCCACGAGGTCCGCGCCCAGGGCGGCGAGCATCCGGATCTCGGCCGGGGTCTCGTAGGTGGGCCCTTGGAGGGCCGCATAGACGCCTGTCTTGAGGTCCACGTCCGAGGCCCGGGCGACGCGCCTGGCGAGCTTGCGAAGCTCCGGGTCGTAGGCAGTGCTCATGTCCGGGAACCGCGGGCCCAGGAAGTCGGGGTTCGGCCCGCGAAGAGGGTTCGCGCCCATGAGGTTCAGGTGATCCACGAGGAGCACGAGGTCGCCCGGCGCGAGGTCGCGGCGGATGCCGCCCGCCGCGTTGGTGACCACGAGGACCTTGCAGCCTAGGGAGACCAGCACCCGCGCCGGCAGCACCACCAGGTCTAGGTCGTGGCCCTCGTAGTAGTGGACCCGGCCCTGCATGACCAGGCACTCGGAGCCGCCCACTGTCCCTGCAACCAGGCGTCCGGCGTGACCTGCCACGGTGGATACAGGGAAGCCGGGGATCTCGGCGTAGGGGATGGCCAGGGCGTCGTCGAGGCGCGATGCAAAGCTCCCGAGGCCCGAGCCCAGGATGAGCCCCACGCCGGGTCTCCGCTTTCCGAGGCGGTCCCTGATGAGGGAAGCGGCCTTGTCGATGCGCGTCTCGAGGTCTGATGGGGTCATTTAAAGCGGCTCCTCGGTGTCTGGGGCATCCCCAGGTGATGTTCTCCTGGTAGCCCATGCACCTTGCCTAGCGAACCTGGCATCGGGATCAGGGCGACCGCGAGGCTCATCCTACCCTCCCAGTACCTGGAAATGAAGCGGCATGACCCGCCCGTCGGGATCAGGGCGACCGCGAGGCTCATCCTGCCTTCCCCATTCCTGGAAATGAAGTGGCATGGCCCGCCCAGTCGGGATCGCCTGCCCTTCGCCCGGCTGCCCTTCGCCCAGCTTGTCCAACCGCCAATCCGCTGCGCCGGGTTGCCAAGGCCGGGCCCCTTTGCTAGAGCCCTCCCAATGAGCCCCGCGCCCGCCAAGACCCTGTACCTCGACCACGCCGCCGCCACGCCCCTCTGCAAGGAGGCGGCCCTGGCCGTGGAGGCTGCCTACGCCGAGGCGCCAGCAAACCCGTCCTCGATAAGCGGGGCGGGCCGCGCCGCGGCGGAGCGGCTCGAGGCGGCCCGCGGGGAGATCGCCTCCGGCCTCGGGGTCAAGCCCCACTCGGTCATCTTCACGAGCGGCGGCACCGAGTCGAACGGGCTCGGCCTGCTCGGGGCTCTCGCGGACCGCGACGGCGGGCACCTCGTGGTGAGCGCCATCGAGCACCCTTCGGTGCTGGGCTCCGCGGCCATTGCCCGGCGGCGGGGCTTCGAGGTGACCACCGTGCCGCCCGAGCCGGACGGAAGGGTGGACCCCGAGCGCTTCGCCTCCGCGGTGACTCCCAAGACCCTGCTCGCCTGCCTGATGCACGTGAACAACGAGATCGGCACCATCCAGCCGGTGGCCGAGGCCTTCCTCGGAGTCAAGCGTCGCGCGCCCCGCTGCCTGACCCTCTCCGACGCGGTGCAGTCCTTTGGGCGGCTCCAGGTGGAGCCCGAGGCCTGGCAGGCCGACTTTCTGTCCCTGTCGGGCCACAAGCTGGCCGGGCCAAGGGGGATCGGCGCCCTGGTGGCTCGCTCGCGCAGACCGGGGGCCCTCTTCGGGGGCGGCGAGCAGGAGTGGGGCGCGAGGCCTGGCACCCA
>JAVEWA010000708.1:0-3429 GCA_034004785.1 Polyangia bacterium
GACCATCCTGGTGGCGGTGGAGAAGGGCCCGGAGCTCGTGCTGGCCGCCGACACCAAGACCAGCTTCGACATGCACACCCAGCCCATCGAGAACCTGCGGGCCGAGAAGATCATGGAGGCGGGAGAGGCGGTCCTCGGCTGCGCCGGGTGGGCGCTCTACGGGAACCTCCTCGAGGACTACCTCAGGGACAAGAAGAAGATCGCCCTCGGCAGCCGGCAGGAGGTGTTCCGTTTCTTCCTCAAGTTCTGGGAGGACCTCAGGGAGCATTACTCCTTCGTGGAGGACCGCGCCGCGGATGAGGACACCCCCTTCGCGGATCTGGACTCGGAGTTCCTCATCGTCCACCCGGGGGGCATCTTCCACGTGGCTTCGCACCTGACCGTGTCCCGGATCCAGAGGTTCTTCGCCATCGGGGCGGGCGCGGACTACGCCCTCGGCGCGCTCCAGGTGCTCTACCACCAGGAATTCGACGCAGAGGCTCTCGCTCGCAAGGCTGTCGAGACCGCCATGGCCTTCTGCTCGGACTGCGGCGGTCCGGTTGACCTCCGCAAGCTCGCGCGCTGAGACATGGGACGGGCTATGGAGCTCGCAGCCCTTTCCGATTGACGTTGACGCCTGGGCCTGGGAGAGTGTGCCCCGGATCCCAGAGGGAGGCGCGGATGTTACACCCCGTGTTCGCACTGACCATTGACCACGAGTCCGCCTACTGGGTGCTCGCCATCGCGGGCTCGGTGCTGTTCGTCATCAAGGTGCTCCTGGTGCTCTTCGGCGGAGACGCCGGAGGCGGGGACGCCGACGGCGCGGGTCACGCCGACTCCACCGGGGTCTTCGCCATCTTCTCCTTGCAGTCGGTGCTGGCCTTCTTCATGGGAGCTGGCTGGATGGGGCTGGCCTGCATCAAGGAGTGGGAGACCAGCAAGCTCACTGCCTTCTTTTCGGCAATCGGGTTCGGGCTTACCATGATGGCGCTCAATACGGGCATAATGTTCGCCATAAACAAGCTGAACGCCGAGCCCAAGGTGGATCTTAGGGAAGCCATCGGGCACCTCGCAAGGGTGTACCTCGTGATCCCGGCCCGAGGAGAGGGGACAGGACAGGTCGAGGTGACGGTATCGGATCGCAGGCAGATCTATCGTGCGGTCAGCGAGGAAGGGGAGATCCCTTCCGAGACCCTCGTGAAGGTTATCGACGTCAGGGACGGCCAGATCATGGTGGTCAGACCGCAGGACCAGGAGAGGGCGTAGAGGCGACCAGGCTGGTTTTGCATTGGGGTAGTCTTCTCGACATCAGTCGGCAGCGTCAAGCGGCGCCTAACAGGAGGAGGATAGAATGGATGCATTACGAAGTATTGGCATGACTCCCTTCTCGGTCATCTTGATCGGAGTCGTGGTTCTGGTGATGCTCTCGGGCATCATCCTCGTGGTCAAGCGCTACAGGCGCTGCCCATCCAACAAGGTGCTGGTCATCTACGGCAAGGTCGCCGGAGCTCAGGCTGCCAAGTGCCTGCACGGAGGCGGCAAGTTCATCTGGCCCCTCATCCAGGACTACGCCTATCTGACCCTCGAGCCCATGACCATCGACATCGAGCTGACCGGCGCTCTGTCCCTGAAGAACATCCGCGTGAACGTGCCTTCCACGGTCACGGTGGGCATCTCGACCGAGCCCGACATCATGAACAACGCGGCCGAGAGGCTCCTCAACCTGCGCGACCAGGAGATCAAGGATCAGGCCCGCGATATCATCCTCGGCCAGATGCGCCTCGTCATCGCCACCATGGAGATCGAGGAGATCAACCAGAACCGCGACAAGTTCCTCCAGAAAGTGAACACCAACGTCGAGTCCGAGCTGAACAAGATCGGCCTCAAGGTCATCAACGTGAACGTCCGGGACATCACGGACGCCTCGGGGTACATCGACGCCATCGGTCAGAAAGCGGCGGCCGAGGCCATCAACGAGGCCAAGGTGGAGGTGGCAGAGGCGCAGAAGAAGGGCGAGATCGGCCAGGTCACTGCGGTGCGCGACAAGGACGTGAGCGTGGCGCGGCTCCGGGCCGAGTCAGCGATGGGCCAGAAGGAGGCCGAGAAGAACCAGCGCATCAAGGTCTCCTCCTACGAGGCCGAGGGAGTGGCCGGCGAGGCAGAGGCCAGGAGGCTCCAGGAGGTGGCGGTGGCCGAGCAGTGGGCCAAGGCCGAGACCGGCAAGAAGAACGCCGAGCGCGAGCAGCGCGTGGCGGTGGCGGCCCTCGAGGCGGACGCCGTGGGCGGGGAGAACCAGTCCAAGGCGAGCATCGCCGACGCCAACGCCGAGCTGGCCAGGCGGCAGGCCGAGGCAAAGCGAACCGGCGACGTGGCCCTCGCCAACGCCAACCGCGACGTTCTCCGGGCTGAGAAGGAGGCGGAGCTCGCCAAGCTGGAGAAGGAGCAGCTCGCCCAGATCGAGGTTGAGAAGAAGAAGATCGAGGTGGAGGCCGAGGCCGAGGCCGAGAGGATCCGGCGCATCGCCAAGGGCGAGGCAGACGGTGTGCTCGCCAAGTTCCGCGCCGAGGCCGAGGGAACCCAGAAGGTCCTCGAGGCCAAGGCCAAGGGCTACCTGGAGCTCCTGAACGCCTGCGGCACCAAGAAGGAGCTGGCGCCCACCCTGCTAATCATCGAGAAGCTCACCGAGCTGGTCTCGGAGCAGGTGAAGGCGATCCAGAACCTGAAGATCGACAAGATCACGGTTTGGGACGGCGGAGGTTCGGGTAGCGGCGGCTCCACCGCAGGATTTCTGAAGGGCCTCATAGGATCCTTGCCACCCATGCACGAGCTCGCCCGCCAGGCAGGTATCGATCTCCCTGGCGTGCTCGGCCAGGTAGTGGACACCCAGGCCACCCAGGTTGCGAGCGCGCCGCCCCCTTCGGCCGCCGCTCCCAGGCCGAGGCCCCCCACGTCGCCCGCGGTGTGATCCGGACGCGACGACCCTCCATTGGGGCTTCTGCTAGACCCTCCGTCTTCTGCCTAGAAATACCAGCGCTGCTCCAAGGAGGAGGACAGCCAGGGCGCCCCAGAGCACGGCGCGTCCAGCGCTGTCACAGTCTTCCGTCGGCTCGCCTGCTCCGGGAGGGGTGGGCGAGGTCAGGGCGGTCGTGGTCAGCACGACCCGGGCTAGGCCCAGGGCGCCGTGGCTGTCCCTGAGGGAGAGCCGGACCTCCAGGTCTCCATCCTCGGGCGCCTCGAGGGTGAGCGAGCCCTTCCTGCCTCCTCTTCCATCCTCCGCCTCGAGCATGGGGGTCAAGAGGCCGTGCCCATCAGGGTCGGTGCCGTCATCGGCGGAGAGCAGCACGAGGGCTCCGGGCTTGACCTGGATCCTCGATCCGTGAGGCGCCCTTCGACCGTTCACAGCCAGCCCTGGCTCGGGAGGCCGATTCTTCGCGAGGGGGGAGGCTGAGA
>JAVEWA010000709.1:0-3425 GCA_034004785.1 Polyangia bacterium
CTCGGGGCCGAAGCCAATCGTATGGAGGCCGCCCACCTGGGTGAGGGACAGGCTGTTCTCGTACTCCGTGAAGAAGGCGAGGCCCGCCACCGTCACTGCGAAGCACGAGATGAGGATGGCGAGCTGCTTCATGTGGGCTCCTTTGGCGATCGGTTCCGGCCCGGACTGGGATCGAGCTGCTTGATGACGCAGGGAGGGCCGCCATCGCCCCGATCATCGCCTCTCCTCGAAAAGAGCCTGGCGCCTCGCGGCAGCACCAGCTCGATCCGGTCACCTGGCATGAGGACCGCGGTCCGCCCCTTTGCCAGGACGGCGTCGAGCCCCCGCTCGAGCTTGCTGGAGAAGTGGGCCGCGACCCTTGAGCGGACCTCTGGAGAGAGGCTCGCGGGCAGGGCCTCGGCCCGGTAGGGCGCGGCGATGAAGGGTGCGGACTCCAGCGCCACCTCCACCGTCTCTTGGTCGCCATATTCGAGGTCCAAGGTGAAGCGCTGCATGGCTGTGAGGCGCGCGGCCTTTTTTCCCTGGACCAGCCAGGTGTCGCGCAGCACCGCCGGGTCGCCGCTCCGCCGGTCTGGATCCTCGAGAATGCGGCCTCTGAGGACTAAACAACCCCTGGCAGGGAGGACGCCTCGAAGCCCATCCAGGTCCGGTGGATTGGGTGGCAGTGGCTTGCTCTGGCCGAGCAGACCAAGAGCTCTCGAGAGGGTCTGGCCCCCCTTGACCCATGAGAGCACCTGCTTGCGGCCATCCCTGGGCCCGGCCAGGAAGTGGAGCAGCAAGAAGGCGTTCAAGAGGGCGAAGAAGCCCACCACCCAGAGCACGAAGGCCACTATGAGGTAGTCCCCCTCGGGTATCTCGGCGAGATAGAGGATGAGCTTTGGGAACAGCAGGGCAGGCGAGATGTAGAGGCCCCAGGCCGAGACCCTGAGCAGGCGCTTCACTGCCTCGAGGGCCCTGGCGGCGCCCCTAGGCCTCTCGAGGACGTAGAAGGAGGGGATGGGGACGTCGCGGCCGGCCTCGGGGCTGGGGGTGAAGGCCATGCATCTGGCCCGGGAGGGCTCGCAATCCGTGATCTCGACCCGGTAGTGCCCAAGGCGCTCCATCAGGGAGGCCAGGGCGCCCAGGGCCGCCGCGGTCGCAGACTCGAGCGCCGGGCCCCGCAGCACCTTTCCGCCGCCGAGATCCGTCCGAAAGCGCGAGTCCGACACCACGGCCGTCGCCCCAGGGGGCAGGCCATCGAGCTCCAGGGTCTCGACCAGCACTCCGCTCGAGACGAGGCGGATCAGCCCGACGTCCATCCGCGGGGCGGCGAGATCAGCCTTGGGCGTCGCGCCGAGGACGCCGCGCAGAGCGCCCCCCTGCTCCGAGTCGCCGAAGGCGAGCCGGGTGGTCGCCTCTGGCATCGCCCAGCCGTCGGGTAGGAGCTCCCCGTTCAAGCTGACCTTGGCGCCGGTGTAGATACCGCGCCGGCGGACGTAGTCGCAGATGCGCCGGGCGACCTCGGCCCTGGAGAGCCCGCCGCGGCCCTCGCGGCCGTGCTCGAGCTGGATCTCGGTGAAGCTGGGCGCGGGCTCCAAGGCGCGGATCTCGTCCTTGTCCTCGGCTCGAGCCACCAGCAGGGCGCCGGTCTTGCCGTCCCCCGAGGAGATCCGGATGGCCGCCGCGCCGAGGCCCTGGGCCGCGCCGATGGCCCTGGCGATCATCCTGCGGGCCTCGAGGCCCTCGTCGTCACCGCCTGCAAAGAGCGCGTCGTAGAGCTCCCCGAAGTCCTCCTCTGTGAGGGGCCGGCCGTCGAAGCGGAGGCCGAGCCTCGGTCCCTCCACCCGGAGCTCCATCCATGTGGCGCCCAGGCTGCAGGCAGCGCCCAGCAGATCCAGTGGATACGACCAGGGCTCCGCCACCTGGAAGTCCCTGAGCTTCTGCCTGGCGACCTCGCGGTCCAGCCCGAAGCGGCCCGGGACGGCGACCGCGCCCTCGGAGAGGAGCTCATCCACCACCTGGTCGGCTACGCTGGTGTCCCTGTCTTTCGAGCCCACGTCGGACATCCTCGTTCCGGTCCCTGCCTTGCGTCAAGCCGTTCGCGCTACGGTCGGCGCAGCTCAAAGGCCGCCCTGGCACCGCTCGCCGGGCTTGTCGTAGGGGCCGTCCTGCTCCACCCACCAGGACTCGGGCTGGGAGGCGGGGCCAGCATAGGGATCGATGACCTCGCCGTCCGGGCCGTGGACCTCGAAGTGCAGGTGGGGCATGGCGGAGCGGCCCGAGCTGCCGATGAGCCCGAGGGGCTCGCCGCAGGCGACCAGCTGGCCCTGCGAGACCGCCACCGTGCCCTGCTTGAGGTGCCAGTACCAAGTCCGCACGCCGCCCCTGTGCTCCAGGATCACGTAGTTGGCGCGCATCTCGAAGCCGTCGCAGTTGATCCCGCCGGGGAAGTTGACGTCGGCGTGGCAGCGGTCGTAGTTGCCGTCCCTCGTCTCGATGACCGTGCCGTCGGCGGCGGCCACCACCCAGGCGACCTCCTGATCCATTGCGTCGAAGCCGCCGTCGAGCAGGAAGTCCGTGCCCGAGTGCTGATCGTAGCAGTAGGGGAAGCTGATCTCACCAGCGTAGCTCAGGCACTTGGTGGTCTGGGTGCCGTAATCGACCGGGTCGTGATCCACTCCGATGACCCAGTCCTGGAGCAGGCGGCCGTCGGTGTTCTGCACCGGGAGCCTGAAGAGGAGCGGCGCAGTGGCGTCCGGCTCGTCCGCTGGGGCCGAGTCGCCGCATCCGGCGAGGCAGAGCGAGAGGGCGGCCAGGCCGAATGGAGGCGGGCAGCGGCCGGGCCGGAAGGGGAGAGGAAGACCGGGGGTGCGCATGAGTCCGAGGATAGCACCCCGGAGATGGACCTTGCATACGGCTTTTACGCCCGCTACGCTGCGGGCGTAAAACGGGCGGCCGGCGACGCGGCTCCAATACTCGGCGCGCCCTTGGGAGAGCGCACTTGGCGTGAGGGATCATGATCGTCGGACAGCGAAAACCCATCCCCGAGATCCTGGAGCTGGTGGGACCCTACCGGAAGGTCCTGAACCTCGGCTGCGGCACCTGCGTGGCGGTGTGCCTGGTGGGGGGCGAGAAGGAGGCTGGGATCCTGAGCGCCGAGATAGACATGGCCCGGAAGCTCGCCGGAAACCCCCTCGAGATCGACACCGTGACCGTGCTGCGGCAGTGCGACATGGAGTTCCTCTCCGAGCTGGACGAGCGGGTGGAGGGCTACGAGGCGCTCCTCTCCATGGCCTGCGGCGCCGGCGTGCAGTTCCTGGCGGAGCGCTTCCCTTCGAAGCCCGTGCTGCCCATGGTGAACACGACCTTCATCGGCGTGAACCGCTCCCTAGGGATCTTCGAGGAGCGCTGCCGCGCCTGCTCGGAGTGCGTGCTAGGGCTGACCG
>JAVEWA010000710.1:0-3420 GCA_034004785.1 Polyangia bacterium
GTCCAGGTAGAGAGTCCCGGAGGGAGTCTCGCCGCTCCAGTGGCCGTCTGCCTTGCCGATGAGCAGCACGCGGACGTGATCTGCCTCGTGGCTCACGTCCGAGACGAGCGGCCCAGCCGCGCCGTCCACCCAGAGGCCGATCCAGTCTCCAGGCCGGCAGCCGAGCATGACCTCGTGCCAGTCGCCGTCGATGGGGATGGCCGCCTGATCCAGGCTGCCGTCTGGGAGCTCTAGCAGCAGCTCGTAGGAGGCGCTGGATTGGCGGAGCCGCACGCCCGCCATGACGTTCCAGTCGGCGTCCCTCATCCGCACGAGGCTGATCGCCTGGCCGGGCGGGATCTGCACGTTGTTCGGGTGTAGCCAGAGGCTGAAGTATGTGTCCCTCGGGAACTCCCGGTGGGGCCAGGGCGTCAGGTTGTAGAGCTGCAGGTAGGCCTGGCCCTCCCCTTGGACGTTCACCGCGAGGCCTCGGGCGGTGGGGGGCAGGGAGGCCCCGGCAGACAGGGTGATCCTGCCGCTTCCCTGGTCCTCCCAGCCCTCGGGCAGGGAGGCGGAGTCGAAGCCTTCCTCCCACACCGGCTGGGCCCGCGGCCAGGTGGGCGGCGCGGCGCTGGCGGTGTTGGGGAGAGCGAGCAGGATCGCGATGGAGAGGCGATGGATGGACATTCACACCTCCCGGACGAGCAGGCCGATCCCAGATCCTCCCGACTCTTGGACGGACAAGGAGGGATCGCTACTCGCAGGCCGAGGCGTCCAGGGTTGGCACCTCGATCTGGTACGCGGGCTGTACGCCGGCGCCCACCTTCAGCACGGCCTGCTGGCAGTGGGTGAGGGCGCTCGATGAGTCGAAGCCCTCCACCTTGATGTCGTAGCTGCCAGGGGCGAGGTCCTCCAGGGTGGCGGTGGAGTCCGAGCAGGCTCCCGTGGCTGGGTAGCCGGAAAGGGGGACGCCCCCCTGGCTGAGGACCACCGACTGAGTGGCCACGGCGGGCTGGGAGTCGGCGCACCGCGTGCCGAGGGTGCCCCAGTGCAGGCGATAGAGCAGGTCTCCCGTCATGGTGGAGTAGCCGTAGAAGCTCTCGAGGGGGAAATCGAGAAAGACATCGTTGTCGGAGCCCTCCACCAGGTCGAACTCGGCGTCGGCAGGCGGGGCGAGGGGGGATCCGTCGCTCGACTGTAGCTCCGCATACACCGTGTAGTGTCCAACCGGCAGGGGAGCGTTCACCGGGTCATGGGTGAAGATTGCGACGTAGTCGCCGCAGGACTGGTTGGTGCGCTCGACGAAGTAGTCGCCGGCGCCGATGAGGCGGATCCGGACATAGCTCGCCCGCACGTCGCTGCAGGTGTCGAAGGAGCCCGAGCCGAGGAACGACTGGCCATTGATGGTCCAGTGGACCTTTACCTCGTTGGTCACTACCGCCCTCAAGCGGCACTGGAGGCTGCAGATCCCATTGGTGCCGCCGTTCACTGTGGTGCAGCCCGCTGGCAGGCGCGTGGGATCCGTTCCGCAGTCGCACTGCTCGTTCTTCTCGACCTTGCCGTTGCCGCACTTCGCCAGATCGTCCCCGCCGCAAGCGGTGGTGGACAGGCCATGGGAGAGAGCCACGAGCCCGAGGGGCACCAGGACCACGAGGCTCAACCAGATCTGCTTCATTGAATGCGCTCCTTGTGCCCACCCCGAGCGTTGCGGGCAAATACACGGCTTACCCTCCGCGCAGGTCCGGAGTTCAGATCTTCTCCTACGATGCCTTGGCGATCCATGTCAATCCTCCCTTGCCAACCGGGGCCGATGAACGTAGGATTTTTCCCGTCCAGGCCGCTGTCCTGGAGGCAAGGAAAGCGAGGAGATCCATGGGTCTGGTCATCGAACAGCTGTTGCGCTCGACGCCTCTTAGCGAAACCGAGCGGGAGGTCTGCCTGAGGGGCATCGCACAGGTAGCCATGGCCGATGGAGTGGAGGATCCCCGGGAGCGGGCCTACCTGGAGAAGTTCGTGGACGAGTTCTTCCCGAACGCGGATCCCACGGACTCGGCCTGGAACGCGCCGCTCACCGAGGGGGACCTCGAGAAGCTGGAGAGCCTCGAGGCGAAGAAGGCCTTCCTCGGCTACGGCTACATCACGGCCTACGTGGACGAGGACTACGTGGAGGCCGAGGCCAAGCTCCTCGACGGCTGGGCGAGCGTCCTCGTGAGTGCCGAGATCCGCGAGGAGATCATCACCTCGGTGCGGGAGTTCCTGTATCGGCGATCGGTCTTCGCCTACGCCTTCCGGCTCGGGCGCCTCGACGAGGAGTTCGCGGTGCGGGCAGCCAGCCGCTTCGCCGTCCCGGTGGAGCGGGCCCGGGAGATCAACGCTGGCGTGTTCAACGCCATCATGACCCTCAAGAACCCGACCATGGCGGAGGAGGCCGGCTCGGGCGCCTGATGAGCCCGGAGAGGCTCCGGGCAGCCCGCTGCCCACTCTGCTTCTGAACACCCTCCCCTTGCACGGGTCTGCCTGGCCCGCCGGTGAGCCCCCCATGAGCGAGAAGCGCAAGAAGAGCTGGAAGGAGATCGACGCCCAGCGAGACAAGAGCCAGCACCGGAGGCCAGAGCCCACCCAGGGCGGCCCCGGTCCGAGGGGCCGCGACCCGTCGAAGAGCTACCGCAACGCCCTCGACGAGCTCTTCACCTCGGGCGCCGTCGCGAAGCTCGTCGAGAAGAGGGACGAGGAGACCGGCGTGAAGGTGGAGACGGACGCCCCGCGTCGCAAGGAGCTCGCCGCGGCCATAGAGGCCGCGAGCGGCCCGGAGAAGAGGCAGACCGCCATCGATGCATACAGGGCCGTCTTCGGCCTGCCGAGGGATTTCGAGACCCTCGCCCACTTCCTCGAGCAAGCCGACCCCGATCGCGTGGAGGAGGCCATGGCGAGGATCGGCGAGCTGCTGGAAAAGGAGAAGCCGAAGCGGGCGCGTACCCTCGTGGCCAAGCTCAAGGCCGTGGCCGAGCTGAGCGAGTGGGGGCGGCTTCGCAGGGCCGCCCAGGCCCTGCTCGACCGGCTGTAGGCCTGGTCCTTGGGCCCAGCTAGTGACATGTCCCGTCCGGTGTTGTAGGAAACGCGGGATGCCTGGACCCCGGTCCCGATCGAGTATGTGCAAAGAGGCTTCAGCCCTGGGAGCTGCGGGCAAGAGGACCTGTGTCATTTTTGCGCTGGTGGTGTTGACTTGTCTTTTCGGCGCCGCCTGCCGCAGGTCGGAGGATAGATCCGTCGGAGCGGGGCGCCAGGCCGAGTCGGCCCTTCCCCCCGACACGAGCTTCCCGGGGGATCAGCAGGTGACCCTGTGGGAGGTGTCGCTGCGGCAGGAGATCCTCCTGCCCGATTCCGCCACGATAGGAGAGGAGCCCGAGGCGGTGTCGGTCCTGCGCAGGCAGCTCGCCAGGA
>JAVEWA010000711.1:0-3418 GCA_034004785.1 Polyangia bacterium
GGAACGCCTCGCCAGGCGGGGCGCCCTCGGCCTGGCCCTGGCCTGGAAGCTCCGCGTGCGCCTCCTCGGCGACGTGATCCAGCCCGCAACCCTCCTGTCCAAGTACAGGCGAGGCATCCCGGTGGAGAGCTGGGCCACCTCTCGGCTCGAGCGTTCGCTGAGACCCCTCGGCGCCGCCGCCGGACGCCTGGGCCGAGAGCTGGCCGTCACCGCGAGGCTGCTCGACGACGGCGTCGCCCCCGCCCTCAACCCTTGAGCTCGAGAGAGCCCCTGACCTGCCCCCTCTTGCGGTTTCAAGATGGCGCAGCCGGGCTCGATGGCCGGCGGGCTGGGACAGGCACCGGCGAGGCGCAATGGTGTAAACTCCCTACATGACCCAGCAGCGAGTCACCCGGATCAAGCGCCTGCGCCGGAACCTCACCCTGACTGGGCCAATCGTGCTCCTCGCGGCGGGAGTCCTGGTGCCGGTGCTGCTCTCCACATTGGTGGGCATCCTAACCCTGGTGATGGGCTCCGGCTCTCAGTCGGTGATCCTCGGCGTCCTGACCATCTCCTTCACCTCCGCGGCCATCGGGAGCGCCGTCATGGTAACAGTGCTCCTCGGGCGCCGGTCCCGCACCGCGAGGCTCCAGGCCGACTTCCTGGCCAATGTGACGCACGAGCTCAAGACCCCCCTCTCCGCCATCCGCATGTACGCCCAGACCCTCCAGATGGGCGTCCTCGCGGCGGATCCCGAGCGCACCCGCCAGAGCGTGGACACCATCCTGAGGGAGACCGAGTGGCTGGGCACCATGATCGACAGCGTGCTCACCTGGCGGGCCGCGGCGCGGGACCGCTTCGAGCTCTCCCCGGTGGTGGAGCCCCTTGGACCCCTCGTCGAGAAGACCGCCGAGCGCTTCCAGAAGATGCTGCCCCCCGGCGAGGTGGATTTCTCCGCCTCTGTGCAGACCTCGGCGGCGGTCCGGCACGATCCCCGCGGGATCGGCATCCTGCTCCTGAACCTCCTCGTCAACGCCTACAAGTTCACCGGCCGCGAGAAGAGGATCCGGCTTGAGGCCAGCGACCAGGGTGACCATGTGCTCCTCGCCGTCTCGGACAACGGCGTCGGCATCCCAGCACGGGAGCACGGCCGCATCTTCGATCCCTTCTACCGGGTGGAGACCGAGCCCGGGAGAGAGTCCTCGGGAGCGGGCCTCGGCCTCGCCATAGTCAGGCACATGGTGGACGCACATGGCGGCAAGGTCTTCGTGGAGTCTGCCACGGGCGAAGGCGCCCGTTTCCTGATCCATCTGCCTGTCTCAGAAGGTGAGCAGTCATGACCGAAACAGCAGGGAAGCTCCCGAGGCTCCCGAACGGCCAGCCATCCGAGCTCCTCCTGATCATCGAGGACGACCGCTCGCTGCGCGAGGGCCTCGCCATGAACTTCCAGCTGAGGGGCTACCGGGTGCTCACCGCCTCTGACGGAGACGAGGGCCTGAGGCAGTCCTTCGACGCACGGCCAGACCTGATCCTGCTGGACCTCATGCTCCCGGGCATGAGCGGGCTCGAGATCCTCGCGGAGCTGCGGGAGCGCGGCTCGCGAGCGCCGGTGCTGATACTCTCGGCCAGGGACACCACTGCGCAGAAGATCGAGGGGCTCGGTCTCGGGGCCGACGACTACGTAACCAAGCCCTTCGAGCTGCCCGAGCTCTTCGCCCGAGTGGAGGTCTTGCTCAGACGCTCTCGTGAGGCGATCGCCAGCCAACCCAGGATCGCCTTCGGACATGTGGTTATCGATCCCACCGCCCGCCAGGTCCTCAGATCGGGCCAGGAGGTGGTCCTCTCCGCCAAGGAGTTCGATCTGCTCCTGCTCCTCGCCCGGTCCATGGGTAGGCCAGTGGCGCGCGAGACAATCCTCGAGCAGGTCTGGGGCTGGAGCTACGACGGCACCGCCCGCACGGTGAACAACTTCATCTTGAGCCTCCGCCAGAAGCTGGAGAGCGACCCAGCCAGGCCCCGTCACATCCAGACTGTCAGACAAGTGGGCTACAAGCTCGCTCCTTGACCCGGGGCGTATCCGCCGGCGACGAAGGGCCTCGCCCCGGACCGCCGAGAGGTGGGAAGAGGGCCCGTTGACACCTCGGGCCATGGACAACTAGGATTCTGCCGATGCAAGTCCCAAGGCAAGGCAACCGCCAGGGAAGAGAAGGCCTTGGCCGTCTCGAGCGTCTCGGCTGTCTCGGGCGCCCAGGGCGCCCTGGGCGCCTGGCGCCCCTGCTCCCTGCCATGGTCATGACTCTCGCCGTCACACATGGATCTGGCCTGGCAGGGGCCCAGGGCCTGCTCGACGACCTCGGCACCCATGATCCCTGGAGCCGCCTCATCGATCAGAACGCGCCCAATCGCGACGCGGCCCTCGCCGAGGCCCTGCGGACCGCGGACCGGAGCGCCTGCAATACCCTCTTCTCGATCTACAGCTCCGAGCCGGGGAGCACTGGATTGCTGCCCGCCCTGATCCAGGCCTTTGGCCGCCTCGGGTGTCAAAAGCTCCGCGCCCACCTGGAGGCCAGGGCCAGCCGCGGCGGAGAGTCGAAGGGACGCGACGCCGCCCTGATGGCTCTCGGCCGCCTCCGTCACCCGGGCTCCATGACCCTCCTGGAGTCCATCGCCTCCACGGGGCAGGCCCCGGAGCAGGCCGTCATGGCGCTCCGCCTCTATGGCGACCCGGCCATCCCGGCGCTGCTTCGCTTGGCCCGGTCTGGAGGAGCCGCCGTCCCCCACGCGATTCAGGCCCTGACCCGCCTGAGAGCCCCCGGCGCGGGGCAGATCCTGAGGGACGGGCTCTCCTCGGGCGCCGTCGCGCCGGCGGTGGCCTTGCCCGCCCTGTGCAGCCTCGAGGGGCCTCGCGCCCTGCCGGTCATCCTGCCCTGGCTCTCCCATCCTGATCCCAACCTGCGCCTGGCGACGCTGGAGGCCCTCGAGGGCTGCGCCGATTCGAAGGCCGCGCCAGCCCTGGTGGCCTCCCTGGCGGAGCCCCTCTTGAGGCCCCTGGCCCTCAAGCTCCTAGCCAACCTGGGCGTAGAGGCTCCCGTCAGCCCGCTCCTAAGCCTGCTCGCCCGCAAGGGCAGCGCTCCTGGAGCAGGCTCGCCGCCCATCGAGCGCGCCCTTGGCCGCACCGGCGGCAAGGAGGCCGCGCCCATCCTCGCCGCGCTCCTCGAGCGGGCGCCGCACGAGCGGTCCGGAGAGGCGCTGGACGCGCTCCAGCACACCGGGAGCCCTCTCGCGGCCCGGATCCTGCGGCGTGCGGCGCGCCGCGGCGATCAGCACTCCCCGAGGGCCATGCTGCGCCTCGGCAGCCTGCTCCGGGGGGCCGGCATCGTGGGCGGCCGAGTGCCGCTAGGCCTCCGGCACGAGGCGGAGGCTGCCATGCCAGAGCTGC
>JAVEWA010000712.1:0-3415 GCA_034004785.1 Polyangia bacterium
GCAGCTCCCGGTGGCCCACAGGGCCGAGGCAGACCCGGTTCCCCTCCCCCCCGAGGAGCCGCTCCGCGCCGAGTGCGAGCACTTCCTATCCTGCCTGGGCTCCCGACAGGCGCCCCTCCCGGACGGGGCCAACGCCCTGAGGGTCCTGAGGGTGCTGGCCGCGGCGGAGCGCTCCATGGAGGCCAAGGGCGCGCCAATGCGGGAGCTGAGCGCTCCAGGGGATCGACTGGGACCCGGGGCACTGGTCCACCCCACCGCCACGGTTGACGAGGACGTGGTCATCGGCGCAAGCACCAGGGTCTGGCACTACTCCCACATCATGCCGGGGGTGCGCATCGGAGAGAGGTGCATCCTCGGCCAGAACGTCTACGTGGGCCAGGGCGTGAAGATCGGTGACCGCGTGAAGATCCAGAACAACGTCTCGGTTTACCAGGGGGTCACCCTGGAAGACGAGGTCTTCTGCGGGCCCTCAATGGTCTTCACCAATGTGATCAACCCGCGGAGCGGCCTCGAGAAGAAGGACCAGTTCAAGCCCACGAGGGTCTGCAAGGGCGCCACCCTGGGCGCAAACTGCACCATAGTGTGCGGCACGACGATCGGGAGCCACGCCCTCGTGGGCGCGGGCGCGGTGGTTACTAGCGACGTGCCCGAGCACGCCCTCGTCTGGGGAGTGCCCGCCCGGCAGTCGGGCTGGGTCTGCCGCTGCGGAGAGACCCTGCGGCTGAAGGACGGACAGACGACCTGCGCCGCCTGCCAGGCGCGCTACGAGCTGAAGGACGACGCCCTGAGGCTCAAGGAGCAATAGCTCCGGCCGGCCTCGGATCCGTCCTGCGCAGTCCTGGCCCGCAGGCCAGTTGCCGCGCGCCCGGGGCCAGGCGCCAGTGATCGAGGCCAGCGAGAAGCTCCCTGTGCCTGAATCGCGAGGAAGCTCCACCATGCCCGATAGCCAGGTTCCACTGCTCTCCCTCGACCGCCAGCTCGCGGCGCTGCGTCCGGAGCTCGACGCCGCCATCGCCAGGGTGATCGCCAGCGGGCGCTTCATCCTGGGCCCAGAGGTCGAGGCCTTCGAGGAGGAGGCCGCCAGGCGCCTCGGGGTGGCCCACGCCGTGGGGGTGGCGAGCGGCACGGACGCGATCTGGCTGGCCCTGAAGGCCCTGGGCCTCGGTCCAGGTGATCTGGTCCTGACCTCTCCCTTCACCTTCTTCGCCACCGCGAGCGCCATCGCTGGAACCGGAGCCCGGGCGGTCTTCGCGGACATCGATCCACGCTCCTACAACCTGGACCCCGAGGCCGCAAGGGAGGTCCTGTCCGGCCGCTGCCCCGTCGCCAGACGCCTCGGCCTTGATCCGCGCAGGATCAGGGCCCTTCTGCCCGTGCACCTCTACGGCCAGGCCGCGGACCTCGACGCCCTCGGGACCCTCGCCGACGCTTGCGGGCTCGCTCTGGTGGAGGACGCGGCCCAGGCCATGGGCGCCGCATGGCAGGGCGCCCCCATCGGCCGCACCCGGGGCCAGGCCTGCTTCTCCTTCTTCCCGAGCAAGAACCTCGGAGCCCTCGGAGACGGGGGCCTGGTCACAACCGGGGACCGGACCCTCGCCGAGAGGCTGCGCCTGCTTCGGGCCCATGGCGCCACGGCCAAGTACCAGCACGGGCTCCTCGGCACCAACAGCAGGCTGGACGCCCTGCAGGCAGCAATCCTCTCGGTCAAGCTGCCTCGCCTCTCCGCCTGGGTGGAGGCGCGGCGCTCCCACGCCGCGGCCTATGACGAGGCCTTCGCCGCCCTGCCCGGCATCGAGCCTCCCTTCGCCGATCCCCGAGGCAGCCACAGCTATCACCAGTACACGATCCGGGCCACTGGAGGCCGCAGAGAGGCTCTGGCCGCCCATCTCGCCAGTCGGGGCATCGGCCACGCCATCTACTACCCGGTGCCGCTCCACATGCAGGAGGCCCTCGTGCCCCTTGGCTACCTCCCGGGCGACTTCCCGAGGGCCGAGACCGCTGCCGCCCAGGTGCTCTCCCTGCCGATCTTCCCCGAGCTCTCCACCGAGGAGCGCGAGAGGGTCGTCGCCGCGGTCACCTCTTTTGCCCATGGCTTCGGCCCCTAGAGCATCGGGGCGTCATGTTTCGCAACCTCTCCCTGGCCATCGTCGTCCCCGCCCGCAACGAGTCGAGCCAGCTCGGGGGCGTGCTAGGCGAGCTCCCGGCCTTCGTCGATCGCATCTTCGTGGTGGACGACGCCAGCACCGACGACACCCGCTCGCTTGCCCAGGCCGCGGCGAGGAGCGACCCACGGCTCCGCCTCCTTGAACACTCCAGGCGCAGAGGCGTGGGCGGGGCCATCTCCACGGGCTACGCCGCGGCCCTGGCCGAGGGCTTCGACCTGGTGGCGGTCCTGGCGGGAGACGGGCAGATGGACCCAGCGGACCTCCCTGCCCTGCTCGGGCCCCTCGTCGAAGGCCGCGCCGACTACGTCAAGGGCAACCGCTTCACCTTCCCAGGGGGCCTGGCCCGCATCCCAGGCCTCCGCAGGGCCGGGGGATTCCTGCTCTCGGCCCTCACCAAAATCGTGACCGGGTACTGGCACGTCTCGGACTCCCAGTGCGGCTACACCGCCATCACCCGGGAGGCCCTCGCCACGGTCGATCTCGAGAGGCTGTACAAGGGCTACGGCGTGCCCAACGACCTCCTGGCTCGCCTGAACGCAGCCGAGATGCGGGTGGCCGAGGTGCCGGTGGTCCCCCGCTACGGCGTGGGAGAGCGCTCGAAGATGCGCATCCCGGGCGTGGTGCTCCCCATCCTCTTCATGCTCTGGAGGGCCTTCGTGCGCCGCCTCTGGCAGAGGTACATGCTCTCTAGCGGCCACCCGGTGGTCTTCGTCTATCTCCTCTCGTTTCTCTCACTCACCCTCTCAACAGGCCTCGGGATCTACATCCTGGCCCGCTACCTGGCCACGGGCTGGGTCATGAAGGCGGCCCTCATCGTCGGCACCGCCGCAGCCATCCTCGGCGTGCAGCTCCTTGTGAGCGGCTTCTCCATGGATCAGGAGGCCAACCGCCACCTCTGCGTCAGGCTGCCCCCAAGAGGCAGGGCCAACGAGCCGCCGCTCACTAGAGGCGATCCCCCGGGGCAGGATGCCTCCTGACCATGCACTTGCCCGGTGCTGATTCGGGGCTCACCTGACCGACGACCACTTCCGACCGGCGGCCACTGCCGCAGGGGGGCGGGTGGAGTGGAGTCATCATGACACCATACTCGAAGAGCTCACAGATCACGTCCCCAGCGTGCCATGGTGATCGAGTTCTACCGCCACCAGTGACCGAAACGTTTGAAGATAAGGAAGTTGGGCGCCTCGCCGCCCTACGGGCGGCGACCGGGCTGCTCCGGGCTCCGCACAGCGAAGGTCGGCCGCAAAGCG
>JAVEWA010000072.1:0-16025 GCA_034004785.1 Polyangia bacterium
CCGACCAGGGCGAGACATGCGACTGCGGGTACGACCCGGCCAACCTCCCCTCCTACTGCACGAGCATCAACAACGACATCGCCCCGGCGCCCTGCCGCACCGACTGCACCCAGTCCGCCTGCGGCGACGGCATCCAGGATCCAGGCGAGCAGTGCGATGACGGCAACGCCGTCAACACCGACGACTGCAAGAACGACTGCACCGCCAACCTGTGCGGCGACGCCGTCCTGAACACGAACGGGGAGATCTGCGACTGCGGCGACGGCACGGTGCCCCTGCCCGCCGGCTGCGGCGGCCCGAACAGCGACACCGACCCGAACCCCTGCCGCCTGAACTGCACCAACGCCCAGTGCGGCAACGGCATCCGGGAGGGCACCGAGCAGTGTGACAACGGCGCGGCCAACTCCGACGTCCTGCCCGACGCCTGCCGCACGAGCTGCATGCTTGCCCGGTGCGGCGACAGGGTGGTGGACACGAGCGAGGTCTGCGACTGCGGCACGGACCCAGCTAACCTGCCCGCCGGGTGCAGCACCATAAACTCCAACACCGCGCCAAACGCCTGCCGGACTACCTGCCAGCTCCCCTCCTGCGGGGACGGCGTCTGGGACACGGGCTACGGCGAGCAGTGCGACAACGGCGCCCTCAACTCCAACACGGTGCCCAACGCCTGTAGGCTCAACTGTACCGAGCCCGTCTGCGGCGACGGGGTCGCAGACACGGCCTATGGCGAGCAGTGCGACGACGGCATCAACAACTCCAACTCCGTGCCCAACGCCTGCCGCTCCAACTGCGTGCTCGCCCACTGCGGCGACGGTGTGCGGGACGCGGGCGAGTCCTGCGACGACGGCAACCAGATCGACAACGACGACTGCCGGAACAACTGCACCCTGCCGGGCTGCGGCGACGGCGTGGTGCAGGCTGGCGAGGACTGCGACGAGGGCGGCATAGACACCCTGACCTGCAACGCCAACTGCAACTTCGCCAACTGCGGCGACGGCTACATCAACACCGTTGCTGGAGAGGTCTGCGACACCGCCGGAGACTCCGCGACCTGCGACGCCGACTGCACCCTGCGGGTCTGCGGCGACGGCTACGTGAACACCGCAGTGGAGCAGTGCGACACTGGCACCCCCGGGGTGAACACCGCGGCCTGCGACTCCGACTGCACCTTGCCGGTCTGCGGCGACAACCACGTGAACTCCGCCGCCGGAGAGATCTGCGACCCGGGCTCGGTGGGCGTCAACACCGCCTCCTGCGACTCCGACTGCACGCCTCCCCTGTGCGGCGACGGCCATCACAACTCTGCCGCCGGGGAGCAGTGCGACGACGGCGGCCAGTCCGCCACCTGCAACGCCAACTGCACCCTCTCGATCTGCGGCGACGGCATCGTGAACTCCGCCTCGGGGGAGACCTGCGACCCGGGCTCCGCGGGCCTGAACACCGCGTCCTGCGACTCCGACTGCACGGCGCCCCTCTGCGGCGACGGCCACTACAACTCCGCCGCAGGGGAGCAGTGCGACGACGGCGGGGAGTCCGTCAACTGCAACGTCGACTGCACGATGAGGATCTGCGGCGACGGCATCGTGAACGCGACCGCCGGCGAGACCTGCGACCCGGGCACCCCGGGCCTGAACACACCGACCTGCGACTCCGACTGCACCGCGCCCCTCTGCGGCGACAACCACGTGAACTCCGCGGCAAGCGAGGCCTGCGACCCGGGCGCCGTGGGCGCCAACACCTCCTCCTGCGACTCGGACTGCACCTTGCCGGTCTGCGGCGACAACCACCAGAACACCGCCGCCGGAGAGGTCTGCGACCCGGGCACCCCAGGCCTAAACATATCGACCTGCGACTCGGACTGCACACTGCCGCTCTGCGGCGACAACCACCTGAACACTGAAGCTGGGGAGATCTGCGACCCAGGCACGGTGGGCGGCTTCATCGCCACCTGCGACTCGGACTGCACACTGCCGCTCTGCGGCGATGGTCTCACCAACACTGCGGCGAGCGAGGCCTGCGATCCGGGCGCCGTGGGTGTGAACACCATAGACTGCGACTTGGACTGCACCCTGCCCGTCTGCGGCGACGGCCACCTGAACCCCATTGCCGGGGAGCAGTGCGACCCCGGCACGCCCGGGCTGAACACGCCATCATGCGACTCGGACTGCACCCACGCCATCTGCGGCGACAACCACCTGAACACCGCCGCGGGCGAGGTCTGCGACGACGGCGACACCGACTCCTGCACCGGCATCTGCAACGCAGGATGCACGGGGCCTGCCAACTTCTGCGGCGACGGCAATATCGCCTGCTCCGAGGAGTGCGACGATGGCGGCGAAACGGTGAGCTGCAACATTGACTGCACGAACGCCTCCTGCGGCGATGGCGTGGTGAACGCCACCCGCGGAGAGACCTGCGACGACGGCAACACAGACCCATGCATTGGAGCCTGCAACGCGACTTGCAACGGCCCGGCCAACACCTGCGGCGACGGAGCGGTGGCCTGCGGCGAGACCTGCGACTCCTCGGGGATAGACACTCCGGCCTGCAACGGCGGCATTTGCACTACTCCCATCTGCGGCGACAGCTACGTGAACGCCGCCTTTGGGGAGACCTGCGACGACGGCGACACCGACTCATGCACCGGGATCTGCAACGCCACCTGCGACGGCCCGGCCAACACCTGCGGCGACGGGGTGGTGGCCTGCGGCGAGCAGTGCGACGGCGGCAACCTGAACGGCCAGGACTGCGAGTCCGTGATGGGCGCCGGATACACCGGCGTGCTCGCCTGCGCCTCCTCGGGCTGCGTCTTCGACACGAGCGGCTGCATCAGATCCTGCGCCGTGCACACCGACTGCCCGCTCGGACAGCAGTGCGTCAGCCTCATCTGCGAGGAGGTGGGGGACACCTGTCTCCCCGAGAACGAGCCCACGGTCATCTCGGGCCTCGGCCTCCACGAGCTCACCGGGGAGACCAACGTGAACCTGACGAGCGCCTACACCGCCAGCTCCTGCACCGGCGTCGGCCACACTACTGGTGGCGCGGAAAAGGTGTACGCGGTGGAGCTTGAGGCCGGGGACTGGGTGGTGGCCTGGGTCAGGACGTACGGAGTGGACATGGCCCTTTATCTCAGCTCCAACTGCCCCAACATCACGAGCAACTGCGTGGCCGGGTCCGATCTCTCCAACGCCACGAACAAGACCGAGCGGATCGACTTCATCGCCACCACGGCTGGCACCTACTACCTGGTAGTGGACGCCGACAGCCCGGGCGCGACCGGCACCTATGACCTGAAGGTGACCATCGGCGACAGCTACTCCTCGGCCGACGCCGCCGGCCAGCTCATCTACTCCGAGGTCATGTACGATCCCAAGGGCGACGACAACAACTGCGAGTGGTTCGAGATCTACAACACCACCACGAGCGTGCTGAACATGCAGGGGCTCACCTTCTACCAGGGGCCAAACCAGTGGACGATCTCGAGCGCCTTGATCATCGAGCCGGGCGAGCACATGACCCTGTCCCGCGTCTACAACCCGGACACCAACTGCGGCCTGCTCTGGGTAAGCAGGAGCTATGGGACGGCCATGGACCTGGGGCGCAGCACCAACGTCTCCTACCCATTGAGCATCCGGCGCGGCGGCACCTACCTCGACGCCATCACCTACATCATCGGCAGCTCCACCCCCTGGCCAGGTGCCGATGGCCGCTCCATGTACCTCTGTACGAATCACCTGAACGCGACGGACAACGACTCGCGCGAGAACTGGGCGACAACTCCGAACACATCGGGGTACCTCTACGGGAGCCGAAACGACAACTACGGCACTCCCTCCATCGCCAACCCGGGCAGCTGCAACCCCTAGCCGGACCGTGAGCGGGCCTCGGCCACCACGACCCTTCCCCAACGTCGCGCTCCTCGTGACGGCAGGCCTCCTCCTGCTCGAGGTGCAAGCCTCTGCGCGGGCGGCGATGGCCCGGCAGGTCCAGGTGACCAGCCACGAGGAGCTCATCGGCCTCCTGCTCAGGCCTCCCACTCCCGGCCTGGAGGTTCGGCTCGCCCCAGGGCTCCGGTCGAGGGCCGAGCTGGACGGCGACGGGCTGCGGATCCGCAACGAGCGTCTCCTTGCATCGCTGACCCATCTCCGGACCCTGTCCCTGAGGAGGGCCAGCTTGCCCACTTTCGCCTTCCTCGCGGCCATGCCGCTCCTCGAGCGGGTGGACCTCTCGGCGACCTCCATCCGCTCCCTGGAGGGCCTTCGCAAGGCCAAGAGCCTCAGGGAGCTGGACATCTCGGACACTGGAGTCGTGGATCTCATACCCCTCGCAGACCTCGCGCACCTCGAGCGGCTGGATCTCTCGGGCACCAGGGTGAGGGACCTCGAGCCCCTGCGGGGCCGCCGCCTCTCGAGGTTGGTGCTTGGCGGCCGGGGCGCCTGGGCTTTGCCCGACCTCTCACCCCTCGCCGGCGTGGAGATCCTGATCCTGAGGGGCGCTCCCCGCCGGCTGGACCTCGAGCCACTCCGGAGCTTGCCCCTCGGCGCGCTCCACCTGGATGGCATGGTGGAGCCCCGCCTCGATGCCCTGGCGGATCACCCCACCCTCGAGCGCCTGGTCCTTACGGGCTCCAAGGTCAGCCTGGGCTCTGTCCGAGCCCTGCTCCGCCGCTCGGGAAGGCTAGGGGTGGTGCTGCCGGACGGGAGGGCCGTGGGGCGGGTCGTGGCCTTTCGCCCGAGGCCCCCAGACCCCCGCGACTACCCCTGTCTCGTCGGGGCCGGATCCTGCGCCCGCGAGGGCTTCGGACCGAGGCGCGAGCCGGTCTTCCGATTCGTCATGCCCTAGCGCCCTCATGCGGCGATGACAGCCTCCCCTCGATCTGGTAGATCCAGGGCGGAAACGCACCATGACGCCCCCCGCGGCCTCAAACATCCAAAGGAGGAAGACATGCCATTCGAGCTCCCCCCCCTGCCCTGGGACAAGTCGGCCCTCGAGCCACACATCTCGGCGAGGACCTTCGACTTCCACCATGGCAAGCACCACGCGGCCTACGTCAACAACCTGAACGGCCTCATCGCGGGCACCGAGCTCGCGGATAAGCCCCTCGAGGAGATCATCCGGCTGACGGCCGCAGACGCCTCCAGGAAGGGAGTGTTCAACAACGCGGCCCAGGTCTGGAACCACAGCTTCTTCTGGAGCTCCATGACACCTGGCGGCGGAAAAGCCCCCTCGGGAGACCTGGCGGCGCTGATCGACGCCTCCTTTGGCGGCCTCGACGGCTTCAAGGAGGCCTTCAAGAAGGCCGCCGTGGGCCAGTTCGGCTCAGGCTGGGCCTGGCTGATCTCCGTGGGCGGCAAGCTAGAGATCCGCGCTACTGCGAACGCCGACACTCCCCTCACCCAGGGAGTGCTGCCTCTTCTCACCTGCGACGTCTGGGAGCACGCCTACTACCTGGACTACCAGAACCGGCGGCCCGACTTCGTGCAGGCCTTCCTGGATCACCTGGTGAGCTGGGACTTCGCGGCTCGGAACCTGGCTGCCTAGGCCCCGGCTCCTCCTCTCCCGACCTTGGGACACCCGAGGACGGTCCATTCCTGGCACCCGGATCCCCCTTCGAGCTTTAGTGAACTTGCACTGCACCCACATGTAGGATAATATCCTACTCAAGGAGGTTCACCATGCAACCAGCCCGGGAAAGACGGGTCCGCCGCACCTTGAACAAGCAGCTCGCCATCCAGTGGTTCCTCCAGAGCGCGATCCTGCGCCAGGGCATCCAAGGCCTGGTTCTCGGCAGCCGGGACGGGCTCCTGGTGGCTCAGGCAGGCGGCGGCGTGGGAGCAGAGGAGGCCGCCGCCTTTGCCCCCTACGTCTTCCACGACAAGTGGGACTTCCCCGAGCCGGTGGAGTCGAGCTACTTCGTGGAGGCCCTACCCCTAACCGACACCACCCTTTACCTCTTCGTGGTGGGAGGCACTGGCCCCGGCTCCCGCACGGTGGAGGGCACCAAGGCGGGGATCCGCAGGATCCTGGACGAGCACCAGGGCTGAGCCCTCCCCTTCGAGCCTGCTCCTTCCCGAATGGCGGAACGCCGCCCCAGAGGCCTCTCTAGCGGAGGATGCCCTCCACCACGGCCTGGGCGATGGGATGATAGCTCTCCCTGAGCTCCTCGAAGAGCGCCCGGGCCCGCTCCCTGGTGGAAGGGTTAGCAGCGAGGGCAGTGTAAAGGGGCCTCAGGAACTTCATGCGCCCTATCTCCCCCAGAAAGCCGGCGGCCCGCTCCACCGCGGGAGCGTAGCCAGAGACGATGCCGAGCCCGAGCCAGGCCGACAGGATCTCCGAGTTCCCCTGGTCGGTGAGCCGGAACCGTTCGTCCAGCTCCCGGCACTCCTCGGGCTTCATTGGCCTTGGCAGGGCCTCCAAGTAGAGGAGCCACTCGGAGGCGGCCCAGCGCCCGGCGACGTCATCGCCCGGCCGCGCTCCCGATGACCAGGCCCGTGCCAGGCTCTCGGCGGCTTCCTTTCGCCTGGACGGAAAGAGGGGCTCGTTGTCCGGGAGGCCCGGCTCGTAGAGCCACTCCCGGGCCCTGACCCTGCCGAGGACGCCGGGGAGCTCATCTTCCACGAAGGCGAGGAACTCCTCCGTGGTAATGGACTGGAACGCGAAGCGCTCTATGTAGCGCCTCAGGAAGGCGTCGAAGCGCTCCTGCCCAGCCGCCTCGTGGAGGAGTCGAACGAAGAGATAGCCCTTCTCGTAGGGCACGAGCGAGAAGACCTCGTCCGGGTCCACGCCGTGAAGCTCGGTCCTGAGACGGGTGTGTGGGGAGCCCTCGCCAAAACGCGCGAGCTCCCGGCCGAGCCCTTGCCGGCCGATGGCGGCGTGGAGCGCGGTGGCCTCGGCGCCCTCCAGCGCCTCCAGGATCCTGCGCTCGGCATAGACCGTGAAGCCCTCGTTCAGCCAGAAGTGCTCCATGCTCGCGTTGGTGACGAGGTTGCCCGTCCAGGAGTGGGCCAGCTCGTGGGCGAGCACGTTCACGAGGGATCGGTCCCCGGCGAGGAGAGAGGGGGTCAGGAAGGTGAGGCGCGGGTTCTCCATGCCTCCGTAGGGGAAGGAGGGCGGCATGCACAGGATGTCGAAGCGATCCCACCTGTAGGGGCCGAAGAGCCCCTCCGCGGCGGCGATCATGTCCTCCACCCCCGCGAACTCCCAGGCCGCGCGCTCGAGCATCTCGGGCTCGGAGAACACCGAGGATCTCGGGCCGAGCCGCCGCTCCTCCAGGTTGCCCGCGGCGACGGCGAGCAGGTAGGGAGGGATCGGCTGGGGCATCCGGAAGCGATACACGCGCCTGCCGGGCATCTGGCCGGGCTCGCTCCCCTCCCTCGCCGCCGCCATCACCACCCTCAGGGGCTCGGCGACCTCGATCTCGGCCTGGAAGGTCAGCCGGCAGCGGGGGGTGTCTTGCAGGGGGACCAGGCTCCTTGCGTGGATGGCCTGGCACTGGCTGAAGAGGTATGGATGACGGCCTCCCGCCGTCTGGCTGGGCTGGAGCCACTGCAAGGCGGAGGCTCCTGGGGAGGTGCTGTAGTGGATCTCGAGGGAGTCCGTGCCCTCTGGGAGCTGGAGGCGAAGACGCCTGCCGAGGATCGGGTCCGGCTCTCCCAGAGACCAGGCCATGGGTCGGGCCTGCGAGTCTTCTACCCGCTGGATCTCCAGGTCCCTGGTGTCCAGGTCCAGGGGACCCTGGGTGGGCCTCTCGAGCTCCAGGCGAACCCGGCCCCTGACGACGCGGGCCTCGAAGTCGATGGTGAGGTTCATGGAGCAGGCCGAAACGCGGCCTTGCTCCAGGCTCGCATAGGAGTGGGGATCGGTCATATCGGGCAGATACCTCTCAGTTCTCGACGAAGCTCTTGAGACGCTTGCTCCTGGATGGGTGGCGAAGCTTCCTGAGGGCCTTCGCCTCGATCTGCCGGATCCGCTCGCGGGTCACCTCGAAATCCTGGCCCACCTCTTCCAAGGTGTGGTCCGACTTCTCTCCGATGCCGAAGCGCATGCGCAGGACCTTCTCCTCGCGAGGCGTCAGCGTGGCGAGGACCTTCCGGGTCTGCTCCGCGAGGTTCAGGGAGATCACCGCGTCCGAAGGGGAGGTGACCGCCTTGTCCTCGATGAAGTCCCCGAGGTGGCTGTCCTCCTCCTCGCCGATGGGGGTCTCGAGGGAGATGGGCTCCTTGGCGATCTTCAGCACCTTGCGGACCTTCTCGAGGGGGAGCTCCATCTTCTCGGCGATCTCCTCGGGGATGGGCTCGCGACCCAGCTCCTGCACGAGGTAGCGACTGGTGCGGATGAGCTTGTTGATCGTCTCGATCATGTGCACCGGGATGCGGATGGTGCGGGCCTGATCCGCGATGGAGCGGGTGATCGCCTGCCTGATCCACCAGGTCGCATAGGTGGAGAACTTGTAGCCCCGCTTGTACTCGAACTTGTCCACCGCCTTCATTAGGCCGATGTTCCCCTCCTGGATGAGGTCGAGAAACTGCAGCCCGCGGTTCGTGTACTTCTTGGCGATGGAGACCACCAGGCGCAAGTTGGCCTCCACGAGCTCGCACTTGGCCTTCTCGGCCATGCGCTCGCCCGTCTTGATCTCCTCGTAGGTCAGGCGGATCTGATCCACCGTGAGCCCAGCCTCCTGCTCGATGCGCTTGACCTTGCGCTGGGCGTTGCGGATGGTGCGCTCGAGCTCCAGGAGCTCCTCTGGGAGGAGCCCGAGCTTCTTCGCGATGCGGCGCTCGTCCCGCTTGGACTGCTTCATCTCCCGGAGGGTCCGGCGGAGGTCCTTCGAGGACATGCCCAGGCGCTCCTCGATCTCGCCGACCTCTGCCTCGGCCTTCTCCACGCGGGCGACGAGCGCCTTCAGCTTGTCAACGATTGCTTCGATCTGGCGCTTGTTGAGGCGCAGCGCTCCGAGGCTCTCGAACATGTCCTGGCGGATCCGATCCGTGAGCTGGCGCTGCTTGCGCCGCTTGGTCTCGGTCAGCGCACGTTCGTTGAGCTTCTCCTGCATCTTGAGCAGCTCGCGCTCCATCCTGCGAACGCGCTCGATGATCTTCGCCACGCGCTCGATGCTGGCGTCCTCGTCCTGCTCCGCCTCTTCGTCATCGAAGTCGCGGCTCACGTCCCTGACGCGGATCTTGCGCTTCCGAAGCAGCTCGCCGAGCTGCACGATCTCCTGCACCGCCAGCGGGGAGTTCAGCACGACCTGGAGCACTCGGCGCTCCCCCTCCTCGATGCGCTTGGCGATCTCGACCTCTCCCTCGCGTGTGAGGAGCGAGACCGAGCCCATCTTGCGGAGGTACATCCGCACGGGATCGGTGCTCTTGGAGTATCCGCCGTCGAAGTCCTCTTCCTCGTCGGACTTCTTCAGCTCGTCCATCTTCTCGAAGTCTATCTTGGCGTCGGCGGCCTGATCCACGAGCTCCACCCCGGCGTCGGAGAAGGAGGCGAGCCACTCCTCCATCTGATCCGGCGAGAGGTCGTCCGGCATCGCCTTGTTGACCTCGTCGTAGGTCAGATACCCCTTCTCCTGCCCCTGCTTCATGAGGGCGTCCTTGCTCTGGGGTGCTTCCTCGGCCTGGGTCTGTTCTGTTCGCTGTGACATGCATGCTCCGGATGGGAAAATTAGGGGTCATTCTCAATGGAGAGGTCCGCGCCTCTGTGCTCTAGCCTCTCTTAATGGCTTTCACCAGCTCATCCTTCTCCTGTGATAGCCGAATTCTCCTCAGGATCAATTCGTTCCTGGTCTCCTGGGGCCCATTGACCTCCGCCTCCCGAATGGCCGGGACCAGGGCCGAGAGATCCTGCTCCAGCCTGGCCAGTCGGAACCGGTCCCGGATCTGCACAAAGGCCCGAGAGGCGTCCAGAACGCCTGCTGACTGCATTTCCTGAGTATTATCAGACTGATATGCATCCGAAAGCAGGGCCCGCGCCACCACGTCGCGCGCCTGGGAGGGGACCCGCTCGAGGAGCTCCCCAACCTCAACCCTGCCAGTCCTGGCCTGGCTCTGGATGGCCTCCCTGATGAGATCCCGAAGCAGGGGATCCTGCACGAAGGCGACGAGCCCCTCCCCCTCGGCCCGCGGCGCGAGGTGGGGGTGCGTGGAGAGCAGCCCGAGGAGCCCGAGGGCCAGTTGGCCATCCGGGGTGAGAGTCCAGCCCCCCTTGCCGCGGTCCTGGGAGGTCACGATCCGGAGCGCCTTGTCGCCGCCCATCAGCCCGAGGATCTGCTCTTGCCGAAGGCCGAGGGCCGCCGCGGCCTCCCGGGCGTACTCCTGCCGCTCCACCTGGCCAGGGATCCGGGCGAGCAGCGGGGCCAGCCGCTGGGCCGCCTTCACGCGCCCCTCCACCGACTCTCCCCCTTCCCTGGCGATGGACTCTATCAGGAAGCTGCGGCCCGTGGGCGCCGCCCCGATGAGCTGCCCCATGCGCTCGGGCTGGGCTCGCATCAGGTCAGCCGGGTCCACCCCGTCGGGAAGGGTCACCACGCGGGAGAGGATCTCCTCGCCCGCGAGGAGCTCCGCGGCCTTGCGCGCTGCCGCGCGGCCAGCGTCGTCGCCGTCATAGCAGAGCACCACGAGCGGGACGTAGCGCCTCAGGATCGAGACCTGACGCGCCGTCAAAGCCGTGCCGAGCGGCGCCACGGTCTCCTCGTAGCCCGCCTGGTGCAAGGCGAGCACGTCCACGTTGCCCTCCACGAGCAGAGCGCGCTCGAGCTTGCGCATGGCCGGACGCGCCACCGGGAGGCCGAAGAGGGTCTCTCCCTTGCGGTACACAGGGCTCTCGGGGGAATTGACGTACTTGCGGTCCTTCACGGTGGGGTCCAGCAGCCGCCCGGAGAAGCCGAGCACCCTGTCGCCGGGCCCGATGATCGGGAACATGAGCCTATCCCTGAAGAAGTCGAAGTGCCTGTCGGGATGCACCGCCCCGCCGCGCCTGGCTGGCTCGGCGGGATTCCTTCGCTCCACCACCAGGCCCAGCTTCGTGGCCAGGTCGGCCTCGACCTTCTTCCCGGCCAGAAAGCGAGTCAGGGCGTCCCAACCTGCGGGCGCATAGCCGAGACGGAAGGCGCCCACCACTTTCTGGCCTAGATCCCGCGACTGGATGTAGGTCCTCGCACCGCCGCCCGCGGCGGCCCTCAGCTGCGCCTCGAAGAACTCGCACGCGAGGGCGTTCACCCGGAAACACTGCTCACGCTCGGAGTCCCGCTGAGACTCCTGGGGGGTCCGCTCCCGCTCGGGCAGGTCCACGCCCGCGGCGGCCGCCAGATCCCTCACCACCTCCATGAATGGCTTGCCCTCGATCTTCATGAGGAAGGCGATGACGTCCCCGGACTCTCCGCACCCGAAGCAGTGGAAGAACTGCCTCGATGGGTTGACGTTGAAGGAGGGGGTCTTCTCGTCGTGGAATGGGCAGAGCCCCTTCCAGCTGTTCCCGGCTCGGCGCAGCGACACGTACCTCCCGACGATCTCCACGACGTCGGTCCGCTCTCGGATCTCGGCGATTACGTGATCCGGTACCTTGTCGCTCAATTCTGGCTCCCCTGCCTTGGCCCCGCTGTCTCGGCGACGTCCCCGGGAGCCATGACCCGGACTCGCGCCACGAGCCATCCAACCGACCGCATACCCCGGAGAGCCCGCATTCCACCGAGCCGCGCTGCCTGACACCATGCGCGCCGCCAAGGGCAACCTGTTACAATCACAAATAATTCGCTGTGTATGGCCGTGGATTCTCAACCTGTCAAGAACCTTGCAGGTCCTCTCCCCCGGCCATCAATGTATCTATCTGTAATCATGTGAATAATCTCCCGACGCCCTTCGCGCTTTTTATGCGCGGTCCCCTCTGGCAGCCCGAGGCCACGGTCCTATTTCAACCTGAGGATCCGGAAGGAGGGGGAACGGCTGATCTCGAAAATGAACCCGAATCGGAAGGCGATGAGCCCCGTGTCGGCGCTGACCAGGCGCCTGGGAGGATTCGGGAAAGGGGCCGCCTGGCGGAAGGCCCTGATGGCCTCGTCATCCAGGAAGGAAAGCCCGGAGGGCTTCTCGAGCACTATCCTGTTCATGGTGCCGTCAGGGTTCAGCAGCACATGGATCACCGTCATGCGGGTCTTGAACCCATAGACGTTTCCGTGGGGATCCCTGCGCGAGTACTCCTTGTCCGGGTGCCAGTGCTGGGCCACGGCCCGCTTGACCCTGTTGAAAAAGGACGCGAAGCGGAACTCCTTGGTGTTCAGTAGGGTCCTGTCTCCGTAGTCGATGTCCTTGAGGTAGTCGGGGAACGCCGCGGGAATGACCTTCTCCAGGGAATGCTCCGATGGCGTGAGGCTGCGCAGGCTGAGCCGCTTGTTCCAGGGGCTGGGCTCCGTCGGAGAGCCTGGCGGCTTGGCCTGAGGCCGCATGGACAGGGGCGATGGCCCCTCGGATGGCTGCAACTCCACCCCGGGACGCGCCTCGGGACGCGCCTCGGGGCGCGCCTCGGGGGGCGCCTCGGGGCCCGGCTCGGGCACGAGCGTCTCCGATGGCAGAGGCCTCTCGAGGGAGGCCACCGCCAAGGGATGGAGCCCCTTGACCTTGCCTTGGGTTTCCTTGTCCACCCTGCTGTTCCACTCGCTCACGAAGCGAGTCTCCCTTGGCGCCTCCTGCAGCTTGGGTTTCTCTATCTCCACCACCTGGTGATCGTCATCCTTCCAGCGCCGCAGGTCCTCCAGCAGCAGCGAATCCTTGGCCTTGGCCTCTTCCCAGGGCTCGGCGAGGCCGAAGCCGTACCTGCTCACCAGGGCTGCCCCTCCCGCCAGCACTCCGTGCAGGAGCACCGCGGCGCCAATAAAAAACGCAAGGAGAAGGCTCAGCTGCGGATCAGAGGCTCTCCTCGTGGAGGCACTTGGGCGAGCGCTAGGCGACATGGTTCCTGAAACATCCCACGGCCCTGATTATACGACGCCCCTCCCCCAACTGCCACCGCGAGGCCGGGCAAGATGAATCGAAGCACACTCTTTACGTCGAATGGGAGGAGGGATAGAGTACCGCGCATCTGGATCATGTGGCTCTTCTAACCCGGTTGGCGCGGGCCCGGGTTGAGGCCCGCGCAGAGAGAGGAATGCCATGCAACGCAAATTGATCACACGCACTTTGACTGTAGTCGCCACGCTCCTCGTGGCCGGAGGCCTCGCTCTGGCAGCAGACGCGATGGCGCCCGCCAAACCAGCCCCCAAGCCCCCCGGGCCAGCAGTCAAGATGAAGGTGGTGCAGTTCGACACCCTGGAGACGGCTGGGATAGTCCAGTTCCAGTTCTTGGACAAGGCCGGCACCCCCACCAAGGCCCCAGAGGGCGGAGAGATCTCCTACACGACCAACATCACCAAACCGCGCAAGGGCACCCTGTCCATGGCGGACGCCAAGTGGAAGGAGGAGGAGAAGAGGTACGTGCTCACCGGGGTCGCGCCCAGGCAGCGGATCGTCTGCCCACCCCGCGCCTACACCATCACCCTCACCTTCAAGGCTGGCAAGACGAAGATGACCTCGAGCCTCACCACCAAGTTCCTCTGCACCTAGCCTGGCCCTGACCAAGCCCCCACCCCCACAGCCGCCTCTCCGCAGGACGCCCGGGCCCTAGCTCGCGATGATCTCGAGCTGCTCCGCCGCGGCCCGGTTGCCGGGGTTCAGCCGCAGGGCCTGGGAGAAGTGCTCCCGCGCGAGGTCCAGCTCCTCCGCGCCGAGGTGCACCAGGCCGAGGAAGTAGTGCGCGAGATCGAGCTTGGGATCCAGGGCGAGGGCCCGCTCGATGAAGCGCACCGCCTCCCGAGCCGTCCCCTGATCCGTGGGCGCCGCCTTGTACATGCAAAAGCCGAGGCTGGCGTGAGCCACCGCGGACCGCGGATCCAGCCCCACCGCCCGACGGAAGTGCCAGGTGGCCTGCTCGTAGCGTCCATCCTGGAGGTGCTCACTCCCCTCCCCCAGGTGACGCTCCACCTCCTCCGAGGGGTCATCCGACACCACGAAACGCGCGTCGGCGAGCTGTTCCAGGTAGGCGGCGCGCCGAAAGGGGCTCCTGAGCACCATGTAGGCCGCCCGGAGCCTGCCGAAGAGCCCCTCGGCGAGCTCCCTGGTCTCGGCCCGATGCGCCCAGAACCGGTCCGGATGCACCGACCAGGCCAGGCCGTCGTAGGCAGCCTCCACCTCCCAAGGGGTGGCCGTGCGTCCAAGCCCGAGGGCGGCGAAGTGGTCCCGCTTCTTGAGCTTCATCGCCTCGCTCGCCAGCAGCTCCTCGAGACGAGGGTCGTCGGGGCGAATCAGGGTCTGGGATGATGCCTCCCTGCGGCGCGCCGTCATGAGCGGAGGAAAGCGCGTCTCGCGTTCATAGAAATCCAGGACTCCCGCCTGGTGCAGCCCGAGCACGAGCCCCAGCGAGACCACCCGGGAAAAGGGCCCATCCTCCACCAGGTGGAGCCATGTCTGGCTCCCGTCCAGGCTCCCGAGGATGGGCTCCAGCCCTGGCTCGAGCTCGAGCGCCTGATAGCGGAAGAGAGGCTCCTCGGCCGGACCGGGGTAGGCGCCCAGCAGGGGGGCGGCCTCCGCCTGGAGGCGCGCCTCGTCGTAAGCGCCGAGGACCCCTTGCACGATGAACGTCGCCGAGCTCCTGGCGGTACGAATGGAGCTCGAGGGGATGCGGGCGTTCTCCTTGAACTGGTACTCTCCCTCGGACCACGCGAGCAGGTCGTCGAGCTTGAGCGCGAGCTGCTCGTCGAGGATTTTGAGCAGCTCATCGGGGAGGAGCAGCCCTCCCTCGACCAAGGCCTGGCCGAGGAGCTTCCGCTCCGTCTTGGAGCGCTCCAGCAGCGCCTCGACCTGCTCCTGGGAGAGCCTGCCCTTGGCCACCAGCACCTGTCCCAGACACTCGCGCAGCAAATTGGACTTCACCGCCACGGGGTGCCCGGCGTCGAGGTAGACGATTTTTTTGACGGTGTCCCGCAGCATGAAGAGGGCGCCCGTAGCCTGTATCCGGTAGAGCTCGTGGAGCAGCCTGCCGAAGGAGACCTTGGCGAGGGAGCCCCGCAGGGAGACGGGCTCCCGGCGCAATGCCTGGGAAACCGGCTGAGATGCGGGCTGAGCTGGAGGCCGGGGTGCAGACTCGGGAGCGCCCTGCTTCCCGGCGCCCCACCCTCCATCGCGGCCATCTGCTCCGGGCGCCATCGCCGCGCTGCCCGAGGCAGGCGTAGCACCAGGAGCAGCCCGCCCCTCGCCCGGCCTGGGAATGGCGGGTCGTGGGCCCGTGCGGGCGCGGTCGATGGAGCTCTCGCGCCGGTCGAGCTCCTCCCGAAGCAGCCTCCGGAGCTCGTCGCCGTCGATCGGCTTTTCCAGAAAGCCGAGCAGCCCGAGACGCTCGATGGCCTCCTGCCGGTTCTCCTTGCCCCGGTGGACGCCGCTGAGGATCACGATGGGCAGGTCCTTGCCCCTCGGGTCCTTCCGGATGGCCTCCGCCACCTGAAAACCGTTCAGCACCGGGGTGAGGACGTCCAGTACGGCCGCGTCCAACCGCCTGCTCTTGAAGGTCCGAAGGGCCCAGTCCCCATCCTTCTCGACGAGGACCTTCCAGCCATCGGCGACTA
Organism: Polyangia bacterium; assembly: GCA_034004785.1. Lineage (GTDB taxonomy): Bacteria > Myxococcota_A > Polyangia > HGW-17 > JAJRWW01 > JAVEWA01. The sequence goes on from JAVEWA010000072.1 coordinate 15,650, forward strand.
GGACGTCGCCGACGTACTGGGTCACCTCCCGGTCGTCGTCCACGACGAGGACTGTAGGCTTGGCCATGGTCGATGGCTCCTATTCAACGCTGAAGGCCGCCTGGGATCCGCCGGTCGATTATAGAGCCCAGGGACGAGGATGGCCACCAACAATCCTGCCTCTCGGAAGCCCAGCCAGAGCCCAGGCCAGCCCAGAGCCGAGCGCCCCCGCCGCTCGGCTCCATCGGACCTCAGGCGGCCAGGGTCTCGCGGAGGTAGGCCACCGCGTTCCGGAAGATGGCGAGCCCTGCGCCAGCCTCGGGCAGGTCGCGCCGCCTGGTCCACTGGGGGTGGTTCGTCCGGTGCAGGTAGGCCTCGGGATGGGGCATGAGCCCGA
>JAVEWA010000713.1:0-3408 GCA_034004785.1 Polyangia bacterium
CTGCGGGACTGGGTCCACTGCGAAGACTGGCCCGAGATCGATCGACGGCTCGGCGACGCTCGGGCGGCGGGAAACACCCGGGCCGTCATGCACGCGCGCACGCGGCCCCCCGAGACCGAGGTGGAGGCCGTCCGAAGGGTCCTCGCCCTCGGCGAGCGCACCGGCGCGTCCTTGCACCTCGCCCACCTGTCCACGATCGGCGCCGCGCGCCTCGTTGCCCAGGCCAGGGCCCGGCACCTGCCCGTGAGCGCCGAGACCTGCCCCCACTACCTCTGGCTCGAGGAGCATCGCCTGTCCTGGCCGGCGCCCGAGGGTCTCTGCCACATATGCGCGCCTCCGCTGCGCCAGGCCCCCCACCTCGAGGCCCTCTGGCGGGCCCTGGCAGATGGCACCATCGAGGCGGTGGCCACCGATCACTGCCCATTCACCTGGGAGGGCGGAAAGGATCGGGGGCTCTCAGGCGGACAGGAGGACTTCACGAGGACGCCAGGGGGCCTGCCGGGCGTCGAGACGCGGCTCCCCCTCGTCTTCGCGGGCGGCGTCGCCGGAGGCCGCTTCGACCTCGAACGCTTCGTGGAGCTCGTCTCCAGCGGGCCGGCGCGCCTCGCGGGGCTCTATCCCCAGAAGGGCGCGCTCGTGCAGGGAGCCGACGCGGACCTGGTGCTCTTCGACCCGGAGGGGATCACCCGCCTCGGAGCCACGAGCCTCCACAGCCAGATGGATCACAGCCCCTACGAGGGACTCAGAGCGGTGGGAAGAGTCGCGGGGGTGATGAAGGCGGGGACCCTGGTAGTGGCCAACGGCGACTGGCTCGAGGACCCTCCTTGTGGCAGGGTCCTCCCGCGAAGCAGAATGGACCCCAGACCGTGACGACATGCGAGGAGATGGAGATTTCATGAGCACGCCAAACCTCTTCCTGAAGAACGTCACCGCGGTGACTCTTTCGCCCGCCTCGGTGCGCCGCGGAGTGAACCTCCGGGTGAGCGGCGAGCTCGTCTCGGGCCTTGGCCTGGATCTGTCGCCCGAGCCTGGCGACGAGGTCATGGACCTCCACGGCGCTCTGGTGATGCCCGGGCTGGTGGTGGGACACCATCACCTCTACTCGGCCCTCGCCCGCGGCATGCCCTTCCCCTCGGCTGACCCGCCCAAGAACTTCCACGAGACCCTCCAGAAGATCTGGTGGAGGCTCGACCGGGCCCTCGATCCCGAGACGAACTACCTCTCGGCGCTGGCCGGAGCCCTGGACGCGGCCCGCTTCGGCGTCACCGCCATGGTGGATCACCACGCCTCTCCCTCGGCCGTGCCAGGATCCCTGGACGAGATTGCCAGGGGGATAGGCGAGGTGGGCCTGCGCGCCATCCTCTGCTACGAGGTCTCCGACAGAGACGGCCAGGAAGTGGCCGAGGCCGGGATCCAGGAGAACCTCAGATTCCAGAGGTCCAGAGCGAGGGATCCGCTCCTCCGGGGCATGATCGGCGCCCACGCCTCCTTCACCATCGGAGACGCCACCCTGGATGCTCTCGCCCGGGCCTGCGCGGACACGGGCGCGGGCCTGCATATGCATCTCCTCGAGGACGCCGTGGACCGCACCATGTCCCTCGAGCTCCACGGGGCGGATCCCGTCACCCGCCTGGCCAGAAGGGGGCTGCTCACGGATCGGACGCTCCTCGTCCATGGAGTGCACCTGACGCCCAATGAGATCCAGACCCTCGGAGAGGCGGGCGTCTTCTTGGCCCACAACGCGAGATCCAACATGAACAACCGGGTGGGAGCCGCTCCAGTCGCCTCCTTCGGCGACCGGGTGGTGCTCGGGACCGACGGCATCGACGGCGACATCATGGCAGAGGCGCGCGCCGCCTTCTTCCGGGGCCGCGAGCACTCGTCCCCCGTGGACCTCGGGCTCGTCACCAGGATGCTCACAGGATCGAACGCGCTCCTGGAGTCCTACTTCGGCGCCCGCTTCGGCCACCTGGTGGAGGGCGCCGTGGCCGATCTGGTGGTGCTGGACTACGATCCCCCCACTCCCCTCGAGGCGGACAACCTGGCCGGGCATCTCGGCTTTGCCTGGGGCGCCCACCTGGTGCGCTCGGTGATGGTGGCTGGCTCCTTCGTGTACCGGGACCGAGCCTACACGCGCCTCGATCCAGCGGAGGCCCTCGGGCGCACCCGCGCCGGCGCAGCAGCCCTTTGGAGGAAGCTCTGACGAAGCGCTGACGATGCTCTGAGGAAGCGCTGATGATGCTCTGACAAAGCCCGACCCTCAAAGAGACGCTCCACATGGCCAACGACCGAAAGAACTCCTCCCCCGCCATTCCACCCGCGCCGCCTCCGCTGCCCAGGCCGGGTCTCCTCGCCCACGTAGGGCAGACGCCCCTCGTCAGGCTCTCGAAGCTCAGCCCGAACCCCAAGGTCGAGATATGGGCCAAGCTGGAGAAGAACAACCCCGGTGGCTCGGTGAAGGACAGGCCGGCCCTGTGGATGATCGAGGACGCCGAGCGGCGAGGGGAGCTCAGGCCGGGCAAGACCATCCTGGAGCCCACGAGCGGCAACACGGGCATCGGGCTCGCGACGGTGGCCGCCATGAAGGGCTACCCAATCCTCCTCGCCATGAGCGAGGGTGTCTCGGTGGAGCGCCGGAAGATCCTCGCCGCCCTGGGTGCGGAGTTCCTGCTGACCCCGGCCTCGGAAGGCACGGACGGAGCAATCGAGAGGGCCTACGAGCTCGCGGCCAAGCACCCGGACAGGTACTACCTGCCCGACCAGTTCAACAACCAGGCAAACCTCATGGCCCACTACTACGGCACGGCCATGGAGATCTGGGAGCAGACCGCCCACCGCATAACGCACTTCGTGGCGGCGATGGGCACCACCGGCACCATAGTCGGGACCGGCAGGCGCCTGAGAGAGCTGGACCCCAGGATCCGGATCATCGGCGTGGAGCCCTACCTCGGCCACAAAATCCAGGGGCTGAAGAACCTGAAGGAGGCCTATGTCCCAGGCATATGGGACCCATCCGTCGTGGACGAGAAGATCAACATAGACGACCAGCCCGCCTACGAGATGGCCCGGCGCCTGGCAAGAGAGGAGGGGTTCCTCGTGGGAATGAGCTCGGGCGCCGCCATGCACGTCTGCTGCGAGCTGGCGGACCAGATCGAGTCGGGGGTCATCGTCACGATCTTCTCCGACGGCGGAGAGCGCTACCTCTCCACGCCGCTCTTCCAGGTCGCTGAGCAGCCCGAGACCCAGGTCTCCCGCCTGACCTTCTTCAACACCCTGGGCGGGCGCCTCCAGGCCTTCGAGCCCCTGTCGGGGGGCAAACCCGTTACCATGTACTCCTGCGGCCCAACGGTCCACGCCCGGCCCCACCTGGGGCTCCTCAGGCGCATGCTCCTTGGGGACCTCGTGCGG
>JAVEWA010000073.1:0-15999 GCA_034004785.1 Polyangia bacterium
CTGCCCAGAGCTCTGGGTGGCCGAGGGGGTGTATCCCGCCGCTCCTTCGGCCCATCCCGACGAAGCGGTAGTGCTGACACCAGGGCTACGGCTCTACGGCGGATTTTCGGGCACCGAGACCAAACTGCTCGAGCGCAACCTGGGAGCGCACGCCACCGTGTTCGACGGGGAGCTGGGAGATCCGACCGAGCCCAGAGACAACGCGTGCCGAATAGTGGTGATGGCCGCGGAAACACGCCTCGACGGCTTCACCGTCCGCAACGGCAGCGGGTCGCAGGGCTGCACCACGTGGGCCTACGGTCTGGGCATATACGCCGAGAGCATCAATGCCACGGTTGCAAACTGCTTGCTCACCGGCAACGGAGGTCATTTTGGAGAAGCGGGGATCTTGGTGTCGGGCAGCGGCAGGGTGCTCATCCACGACACTGTTTTCGAGCTCAACTCGAGCAGGGACGGCGCCCTGGGCGCGAGTGGCTCCGCCCTCGTGGAGGTCACGGACTGCATCTTCCGCACGAACGACTCGTCATTTGGCAGCGCGATCACCCTCAGGGAGCAGGCCGAGCTGGCCGCCGTCCGATGTTCGTTTCAAGACAACGACTCGCCCGGAGGCAACGCGACAGTGGCGTCGTTTGACTCCTCGACAGCCACGCTCACGAATTGCATCTTCTCTGGAAACAACGCCTCGGTCGGAGCGGTCCAGAGCGCCGGCGCGAGCACGACACTGGTCAACTGTCTCGTGGCGGGAAACGTGGGAACGATGAGCGGAGGCATTTGGGCCTCAGGCTACGGGCCGACGGTCCTGCAGAACTGCACCGTTGCGAACAACACCGGCAACAGCACCGGCGGCCTGCTCGCAATGAGCAACCTGGTGGTGGTGCGTAACTCCATTTTGTGGGGCAACACCAGCAACGCCGCCACAGTTTCCGAATCGCAGCTTCTCTATTCTACCGGAACCCTGCCCATGGTGCGGCACACCACCATGGAGGGCGCTCCCGTCTTGGCTGGCGAGGGCAACAGAAACGCAGATCCGCTCTTCGTCAACGCGGATCCGGGTCTAGGTCCCCTGGACCTGCGCCTTGGTGCCGGCTCCCCATGCATTGACGCGGGATCTACAGCACTGCTTCTGCCAGACGAAGCGGATCTGGATGGCGACCAGAACGTCACAGAGCCCATTCCCTTCGACCTGGACGGAGGGGCGCGGCTGGCGGGCGCCGCCGTTGACATGGGCGCCTATGAAGCCCCCTGAGGGTCGCCACGGAGACACTGCCATGCGCATCAAGAACCGACGAACCGACATTTCCCTTACGCGCTTGTCCTGCTTGGCGGCCGTGGCGGTCATCGCCTCCGGTTTCGCGGCCTGCGGCGATGACGACGGAGGAACAAACATCCCCGACGGTGCGGCTGACGGCGCGGCGGACGCATCCGATGCGGGTGCTGGTGACGCCGAACCGATCATGGATGGCAGCAGCGCGGACGCCAGCACGGTCATCACACCCGACGGGGGAGACGAGTGCACAGGCGTTACCTGCGACCCAGAGTGCGCCGTGTTCGTGGATCGATCGGTGAGCACGCCTGGCAACGGAGCCACTGCGCAGACCGCGCTCGCCACTGTTCAAGCGGGTCTGGAGACTGCCGCCCAGCTGGCCGGACCCTGCTGCGCCTGCGAGGTGCGGGTGGCCGAGGGGCGCTACCACATCTTCAAAAACAGCCCCTTCGACACCCTCCAGCTCCGATCGCGCGTGAGCCTTTACGGCGGATATCCGCAGGGCTTTGACGAAGCCCGGGATCCCGCCAGGTACCGCACGATCCTGGATGGCCAGCAAACCGACGACGGACCAAATCACGTCTATCACGTGGTCACCGGCGCCAACGGCGCGGTTCTCGACGGTTTTGTCATTACAGGGGGCCGGGCAAGGGCGGACGCCAACCCCTTCAATCCGGACAACTACGGCGGCGGGCTGCTCGTCTTGAACACGTCGCCCAGGATTGCCTCATGCGCGTTCGAGGCCAACGAAGCGATCTACGGCGGCGGCGCCTACGTCACTCATAGCACGGCCATCTTCAGCGGTTGCCGCTTCACGGAGAACCTGGCCGACGAGGCGGGTGGCGGTCTGTACGCCCACGCGGGCGCTCCCATCATTTCAAGGTGCGATTTCCGACGGAACCACGCCACCCATGGCGGCGGGTTGCGGCTAGGCCCTGGCGCCGACGCGCAGGTGTACAACACGACCTTTTGGCGCAACACAGCCACGGGTCTGGGAGGAGGCCTCCAGGTTGAGCTCGCCGAGCCGACGCTCACGAGCAACAGCTTCCACGCCAACAGCGCCAGCGCGGGCGGAGCCCTCCATGCGAGCGGGTCGGCGCATCCGGTCGTGACGAACTGCGTGCTCTGGGGCGACCTCCCGAACGAGATCCAAAGGGACTCCAGCTCCACGGTCACCGCCACCTACTGCGACGTACAGGGCGGCTGCACCGTGGCCGGGGAGTGCACCACTGACCAGACCGGAAACATCGACGCCAACCCGCACTTCCTGGACGGCGACATGGGAGACTTACGTCTCTGGGTTACCTCGCCGGTGGTGGACCAGGGAGACAATGCAGCGGCCAGCATGCTTCCTTCCGACCAGGAGGGAGATCCGCGCGTCCTGGATGGCGATGACGACAATCAGGCCGTGGTCGATATGGGCGCGGACGAGCTCGCGTGGACTCTGGACAACATTCCGATCATCTACGTTGACAAGTCGGCCGCCGGGGCAAACGACGGCTCCTCATGGGCCGATGCCTACGTCGAGCTTCGCACCGCTCTGTCCGAAGCATCGGCCTTTCACCAGATCTGGGTAGCCACGGGCACCTACACCCCCAGCAACCTCGGAGACCGGGACAGTTCCTTTCAAATCCCAGCCGGCGTGCTCCTCTTCGGGGGGTTCGCTCCCACCCAGGGAATCATCCACATGGCGCTGCGGGATCCAGAGACCTACGAGACCGTGCTCAGCGGCGACATCATGGAGGACGACCACCTCGGAACGTTCCATAACAACAGCCGCCATGTGGTGCGTAGCGGCCACTGCGTATTGCTCGACGGCTTCACCGTGACCGGCGGGCACACCTCTATAATGGGCGCTTACGGGGGCGACGGCCTGGGCGGGTGTCTGCAGGTTGGCGCGGGCCACCTTTTCGCCGCGCGACGGTGCCGCTTCACCGATTGCAGCGCGAATGTGGGAGGAGCCATTTGGGCCGACGACGGATCGGTGCTCATCCTCGATTCTTGCACTATGGTGGACAACAACGTGATGAACGGAAGCGGCGGAGCCGTTGCGCTCGATCACCCGGCAGCGGGAACCCTGCTCGAGAATTGCATCCTCGATTCGAATATGGGCGACTACGGTGGCGCCCTCCACATCTACGGCGGCGAAGGAGTCACCCTCGACACTTGCACCTTCTCGAGCAACTCGGCAAGCATGGCGTTATATGGCGGCGGCTCCATCCGGGCCGACAGTGTCACCGACCTCTTAATCACCGGATGCACCCTGACGGGCAACACCGCTCCCGTCGGAGGCGGAGTCACCCTGTACCATTGCACCGGTTCCCTGCTCGAGAACACCTCCTTCGACGGGAACCACGCGAGCGATTCGTGGTCCATCGACTATTGCGATAGCAGCTACGAGCTGGTCCGGGGGGCGGGAGGCGGTCTGTTCCTCGACGGGGGAGACGCGAGGATCTCGGAGTGCGCCTTTGCCGGCAACCACGCGGTTCACAGCGGCGGCTGCAATTGCAACCATCCCGACTACAAGTACTTCCTGGGGGTGGGCGGCGGATTCTTCGCGCGAGATGCTGCGCTGGACATCGTAGGCTCGACCTTTTCCAACAACCAGGCCGAGCATCCGGGCACCGGGTGCCTGGCTGGCAGTGGCGGCGGGGGAGCTGCCTATGAAACCACCGTGCGCATGGTCAACACGCATTTTTGGAGCAACGCGGCGTCGGTTGACCTCAACGCACTGAACATCTGCATGGCTGGCGGAGGCGGTGGTTTCTGGAGCTATTGGAACACAGAGGTGAAGCTCGCTAACTGCGCCTTTGCCGGCAACAGTGCCAGTGACGGAGGCGCCGGGCTCTTCTTCTCCAACTCCACCGCCCATCTCTACGGCGTAGCAGCCACGGCAAACAGCGGCAGCTACTACGGTTCGGGGGCCTACCTCGACTCTGGTTCGCTATATGTATACAACTCCATCTTCTGGGGAAACGCAGGCACGTCGCCCTCCTATAGCCAGGTGTCACTCGGCTACGGTGGCGGTTGTGCATCTTACCGCAAGCTATTCACGTATTTCACCGACATCTACAACACGCCGACCGGCGATGGCTGCCTGCCAGACTGCACCGGCTCCTACGGTGCCTGCGTCAAACCGCGCCACTTCGATCCGGGGTTTGTCAACCCGCTTGCAGACCCGCCAGATTTGCGCCTGCAAAGCGGCGGTGCGGCTGTGAACGCCGGAAGCAACGATCCCGCTCACCAGGCCGCCGACTGGCTGGACATCGACAACGACGGTGACACCACCGAAGCCGTCCCCTTTGATCCGGACGGCCACCCGCGTCGGACGGGCATCATCGATCTGGGCGCCTACGAGCGTCCATAGCGTTGGGTTTGGGAGGGACGCGTGAGCTCGCGTCGGCCCTCGGAAGGAAATACTGCCATGCGACGATTTGCCATCGTACCGGTCGTGATACTCGCCTCGCCACTTTTCTCCCTGGGGCTCGGCCTCGCAGGTTGCGGCGACGATTCGAGCTCGGGCCCAGACGCGGCCTCCGACGCCGGTCCCTCCATGGATGTCATGGTGAACGGCTACCAGTGCACCAAGGAGCGAGAGCTCATTTTGACCCGCACCGAGTGCCGCCTCGACGTGCAGTGTCCCTGCGGCGCCCATTGCGAGCGGGGCCTGTGCCGGCACGACTGCATCGACCACGATGACTGCCCCGAGGGCTGGTGCGACTTTTTGGGTTATTGCCGCGACGTCGCCGACCGGGAGTCCCTCAAGGGCGTTACCCGTCCCGAGCAGAGCCATATCCTGCTCTCGCCCGTCTCCATGGCAGTTTACGACTGGAACCTCGAGACGCCCAAGACCGTTACGCTCTACGCTCCCAGGGAGGAGCTCGTCAACGTGCGGTTGGTGGCGAGCGCCGGCCTGTCGGTGCGCTGTGACACGGACTACGTGAGTGAATGCGTGGTCCCGCTCGTGGGCGCCAAGGACCAGGTGCAGGTCTCCCTGCAGGTGACGCCAAGCACGGGCGTGGAACGCCAGGCATGGACCCTCACCGCCCATGTAAGAGACCAGATCGCGGTGCTTGGGCTCTCCAAAGCGCGACCCCCGGTGGTCGCGCCAATCGAGCAGGGGATATTCGAGGGCCGCATCTGGATGTCCGCTGCCCATGCAACCCTCACCACCGACCAACCGCTCGTCGAGGAATTTGTGGACGCAAGCTTCCGCATGCTGGACCTCCCAATCACCGCGAGGATCTATCCGGACGGCACCCTGGTGCTGTCGGACACCGCGGGAATCCTGCCTGCGGATTGGGCTTTCCGGCTGCGTGCCGACGGCAGCTTCGACGCCCTGGAAGGTACAGCGGATCTCTCGAGGAGGGTCTATCTGGGCGGCGCCTCCACGGTGACCCCCACCACCACAGAGATTGGCGTATCGGGCGGCGGCGTGCTGAATGGCCGCGAGGGCTCCATCGATGGAACCCTCACCATGTTCATGGGTGGCATGGGCCAGATCTACTCGCCCGCCATCATGCTCGACGAGCGGCACCAGATAGTCTGGGGGGTTGCCTTGACCCGCGCTGGAGACATCCCCGCCGGCGAGAACCCGCCTCCCCTGGGCGCCGCTGATCCACCGGGGTTCTCTCTGCTCGACGATCGATATGGCGATCCCCTGCCCTGGGAGCTCGAGACCGCCGCCTGCTTTGTCTCCAACCCGGACTTCACCGGCGTGGGAACCGGCCTGGCGGCCCGGATCCAGGCAGCGCTTTGCTACAACCATGGTGGAGGGCTCGACTCGGTGGAGTTCAAGGGCGCCGATCCAGCCAACTTGAACGCCTCGGCCGACCTGTTGTGCGACGACCCCAACCCACCCACCGCCGGAGGCCCAGCGGACAACTTTCCCACCGCGTTTCCGATTTTTACCTATGGGAGCCGCTCGGTACCGCTCACGCCCAGGCAGCTCCTCGCCCACTGCCTGGACGACCTGGCCCACCTGCAGGGGGGCCCCTTCTCTCCTTCAGGTCAGGATGGCGCCTGCCTGGACGAGCTTTCGGGCTGCGGCGGCGACGGCGTGTGCACCAGTGACGAGATCCCACGTTGTCTCGACGTCCCCCTTGCGGTGCGCTCACTGGCTTTGGGCATGTCGGCCATCGCCCGCGCTGGAGTGCCCCACCAGATCCACTGGAGCGTGACCGACGAGGCGGGCGCCAAGATGGGTTTGCGGGTGCTCCAACAGTGGATTCAGCTCCACACCTTCGTGGCTCGGGAGGCAGCCCAGGAAGCAGATCAGTACTTCGGCACCATGGACCTCAACGGCCTCGACTTGGCCCTTGGCCGCGCCATCGCCGGCTGGGACCTCCTGCTCCACCCGCGGGTGGCCGCTCGCCTCCTGCACTTACCCGCTGCCCTGCTCTCCGACCCGGACTATCGCGGAGCCGCCTTTGCGCCTGGGAGCATGAGCCAGGATGTCACCCAGGCGGTGGGGCTGCCGGTGGTGATCGCCGAAGGCCTGAGGGCACAGATCGAGGCGGCTCGTCAGCTCATCTACCTGACCCGCTTCCAAGGCGGCACCCTGCCCCTTTCCGTGGTCCGCACGATGCGCTACGCCGCGTCGCTCGCGCCCGTGGCGCATCTGCTCTACCAGCGCGCCGCTGCGCAAGGCCCCCCTGCCTGGGAGGAGCTCTGGGCCGAATCCCAGGATCGGCTCGAGAAGGCGATCCGCCGCTGCGTCTCCGAGTGGAGGGCCCTGCAGAATGGTGAGAATCCGCTGGGTGTCCAGGACGATGACCTGCCTCTCTACCGGGGCTTGACCAACCCCGACGCCGCTGGGCAGCGCTTCGAAGCCATCTCCACCTACATCATGGACCACTTCGCAAGCTCCGCAGTGGAAGCGGCCGCCGCGGCCAAGGCCACCGCCGACGCTGCCTGGGATCTGCTCCTTCAGCGTCAAATCCAGGCGGATCAACAGACCCAGGTGCCCAGCCGCGTAACCGAAATCAGGCGCCTGTACGGCGAAAAGATCATCACGCTGTGCGGCAACCCCTACAACCTGCGCGCTGACGAGGCGCTCGACGAAGAGGCCTGGCCGGGTCTCGACCCCAATTCATGTTTCATGAACCGCGCCGACACGCGCTGCAAATTCGATGAGCAAGCATTCATAGACAAGCTCGAGCGAGACGACGTGGGACACCAGCTCTGTCTTCAGAGCCGGGTCAAGGCGCAGCTCGGCGACCGCGCCAACCTGGAGGCCGAGGACGTGAACGATTGGGTGAACTCGATAAACAACTCGATCAGAGCGAAACACGACCAGACGATCGACGACTACATGCCGAAAACGAAGCAGGCCTGGTACGACATGCTGGATCCCGGAATCGTGGAAACGATCGACGACTACTACTTCCAGTGCCGAGACCCCCAGGCATCCTGCGCGGTCAACGATTTGTTCACGCTGAAGAGCATCGAGGACCCGGGGACCGAGGACGCCAAGGCCTTCATCAACGCGCAAAAGACCTGCGGCGCCATCTTCGGCAGCGGAAAGACTCTGACGGAGAAGATCAACGAGGATCCGGCGCTCGACATGCCCGACTGTTACCAAGGCTCCATCGGCGAGCTGGCCCTGGCCGCACGTAGCGCGGCCAAGGACGTGGAGGCCGCGGGAAGCGCGTTGCAGGACTACACCGACACCTACAAGGCGGCGCTTTGGAAGTGCACCATAGACGACCAGGCGCTCGCCATGAGCCAGGCGGTCACCGGCCAACTCGACGCCCTCCAGACCAAGCTCGAGACCTACACCTCCAACGTGAGCAACAGCATCGGCCTTGTGCGGGGCGTCCTCAGCGCCGTGCCTACCATCATCGGTCTTTTCACAGGAGACTCCGACTCACGGAAACAGGTCTTCTCCTCGACCGTGGATCTTGCGGGAGGATGGATCACCGGCGCCTTCGACGAAGTCTCCGGCTTGAATAACGTCAAGGACCAACACAAGAAGTTCCTGGACGACTTCAAAGAGCAGATAGCGGACGCCAAGTGTTTTCACGACGCCGAGATGCACCTAATCGGAGCAGACACCCAGGCGCGGAGAGCGCAGAAGGCCAAGCTGGACCTCTCCCAGGCGCTCTTGAAGATCCGCAACGCCAAGGCCGAGGTGGCCCGCCTGATTAGAGAGGGGAAGTACCGGGCCGGCGCCGCCGAGACTCAGCAACGCATGTCCCTTTTCCACGACGTCTGGAAGGATCTGTGGGCCGGCACCGAGGCCGACTACAAGGGCAAGGTGGAGGAGTATCGGCGCAAGATGCGCCTGGCGCAGCGCATGCTCTATTTGGCCGTACGCGCGGTGGAATACGAGCTGCAGGTCCCGCGCGGATCGCTTCGGCAGTCCGTGCTCCAGGCACGATCCCCGGCCGACATGGGACAGATCGTCACGCAGCTCGAGGCGATCATCGGCGCCGGAAACATCGGTGGTCAAGCCCCGGGCAACCGCCACGTCGAGTTCAGCCTGCGGGAGACCCTGCTCCAGCTCGCGGACCGCTCAGACTTGCCCGCCGGCCTGAACACTATGAATGACACCGAACGATTTCGCGCTCTGCTGACCGACGCAAGGTACGCCCACTACGACGCCGAAGGCGTCTATGACGGCCAGCTCATCCCCTTCTCGCTGGTGCCGATGGGAACGCTCGGCATCGGAGATCCTGGCACCGTGGCTCTGCTCACCGGCCAGGAATGCGCCGAGCGCACCTGGTCCCTCGCCGTCTCCCTGCGAGGCACCGATCTCACCGACGACAGCAGCACCCATCTCCAGATCGGCGTCTTGCACAAGAACGATTTCTACTCTCAGTGGTGCCTCACCCCCTCCACCGGACAAGGTGAGATGCAGGTCGCTTCGGTCCGCCCCGCACGCAATCTATTCCTGGACCCGGTGTGGGGTGGTGATTTCGGAACGGCCACGCCCGTCGACAGCGACTACGTCATCTCCCTGGTGGACGCCTACTTCGACGTCACCTGGGAGGAATTCTCCGCTCCGGAGTATTCCGCGGGCTCCGACACAGCCTTTGCCTGCCGCGGCCTCTACGGCGAATACGCCATCTTCTTGCCCGCCCAAATCCTCGACATCGATCACTCGGGCGGCCTGTCTCTGCTCAAGGTCGAGGACATCTGGCTTCGCTTCGACTACGTCTCCGCCGCCAGGCAATGGCAGTGAGCTGCTGCTCGGCATTGCGGGTTCAGGCGCTCCCCGCGCATGACCGTGTCTAGCTCGGAGCAAGGCAAGACTGAGACGCTGAAGACGAAACGCAGGGGGGCGCCAGGCCGGTGCACCACGTCGAAGTGGCGGTGCACGACCTGACGCGAAAGGCCTCTACTTCATCTGGCTGCCCTTGCTGCCGCGACGGTTGTAGGCGCTCCTGCGTACCTGCTGGCCGTCCTGCTCGGCCTGGCAGTCCACGCAGCGGCGGACCCCTGGAACGGCCTGTCGCCGCGCCTCCGGGATGGGGGCATCGCAGTCCTCGCAGTGGGTGAGGCTCTCCCCGAGCCCGAGCTGACGGCGGGCGTGGGACACCGCGTCCGCGATGTCCGCGTCTATCTGTTCCTGCACGGCCCCGTCCTTGGCCCAACCAACGGCCATCAGGCAGCCTCCTTCCGGCTTCAAATTGTGACAAATCTCGCGCGATGGATCAAATCAAACGAGCGGCGTGACATCACCTGGGCATGGAGTCGTGGTCCCGGGTCCCACCGAGAAGCCTGGCCACCTCGTCGAACACGCTCGCGTGGGCAGCTAGCATTCCGCCCTCGTGGCGCACCGTTCCGGCGTAGGAGAGGGGCTCGCCCCCAAGCGTGCCCATTCGCCCTCCCGCCGCGAGGAGCAGGGCCTCCGGGGCGCAGGTGTCCCAGACCTTCAGCCCTCGCCTGTGGAGGTAGAGATCGTACTGGCCTGCGGCGAGCAGGGTCACTTTCAGGCCCACGCTGCCGCGGTTGTCCTCGCCGGTGATGCCAAGCCTGGCCTTGGCCTCGTCCAGGTAGGCGTCCCTGTGGGACCTGCTCGCCACGAGGCGGAGCGCCGAGAGGGAAGCGGGCGAGGTCATGGTGAGCAATGGGCCTGGGCTCTCCCCATCGAAGCGGCGGAGGCCAAGGCCGGGACCGCCAACATAGAGCCTGTCCTCGGGCGGGTGATGCACGGCGCCCAGCACCGGGCGGCCGTCCACGCACAGGCCGATCATCACCACGAAGTCCCCGGTGTCGTCGATGAAGTCCTGGGTGCCGTCCAGGGGGTCCACCACCCAGCAGCGGCCCTCGGCCGGGATTACGTGGCCCTCGGCCTCCTCGGACACCACCGTATCGACTGGAAAAGCCTCTTTCAGGCCCTGAACGATGATCCTCGAGGAGGCCAGGTCCGCGTCCGTGACCGGCTCGCCTCCCTCCTTGTCGCCAATTGCGTAGCCCCCTCGCTTGATCTCGTGGATGTGCGCGCCAGCGCGCCGCGCCAGCTCAGATGCCACTCGTAGCTCTTCTTCGAGGTTCATTGGCGCCTTATAGCACAGGGCCGTCGAAAGGGGGCTCCGAGCAGGGATGGCGATCACCAACCACCCACTTGCATGGCACCAGGCCGGATGCCGCCTGACACCGATAGGATGCCGCCTTGACCTGGCGCCAAACCTCGGCGAACACTCGGCACAAGGAGAGCATCGCCATGAGCCTGTCCATAGATCTCTCGAACCAGGTGGCCCTCGTCACTGGCGGCGGCCGCGGCATAGGCCGAGCCATCGCCCTCACCCTGGCGGAGGCTGGCGCCGCCGTGTGCGTCACTGCCCGCACCTCTTCGGAGATAAGCGAGACCGCTGCCCTGATCGAGTCGCGGGGTGGACGCTCCCTGGCCATCTCGGGCGACGCAACCGACGAGGCGGCCGCGCAGAGAGTCGTAGAGGGCGCCGTCGCAGGCCTCGGAGGGCTTCACATCCTCTGCAACAACGCCGGGACCATCGCCTCCGGCCCCCTGCTTTCTCAGGAGGAGGCCGCCTATGATCGCGTCATGGACACCAACGTGAAGAGCCAGTACCTCTTCACCCGCGCCGCGGGTCCTCACCTCATCGCGCAGGGCTACGGCCGCGTGGTGACCACCGCGAGCGTGGGCGCCTTCGTGGCGGCGCCGAACCAGGCCATTTACCACGCATCAAAGGCCGCGAACGCGCACTTCACCCGCGCGATGGCCATCGAGTGGGCGCGCCACGGGATCACGGTCAACGCGGTTGCGCCAGGCTGGATCGACACGGAGCTGATCGCGGATCTCAAGTCGAGGCCAGAACGCCTGGCTGCCACGGTGAGGGCCATCCCACTCCGGAGGCTGGGCACGCCCGAGGACGTGGCCGGCCTGGTCGCCTTCCTCTGCAGCCCCCTGGCCTCCTACATCACGGGCTCGGTCCTGGTGGTGGATGGAGGCCTCATGATCCCCTGATCGGCCCGGGCGAAGACACGGACCAAGGCCGTGGTTCCAGGTTGGATGGAAGCATACGAAGCCGTGTGCGAGTTCGAGGACATAGCCACAGACAAAGCTATGCCTGCGGATCGCTTGCCAGTATATTCAACCGGCAAGACGAGGATCTGCTTAAATGAGCCACGCTGACTGGATCAAGAAGACTCGGGAGGCCTGCGGCCAGTGGGCCGAGGCCTTCTCCCTGCTGGCGGCGGAGGCGAAGCCCGCCGAGGCCATGTCGAAGGGGCAGCTCGAGGAGTGGACCGACTTCGTGGAAACGGAGCTGGGCCTCGAAGGTCAACGGCGCCTTTTCGCCCTAGGGGACGAGGCCGTCAGGAATCCCATTGGAAGGGCCATGCAGGGCATGGCCGAGCTGCAGCGGCGCCTCGCGTCGGCGGCCAAGGCAGGCGACAGCTCCGAGACATCCCAGGTCATGCTCTCCATCGACTCGGCGCTGCGGCGCATCTCGCAAGCCCTCGGCCGCGTCCGGGCCGAGGACCTGGACGAGGGCGCTGCCCTGCCGGACCTCGACGAGATGAGGCCGGCCCGCTCGCTCGGCGAGGACGAGGTGACCCCTCCCGACAGGCCCAGGCCGCACCTCCAGGAGGGCAAAGGCCAGGAGCCGCGCCCCGCCAGGGAGAGGCCGGATGCAACGCCCCACCCACGCTCCAGGGCCGAAAGCCAGTCTCGCCCCGGCTCTGGTCCGAGGTCCAGGCCAGACGGCTCCCCCAGGCCGGCGGCAGGCCCAGAGCCCCAGCCGCAACCTTCAGCGCAGGATGGCCCCAAGAGGCGCTTCAAGGCGGTGACCACCGCCGAGGACGCCGTGATCCCCCTCACCCAGAAGAAGGGGGACTCGACCCTGGCGCCCCTGCCAACGGACGAGAGACACGGCGCGGCCTCGGGCTCGGAGCCTGGAAGCGGCTCGAGACCATCGACGCAGCCGCAAGAGGGGGCGCCGGCCAATCGTGAAGCCTCGGGAGCAGGCTCGGCGGACAGGTCGGTCCCTGGCTCGGCCGCCTCCAACCGCGCCGAGGCCAGCCCAGCAAGGGGCCCCCTGAGGCCGGCCGCCACCGATCCAAGGGTGGCGCTCCTTCGCACCTACGTGAAGCGGCTCGACAGGGAGGTGCTCGGCGCCGAGGAGGACTCGGCGCTCGAGCAGGTCGTGGCCATCCTCGGAGGCGCGCTGGCCTCGGACGAGGACACCCTCTCGAGACGCCTCCGGTACCTCGACCAGCAGTACGCCGCGGACGACGCATCCCTCTTCTCGGAGCCCCTCATGAGGGACCTCACGAGCCTCCTCAAGGGCCTCACCGAGCGAGCGCTGCGCAGGCTCCGCCACGCCTGCGAGCTCGCCCAGGGGGATCGCCTGCTCTTCGTCGTGGGGGATGTGAACGCCGCAAGCACACCTGAGTGGCTGCCAGTCGTGGCGCTGGCCACGACCCCCCACGGCCTGCGAGAGGGGCTCCTCCCCACCTATCTCCCACGCCTGCGCGGCCCCTCCGCCGGGTTCACCTTCAACGTGGGCACGCGCCAGGGCGCGGCTCTCGTGCGCCGCCTTCCAGAGAATCGGCTCGAGTTCGGCTTCATCGCCGGCCCCACCAGGCTCTGGCTCACCGCCCTGCACGTCCACCGGAACGGCCTGTCTGGCGCCCTGAACATCGAGCCGGGCGGGGACGATCAGCCTGCCTACTTCGAGGCGCGGCTCACCCTGCCCGCCACTGAGGAGACCTACAAGGTCGCCGGCAGATTCGTGCTGGCCGAGACCGCCAGGTTCGTGGACCGGGTGGCGACCGCCTAGCCGCGGCCCCATTCCCCGAGGAGGTGCTCGGATGACAGATCTGCTCCTGGAGTTGGGCTCGAACCCCACCGCCCGCAGCCTGCTCGGCCAGCTCGGCCTCCCACTGCCCCTGCCCGAGCCGCTCAGGAGGGCAAAGGGCCCATGGGTCGCGCAGCCCTTGTCGGACCTCGCCGTGGCAGTTGGCGCCGGTCCGGGTGCGACCCTCGTGGACGCGCTCGCCCGGGCCCTGGTACGAGCCGGGGCGAGCCCCCTGGCCTCGCCCGGAGATGCGCGGGTCCAGGCCGCCTTCGAGATTCCTGGCGAGGCCTATGGACGGCCTCTCGCGCCCCTCGAGCTAGACCGGGGCGAAGATGCCACAAGGCTCCAGGGCCTCGTGTTCGACGCGAGCGGCCTCGGAGATCCTGGCGCGCTGCGCTCGCTCTACGACTTCCTTCACCCCCTGGTGGGTCGGCTCCGCAAGGGGGGCCGCCTGCTGGTTCTCGGCCGGCCCCCAGAGGATGAGCCGCGCCCCGAGGGCGCCGCGGCCCAGACGGCCCTGGAGGGTTTCGTCCGCTCCACTGCCAAGGAGCTGGGCAGGAAGGGGACCACCGCGCAGCTCGTCATGGTCTCCGAAGGCGCCGAGGACCGGCTGGAGAGCCTCCTCAGGTTCCTGCTCTCGGAGCGATCTGCGTTCGTGACGGCTCAGCCCTTCCGCCTGGAGGCCCTGGTGCCCGCCGAGGGAGAGGCGCCCTGGGTTCAGCCCCTCGAGGGCCAGGTGGCCCTCGTGACCGGCGCGGCCAGGGGAATCGGCGCCGCCACCGCGGAGCGGCTCGCCGCCGAAGGCGCACACGTAGTCTGCCTGGATCGCCCGCAGGACGAGGAGGCCCTTCGGCGCCTGGCAGCGCGCCTGGAAGGATCGGTCCTGGCGCTGGACGTCACGGATCCCGAGGCCCCCGAGCAGATCGCCGGCCACCTGAACGAGGCCCACGGCGGCGTGGACCTGGTGATTCACAACGCCGGCGTCGCTAGGGACAGGACCCTCGGCAGGATGGACGCCTCGGGCTGGGACACAGCAATCGACGTGAACCTCGGGGCCGTGCTGCGGATCACGGAGCGGCTCCTGGACGATGTGCTCTACGAGGGAGGACGCATCGTCTGCATGTCCTCCATCTCGGGCCTGGCGGGCAACGTCGGACAGACCAACTACTCGGCGGCAAAGGCGGGCCTGGTGGGCTACGTCCGCCAGCTCGCCCTGGATCTCGCGCCGCGGGGCATTACGGTCAACGCGGTAGCGCCCGGCTTCATCGAGACGCGCATGACCGCCGCGCTGCCCATGTTGATCCGAGAGGCGGGACGCCGCCTGTCGGCGCTCGGCCAGGGCGGGTTGCCCCAGGACGTGGCCGAGGTCATCGCCTACCTCGCCTCGCCCGGCGCCTCGGGAACCACGGGCCAGGTGATCAGGGTGTGCGGCGGCGCCTTTCTCGGCGCCTAGGGAGGGTCTCCATGGACGACAGGGACACTCGAGATCGCAGGCCGCGCAGCCCTTCGCCGCGTACCCACGGCTCGGCCCTTGGCGCTGCCGAGCGGCCTTCCAGCCCCGCTGCGACGCAAGGACAGGGGCCCAGACGGCGCGCGGTCGTTGTGGGAGGGAGGCGCACACCCTTTGTAAAGGCTTTCACCCACTTCATGGAGCTCGACACCATCGCCCTCGGAGTCGCCGCGACGCGGGGGCTCCTCGCCGAGCTCGGCCTGCCGCGCCAAACGGTGGATGCCGTGGTCTGGGGCGGCGTGATTCTGCCCTCGGCCTCACCCAACGTGGGCCGTGAGATCGCCCTCGACCTGAAGCTCCCTCCCTCCGCCTACGCGAGCACCGTGTCCATGGCCTGCGCCTCGGGCCTGCTCGCGATAGTCGAGGCTGCCCGCATGGTGGAGCGAGGCGACGCCGACGTCGTCATCGCAGGAGGCTCTGACTCCACGAGCAACGCGGAGGTGAAGCTGCCTCAGAGGGCCGTGCACGCCCTTGCTCCCCTCGCGTTCGGCAAGCCCAGACCCGCCGCTGTGATGGCGGCCCTTGGCGACCTCTGGCCCTTCCACGACCTCCTGCCCACGCGGCCAAGGGTGGCGGAGCGCACCACTGGCTTGCTCATGGGAGAGTCTGCCGAGGACATGGCGCGCCGAAACCGGATCTCCAGGAAGGACCAGGACGCCTTTGCCGTGCGCTCGCATCAGAGGGCCGCGGCCGCAATCGCCACGGGCCGCTTCGCCCTGGAGGTCGTGCCGGTGACCCCGCCAGGCAAGAGCCCGGTGGCCGAGGACTCCCTGGTGCGGCCAGGCACGAGCCTGGAGAGCCTTGCCAGGCTTCGGCCCGTCTTTGCCAGGGGCGGGACCCTCACGGCCGGGAACTCGAGCCCCCTCACTGATGGAGCCGCCGCCACCCTGGTCATGTCCGAGGAGCGCGCGCGCGAAATGGGCTTTGGCCAGCTCACCTGGCTGAGGGACTGGGCCTTC
>JAVEWA010000074.1:0-15996 GCA_034004785.1 Polyangia bacterium
GGGGTGTCCGTGGCCATGACCAACTCCATGCCGGCCAGCGACGGACCGGTAGGAATTGTCGATCACAGTCGGGATCCGCGGTCAAGATCCTTCCGACTGCCCGTTTTCTTGCGATCACCCTGTCGCGTCACCCAGGGTGGGTTGATTCCGCCCACCTTCTGTGCGACGAATCCAGCCCTGTAAGAGGAGGTATCCATGACCAGCCTCGCGAGGCAAGTCGCTACATCGCTCAGTGCTCTTGTGTCGAAGGCAGCATCCGCCGTCCCTGTCGCCACTGCCGCCACTGTCGCCGCTGCAGCCGCTGCAGCCCTCTCTGCCCTGGCTGCGGCAGCCCCCCTGGCCTGGGCCGCGCCCCGCCCCCCGGTCCGGCCCGAGGCTCGGCCCTTGGCCTACGTTGTCTTGCCCAAGCCTCAGATGACAGGAGGCAAGCCGCTCTACGAGGCCCTCGCGGCGCGGCGCTCCTCCAGGGAGTTTGGGCCAAAGGCCCTCACGCCCCAGGAGCTCTCCACCCTCCTTTGGGCCGCCCAGGGGGTGAACCGGCCCGCCACCGGGCACAGGACCTCGCCCTCGGCGCGCTTCTGGAAGGAGATCGACATCTACGTCTTCACCAGGGACGGCGTTTACAGGTACGAGCCAGACGGGCACCGACTGCTGCGCGTCATGACCGGAGACCGCCGGGCCGCCACGGGGACGCAGCCCTTCGTGGCCCAGGCAGCGGTCGCCCTCGTTTACGTGGCGGACCTTTCGCGCATGACCGGAGTGGATCCTGCCAACCAGGCGCTCTACACGGGAGCGGACGCTGCCTTCGCAGCTCAGAACGTGTACCTCCACTGCGCCTCAGCGGGCCTGGCCTGCGTGGTCAGAGGTGCGGTGGACCGCGCCGCCCTGGGCAAGTTGCTTGGGTTGAAGCCGAGCCAGCGGGTCATCCTGGCCCACTCGATAGGGCACCCAAAGGGGCGGGGGGCGCCTGGCCGCTGAGGGCCTGAGCTCCGGCCTAGTTCCAGTTCCGTGACGTTGGGTCCAGGAAGAGCTCGAGGGGAGAGGCCTCGGTGGTGGCGAGGGAGACGGTGAAGTCTATCACCGGCTGCCTGTAGTTCAGGGAGGTGTCGTAGGGGTCTGGATCCTGGGACTGGAAGAGGTAGCCGTTGCCCCCGTTGTAGAGATAGTCGTTGGTCAGCACCCGGTAGGTCGCGGTGGGATCCAAGGGCGCTCCGCCCGGGAGGAAGACCTGGACGACTCCGCCCACGAAGGTGAAGGTGATCCCGGCCACCGCCGGGTAGCCGCCCGAGAGGGTAGTGGAGTACTCCAGGGCCTGCTGCAGGTTCGCGATCAGCTCGGCGCCGGTGATCTCCACCATGTAGATGAAGTTATCGAAGGGCATCATGCCTACGATGTCGGCGAGGGTGATCGTTCCGGCCGTGATGGTCTGCCGCAGGCCGCCGAAGTTCGTCACGGCGATGTCAGCCCAGGGGAAGGCCCAGAGCCAGGAGTCGGTCGCCCAGTTCCCCATCATCCAGGTCCCCTGATTGATCCCGGTGGCGGTGTAGCCGATCTCCTGGCCGAGCTCGGCGTCCACCTCGCCCTGCCAGTAGGTGACGAGCTCCTCGAGGGCCGCGTTCGGTGTGACAGGGTTGGGCTCCGTCGCGCCGTAGGACACGGAGACGGCCTTCGTCTCGTGGCTCGTCACTGCCTGGGCCTGCCAGTCGTACGTGAGCTTGGTCACTGTGTAGGCCCTGAGGTTGGCCCCGCTCGAGATGACGGGGATGCCCCCCGCGCTCGTTTCGAGGAGCTGATGGCAGTGGCCCGCGAAGACCACATCCACCTCGGGCGTCGCAGTGGAAAGCAGCTCCACGAGCTCAGAGGAGCAGACATGGGCGAGGAGGATCACGATCTGGGCCCCGGCGCCGCGCAGCGCCGGGAGGTGCTCGTCGAGGGCCTCGGCGTAGTCGCCAAAGGCGAGGTCGGAGACATAGACCGGGTTGGCGCTGGCCGCGGTGTGGGTTCCCGCGAGGCCGATGACCCCGACCTGGACGTTCCCCGACTGCACCAGGATCCAGGGCTCCACCGCCTCGAGGGGGCCTCCGGTGGCGCTGTAGGTCAGGTTGGCGGCGAGGTAGGGGTAGTCCGCCTGGGCCTGGCGCAGGGCGAGGGTGTCGCGCCCGAAGTCGAACTCGTGGTTGCCGACGGCGGAGGCCGAATAGCCCATGAGGTTGAAGGCCTCCACCATGGGCTCCCCCTCGAACCAGGTGCTGATGGATGGCCCGGTCCAGTTATCGCCCCCAGACAGGATCAGGTCCTTTTGCGGATCGAGCCCCTCCAGCTCGGTCCACCAGGAGTACAGGTTGGCGATCCCTCCCAGGATGGCGCTCTGCGAGGTCGCCTGATAGGGCTGCATCCAGCCGTGCTCGTCCGCGGTGTGAAAGATCACCACCGTGGAGGTGGTCTCCACTGTGGCATCGGAGCCCGCGTCGGCCGCCTGGCCATCCGGCGCCTCCGAGTCTGGCGCCGCGTCCCTCTCGGGGCTCGAGTCGTCACCGCAGCCCGCGAGAGCTCCGAGGAGGAGCGCCAACGACATGGCTGTCCATGAATCGGATCGCCTCAGCCGCCCTTCGCTTGCGCACATATTCGGACCTCCGCCAATTCCAGTCGCCAAAGGTCGTCATAACCCTATGTGGAGAGCCCCTATGGGCTCTTTGGAGAGGCTAATTCCGAGGTGGGCAGCGTGTCAACGGCCCCACTCGATCCTCAGCCCTTGATGGAGAGGAGGCCCTTCTTGGCCCGGCCGCGCTTCTTGTTGAGCATGTAGCCGTTGACGGTCATGCCGAGGCGGAGGATCGAGGGCGCGATGCCGTTTGCAGCGAGGCCCGCCTTCAGGGTCGGCGTGAAGGAGATGACCTCGGTGTTGGCGGCGGCCTGCCTGAGGAGCTCCTCCGCGGCGACCTGCGGCGTGATGGTGGGGAGGCCTTTGGCCATGTCGCCGAACTCGCCGTCGAGGACCCGCTGGTGGAACTCCGTCATGACCGTGGGGAGGAGCACTGTGTTCGTCTTGACGCCCGTGCCCGCAAGCTCCTGGCGGAGCGACTCCATGTAGCCCACGATGGCGAACTTGGAGGCGCAGTAGCCGGCGCCGCCATAGTTGGCCAGGACGCCCGAGCCGGAGGCGATGGTGACGAGCCGGCCGTCGCTCCGCTCCAGCATGCCGGGGAGGAACCTGTTGATGAGGGCGATCACCGCGAAGTAGTTGACCTCCATCATCTTGCGATAGTCCGACAGGGGCTGCTTCTCCGCGAGGCTCATGATCGAGATGCCGGCGTTGTTGATGAGCACGTCGGGGCGGGCGAGGTCGGCGGGGAGCTTGGAGGTGGCCTCCTCGATGCTCTTTTCGTTGGTGAGGTCCACCATACGCGAGTGGACCTTGCCCTTGGAGACCTTGGAGAGCTCCGAGACGAGGGCCTTCAGACCCTCCCCGTTCAGGTCGAGCAGCAGCGCGGACTTCCAGTAGGGGGCCAGGATCCTGGCCATGCATGAGCCCAGGCCGCCCGCCGCGCCCGTCAGGATGACCGATTTGCCCTCGAAGGCCTTGGCTATCTTCTTTTCGTCTATCTTCTTCACGGTTCGACTCCTTGGATTAAAGGCCCGATTATAGATCTGCCAGCCGAGCTAGAGCATCCCTATGACGCGCTGCGGCATGGACGGCATATAGATCGCCCAAGGCGATTTGTACAGGGGAGAATTTCGTCAGGGAATCGATATTCTTGGCGCCGAGCTCCCGGGGCCAGGAGTGTGAAGAGAACCGGCAGGGGGACGCCTCTCATGGCGTCTTTCCAGCGCCGAGCTGGAGGTTGAGCTCCGCCGGCGGGGAGGGGAGCGTCACCCGGCGCCCGCCCGAGGCCAGCACCGAGTGGAAGAGGAGGCGGTGCCTGCCGGGAGGCAGGCGGAGCTGCCCGAAGGGGATGAAGACCTTGGCCTCGGGAAACAGCGCCGAGTCGTAGCGGGGCGAGAGGGTGATGGCGGAGCCGAGCTGGCCGTCCTTGCTCCTGAAGGGAGCATCCACCCCTTGGACCGGGCGGTTCTGGTAGTCGGTGACATAGACCAGCCACTGGAGCTTCTTGCCCCTGTAACCGGCGACTCGAAGCCGGCCTCCGACGATGACGCCACCCTGCCCATCTCCCCCGGTGCGGACCTTGAGGGCGACCTGCTCGATGGCGGCCTTCGGGGCGATCCGATTTGCCGCGGCCCGAAGGGGCGTCTTGGCTGCGGCCCCAGTGTCCAGCACGAACTCGGGTGTCAAGTCAGAGGCCAGGGTCTGGCCGCGGTGCTTGAGGGTGAGCGAGGCGATCAGCGAGGCTCTTATCCCCTTGGCCAGGTGGAGCTGGGAGTGGGGGATCCTCAGGCGCAGGTTCTTCATCTGCGTCCTCGGGTACAGGGGAACTATCTTGGAGGAGAACATCACCAGGCCATCCGAGGAGGCGAAGGCCTGATCGAAGTCCTTGAGCGCCCTCCCGTTCGAAAAGGCGAACCGCAGCTCCAGGACTACCTCGGCTCCCTTCAGGTGATCCAGGATCAGCTCGGTCGAGATGCTCACGTATGGAGTCTGGGAGACTATCTCCTTCGGGGTCACCACCGCCTTCTTGATCCAGGCCCGAGGGGTCTCATCCCTCGTCTCCTTGGCCTGGGGCAAAGGGACCGAGTACTCGAAGCTCACGCGCTGGGCCTGGGCCACCTCGCGGCCAGCCTCGATCAGGCTGACGTCCACGCTCAGGTTGTGCTTGCCCGGGCCCAGGTGGAGCTGCCCCGGGGGCAGCTCCAGGACCCGGCTCGTCTCGGCCGCGGCCCGGTTCTTCGGCTTGAACACATGGCCCACGGCGATGTGGCCCGCGGTGGTGCGGTAGGTGCCATCGGCGTCCATCAGCTTCTGCCCCTGGGCGTCGTTGAACCAGGCCACCACGAGGCCCTGCTGGCTCAGCATGCCCTTGATCTCGTACTTGACCCGCAAGGTGACCGGGCCCCCTGGGGCCGGGCTCTCCACCCGCAGCACCTCGACCTTTCCCGCGCTCTGCGCCGGTGAGGGCGTGGCCGGAGCCGGGGCGGGCTTCGCCTGGCCGGGCCTTCGGCGCTCCACCTGGATCTGGGTGGAGGCCCGGTCCCTCGCGAACTCGTACATCTTCTGGAGCTGCTGCCTCGTGAAGTACTGCCTCACGCCATCCCCGTTGTCGTAGTCCATCACGTTGGCGAACTCCTTGCGGTCGTCCACCTGGCCCTGGGGTCCGGAGCCGAGGTCGCTTATTCCCATCTTCTGGTTCGGGCTGCGCTCCCAGGCGTGGTGCAGGCCGAAGTAGTGGCCCAGCTCGTGGGCGAAGGCGTTCATCCAGGCGGTCTCCTGGCGGGTCACCACCACCCCCATCCTGGCGCGGACTCCGGTGACGACGGTGAGCACCTCCTTGCTGCCCTGGGTCATCTTTTCGGTGAAACCCACATTGGACTCCCCGCCGAAGGAGAAGACCGAGGTCGGCCCGCTCGAGGCCTTGGCGTCCCAGACGCAGTAGATGGTCATGATGTGCGTCTCGCCAGTCACCTTGAGAGAACGCAGATCCCAGGTGTTGGCCAGGGTTTCGCCGTTCAGGCTGCGCGCGTCGCCCGCGAGCACGTTCTCCGTGTCCACCTTGATGCCGAGGAGCCGGGTGGCAGTGTCCTCGGGCACGTCGATGATCCGGTTGAGCTGCATCTGGATGACGGGGGCGAGCCTGGAAGGACCGTAGGAGCGCATCTGGTCCTCTGGCAGGCGGAAGAGGCGGTTGGCGACCTCGAGCTGGGTGCTTATCCATCTCGGCGGCGCGATCGCGTCCGGGGCGCGGGCAGCGGAGTAGATTCGCACGACGTTCACCTTGATCAGCAGCTCGGCCCTGGGATCCGGGACCGCCTGGCTGACCCACCGCTCCTTGGGATGGAAGCTCTGGGTGTCCACCGTGGCTCCGCCGCCCTGGGCCAGCGCCACTGGCGCTCCGAGGAGCAGGAGCGCGCCCATGGCAGGAGGCCCGATGAGACGCACAAGACCAGGTAGGAGCCGTGAGCCACGCGGTTCATGGAGGCGTTTCGTGCGCATTTACGAGGATTACCCTCTGTTCTCTGCCCTCGTCAAGGTGGAGGAGTGGGACTAGGACATGCTGGGTAGAACCCGTGCTATAAACATGGCCGTTCGAGCAAACGATAAGGGAGGCATCATGAGAACGCGAAGGATTGAAGGGTTTCACCCGAGTCTGGCGGCGGCGCTGTTTTCGGCGCTATTTGCGGCGCTCCTCGTCTTTGGCGCCGGTGGGCAGGCCCTGGCGGCGGACGCCTCTGGCGCCTCGGACAGCGATCTGAGGGGCTACAAGGGCGGGCTGGTGGAGATCACCCTCAGGGACGGGACGACTGTCCGGGGCGTGCTCTACGGGCACACCGAAACCTACCTCGAGCTGGATGTGGCGCAGGACCGCTCGCTCAGGCTCCACCGCTCCTGGATCCAGTCGCTGAGGGGGGCGCCCACGGGCTCGCAGAAGAGCGACCTGGGCGCCTTCCCGAGAAACCCGAGGGAAGAGTACCGGGCGGAGCCGCCGAGGCCTCGGGAGACGCCTCTCGAGACTCCACGCGAGAGGCCCCGGGAAGCCTCTGGCGGCAGCGAAGCGCCGGCGGCGGCCGCTGCCCCCGCCGAGGTTCTCTCGGGCTCGGTCCTGGACAAGGGGCTGGTCTTCCAGCTCCGCTTGGGGGGCAACCTGCTCACCATCCTCGGAGGAGGCATCGCGTCCTGGCTGAACGGATCCTTCCTCCTGGGCTACAAGATGGGAAGGCTCACCCTGGGCCTCGGGCTGGAGATGACCTACAGCGACGAGAGCTACCCCAACGCGGACCCGGATCCCACCGAGACCTCGGTGGCCCTCATGCTGTTCCAGCCCACCATCGAGTACTACCTGGCGATGAGGGGCGCCCTCGCCCTGTACGCCACCGCAGGCCTTCACCTCGGCTTCTTGAACGCGCGGCAGGATCCAGGCAAGGACGTCATCGATCCGATGATCGGCTTCCACCTAGGGCTCGGGTTGCGCTACTTTTTCGCCCCCCGCTTCGCAGTGGGCATCGAGGGCGGTCTGCGCGGTGTCTGGCTGATGGCCGAGAACGACGAGGACACCAATGAGGACGACGAGAACACCGGCGTGCTCTCCCTCTACGGAGCCGCCACCCTGACGGCCATCTGGTAAGCCTCGGTCCGTATCGGGATGGCTGCCTGGGGAGGCGAAGATGGGCGAATTCGACCTCCTCGCTGCCTATGCTGCGTCCAGCTCCTCGCTGGACCGTCTATTGGCCGGTTGACCATCTTGCGTACGTGGTGGATGATCGAGGCAATATAGGGGGGGGCCGGGTCGGGTGAACCCGGATATGCGCTACGAGGTTGGACATCTAGGAGGATGGCCATGCGTATAGCTTCTGCGGTGATTCTTGCTGTGGCTTTGCTTGCGGTCCCTGCCTGCAAGAAACCCAAAGGGAACGGCGATCAGGGGGAGTTCCCACCCTACGAGTCGATTGTGGATCCTCAGAGCCTCGCGCTGGAGGGGCGCTTGCAGGCGACCTTCGGCGAGATCCTGGAGGAGTTCGACCTGAACGGAGACAGCGAGATCGGAGCGGACGATCTCGCGATCATCGACCAGTGCCTGGCCGACGGGGCAACCGCTCAGGATCATCCAGAGTGCGACTTGGATGGAAACGGCATCATCGACCAGAGGGACCGCATCCTGTTTTTGCGTCTGTTCGGGGAAAAACAACCAGTGGACGAGTCCTTGACGCTGCAGGTGGCTGACCTTCTGACCGCCTACGGCGACGGGACGCTTTCTCCTGGCGGACTGGAGGAGGTCTTTCCGGATCTCGACGGAGACGGTCAGCGCGGAGGCTCCGATTTCAGCCTGGCGGCGAGCGTTCTGCGAAACGACCCCCACACGGTGCTGGATTTCAACGGGGACGGAGTGCTGGATCGCGGGGATACCTACGAGCTCCTCTCACGCATATTCGTGGGCTTCTTTGGGGGGAACGCGTCCGACATCGATCTGAACGGCGACGGTGTGCTCGATGACAACGACGCTGCCATCGTGGAGACGGCCGTCGCATTCACGATGCACACCTTGCCCGGCTTCCTGGACGTCAATCAGGACGGCAAGGTCAGCATAGACGACTACTGCTCTCGCGCCGAGCACGCCATGGTCCCGAATTTCCTCGGCGCGGTGATGACCAGCGTGGCAGCAGGAGAGGCCTTCGAGCAGAGCCCTCCGTCAGTCCTCATCTGTAGAGAGGATGGTCGGAGCATTTTTCGTTTCGAGCCGCGCCGGGACTCCAGAGTCGTGCTCCGAATCGTCCCAGAGAACCTCTACCTGGAGGCAGTGGCTACCGTGCCCGATGGCTATCATCCCAAGAACGATGAGGAGCTCGGCGGCGCTGGCCAGCTCTACATAGTCTCCACCATTTCGAGCGACATTCGAGTGGAGGCCATTGATTTTCCGTGGATCACGGCTCAGAGCGACCCGGCGCAGGAGAGCCTGAGCGTGGTCTTGGCCAGCCAGTCCTTCTCGGCGGGCGACTTCTTGCTTCTCCCCGGGGTTGCGGTTCCACTCGACGAGCTGAGCCCCTTGAAGGGCAGGCTCTTTTCGCCTGTCGACAAGGTGAAGGCGCAGGCAAAGATCCACGAGGCCCAGCTTTCGTCTCCAGCCCTCGCGCAGCTTCAGGAGATCCGGCAGACCTGGTCCGATCTCGACGAGGCCATCGAAGGCATAATCGGTAGCGATTGCCCTTGCGACATCCCCGAAGGCGAACGCATCTTGCTCATGCGCAGGATAGACATGATGTTGGACTGCCTTCGCGTCGCCCAGAGATTCGCGGAGATCTGGCTGGAGGCAGCGGTGCTGAAGAGCCAAAACGCGGCCGAGCTGCACATCTACTCGTCCGACACATCTGCGGCGATGTGGAGCCACTATGGCCAGTCCGTCTGGCAGGGAGAGCTGGCCAAGGTCGCGCTCCTTTTCAGCGAGACTGCAACGAACTGTGCTACGGGGGGAGCCCATCAGGCCCTGTTCGACTCCATTATCAAGCTCAGCGCCGAGCTCGTGCTGGACCAGCGCCAGGACAACTGGCTGCAGGTGGGAGACGATCGCCGCCAGTTCATCACCGAGCAGCTTGAGAACCACATCCTGCCCAAGCTGATCGAGGAAGGCGTGGGCGTCTCGGCCGATTGGCTGGGTTCCAGGGGCGCCCAGGAGGCCATGTCCCAGGCCCTCAGCTTCATCCAGAAGAATCGCAACCTGCCCGCCGACGGGAAGCTGTCCGCATTTTTGCAGGGGCTGGGGGGCGGGAACAAGCCAGGACAGCAGATGGTGGACCCCAAGGTGGTGTTCACCCTCGCCGCCATCGCCGTGGACGGGATGGTTGAGAGCATGAAGGTAATGGCCTTCAACGCCTACTTCCAGTCGGTTGCAGATGCGGCCAACTACCAGGAGTCCTTGGCCGATGTTGCGCTGCACGAGGCTGCATATGTCACGGCTTATTCGCTTCGACAGGAGTTGGCGATGCGGCGCGCCGCTTTGCTCGAGGTCTTCGCAAACGCCGACGAGCCCTGCCCATACGTCCCCATGGCCGACGAGCAGGACTGCTACGATGCATTCCAAAGCGCAGTTGAGACCGCCGAAGGAAGATGGGCCGATGCCCAGGAGGCATACAAGGCGGGGATCGCCGAGGCAATTCGAGATGCCTCGGAAGAGACGAGAGATGATGACTGCTTTGGAGATGGGCTCTTACTGTGTCTCCTGGGAGCCACGAACGGAGACATCCTCGAGGCGAGGGTGCAGCACGAGAGTCGAATGGAGGATGGGAGCCTCTCCTGCGATTCGTCCGCGGATGAGCTGAACGGGACGGCGAGAGCGCTGGAGGACAGGCTGGACGCACAGCAGATCGTGAATTCCCAGTGCCCATCAGATGCCCAGGTGGACGGTGTCCTCCCCGGAGGAACGATCTTTCCGGATCTCAGCCTCCAGTGGGAGTCTCTCAGGCAGGCAAAGAGCGAGCTGGAATCTGCGCTGGAGCAGGCGGCCGCCACTCGCGACACCTGTCTTCAGAGCCTGGGAGCGCTGGCGCCTTGTTCACACTCGGTGGAGTTCAAGAGCTCTCCCCTGGGATACGTGCAGGAGTGCCTGGACTGTCTGAGTGTTCCCTCCGTTCCTTGCGAGACCACCGAGGATCTTCAGATCGTCGTCTGGGATCTCGACGAGCTGGTATATCGGCGAAACGTCGAGATCGTCCTAGAGCCTGCGCTTGGCGGCATCCCCCCCTATGACTACTCCGTGACCGGGTTGCCCTCGGGTCTGTCCTTCGATCCGGCGACCCGGACGGTGTCTGGAGCTCCGATGCGCCATGGTCTGTTCCAGATCACTTACGGAGTGACCGACGTCGAATCCAGTTCAGCGTCCGTCATCCTCGATATCGACGTCTCCCCCGTGCTCGTCGTGGACATCGGTGGCATTTGTCCAACCGGGGACGCTTCCCCCTACGACTTCTTGCGCGCCTATGGGAACGAGGGTCTTGGAGAGGAAGAGGTGCCTCTGCCGGGCGCTGAGCAGCTGGTTATCGGAGACGACACTTCGACCTACTCCTGTCAGCCAGATCCGCTCGACCCCGTCGATGGCGTGTATGCCCGGCGAAAGACCGTGACCTGGCGGAATCAGACCGTCTTCGTACCTTACTGCGAGGTCTCGGGAGCTCCCTCCTTCGGGCCGCTCTACCAGAGTTTCCAGGTGGCCGAGCCTGCCGGAGATCTCACCTTCGATTCCGGCTTCGCGGGCTCCTCCGTGGACTGCTGCGCCAACTTCTGTCCCGGCAGTTGCACGTTCCAGGGCCAAACTCGTGAGGAATGCTGCGCGGCGAACCCCTCTTGCTACTGCTCCTGGACCAATCGGCACATCGCTTCCAATGCTTCTTTCTGGCAGCAGGGTACGCACTGGAGGTTCCTGTTCGAGGATCTTCAGGTGCTCCAGGCTGCCTGGCCCGTGGTCCCGCCCACCCTTGGCGCGACCCACTGGGTCTGGTGCACCGACCAGCGGCTGTGCCGAAGCCCGCTCGACTGCACGGATCCCAACCACGAGATCAACTACGTCCGTCAGCATGCGGCGATCGTCTTCGTCCCTCCGCTCGAGCGCCAGATCCTCGGGCAATAGAGCCTGCGCGAATACGAGTGGTGCTCCCCGTTCCGTGGCACTTGAAGCTGCTGTCCCCCAATTCGTCCCATGGCATCGCTGGAGCGGACCTGTGCAAGCTTGCCCAGTATCTGTGCAACCACGAAAGCGAGCGTGACCCGAACAGGGGGCTCAACGGACAGCTCGAGCTCTTGATGTGCGATGCTCCCGTCGTCCGCTAAAGGCTGGCCGATGCGTCTCGCGGGCTGGCAGCGCGCCCTCCTAGGCGCGCCCGGCGTGGGCCCTTGGCTCGGGCAGGGGGAGGGGAGGGCGGGTCTCGACGCCGTGCTTCCGACAGATCAGGTCCGAGGCGATGCGGGCCGACTCCAGGATCGTCGGAAGGCCGCTGCCGGGGCTGGTGCCGCCACCCGCCAGATAGACGTTGGATAGATCCTTGAGCCTGTGCGGGGGCCGGAAAGCTAGGAGCTGGGAGGGCAGGTGGCTGAAGTTGAAGACCGCGCCAAGGTGCACTCCAAGCTGGCGGCGCCAGTCTTCGGGAGTGATGGAGGCCTCGGCCTTGATGTGGCCGGAAAGACCCGCGTAGCCCGCGCGGTTCTCGAGGAGGTCGATGGTGCGCTGGCGCAGGCCCGCCCGTTCGGTCTCCCAGTCCAGGGGCGCGGTGCCGAGGTTTGGAACGAGCACGAGGACGTAGAGCGACGAGTGGCCCGGCGGGGCCATGGTCGGGTCGCTGACGCTCGGGTTGCAGATGTACATGGAGAAGTCGGCGCCCAGGGTCGGGGAGCCGAAGAGGGCCTTCATCTCGTCGCGGTAGGACTCCGAGAAGACGAAGGTGTGGTGGGGCATGGGGTAGGTCTTGTCGAGCCCCAGGTAGAGCATGAAGGTCGAGCAGGAGTACTTCATGCGGGCGAGCTTCTCGGGGGTATGAGAGGGCAGGACTCCCGGCTCGAACAGGGTCTGCGCCGCCCCGGCGAAGTCGGCGTTGAGCACGACCTCGTCGGATTCGACCTGGCTGCCGTCCTCTAGCTCCAGGCCCGTGGCGCGGCCCCCCGAGGTGATCACGCGCCTGACCGGGGTGGAGGTGGCCACCCGCCCCCCCTGCCGCTCCACCAGCTCGGCCATCTTGCGAAAGACCGCGCTGATGCCCCCCTCGACGTGATGGATCCCATAGGCGTGCTCGACGTAGGGGATGATCCCGAAGCCGCCAGGGCAGTCCCAGGGCGACATTCCCAGGTAGGCCGACTGGAAGGAGAAGGCCAGCTTCAGGAAGTCCGGGCGGAAGTAGTCTCCCATGGTGTCGTAGAGCGAGCGGTGGACGTTCAGGTGGGGCAGGGCGGAGAGCACCTTGCCCCGGGCGAGTCCCGCGAGGGACGAGAAGCTGAGCTGCAGGCAGGGGAAGAGCTTCTCCATGCGCCGCCGCTCGCGCAGGAGGAAGCGGTCCAGCCCAGCCTCTTCGCCGGGGAACTTCGAGGCCAGCTCCGCGCGCATGCGCTCCGGATCTGTGAAGACGTCCAGGCTATGGCCGCTCCCCTGGAGCCTGTACATTGGATCCAGCGGGATGAAGGTGAGGTGCTCCTCGAGCCGGAGCTCCGCCAGCTCGAAGATCTCGTCGAGCATGAACTTCATCATGAAAAGGGTCGAGCCGACGTCGAACTGGTACTCGCCCAGGCGGACGCGGCCGCTGCGGCCGCCAACCTCTGCGCTCTTCTCGTAGATTGCAACGTCGAAGCCGCGCTTCGAAAGGAGCAGCGCGCTGGCTAGTCCCCCTGGCCCGGCTCCGACCACTGCTATCCTGGGTTTACGTGGCGTCATCCTCGGGGTCTCTCCTCGCAGTGCAGCCGGGTCGGAACATAGCCACGGCGAGTGGAAATGCAATACGCCATTTTTCGGTTGATTCTCCTCGAGCCTTCTTGCTCCAAGCCCTTGTCCAGACTTATTCTTCGCCCCATGAAGACCTCTTGCAAGGTGGGTCTAGTGCGCCTCGCGGCGGTCCTAGCGCTGCTCGCCTCCCAGCAGGCCTCTCCGCGCCGGGCTGCCGCCGACGTGTCCCACGTGATGCACAGCCGCTACGACGAGCGCGGCTCCGCGGTCCACGCGGTGCCCCTTTGGAACGACCAGGTACGGATGCTCGCCGAGCGGGTCGTGCTGGTCCCCTGGTACGACGCCAAGACCCATCAGCCGAGGCTCCTCTGCCATGTCTGGTACGACCTCGTGAACGAGGGGCGGCCGGCGCGGCTGGAGGTGGGCTTTCCGGAGCTCAAGTCCCGGTACCAGGAGCACGTCAAGCGGTCGATGGGGACGATTCACACCTTCAGCCGCCTCGACAGGAGGTGGACCCTGCCGACCATCACGGCCTTTGCTGCGCGGGTGGGGCGGCGGTATCTGCCATCTGGCGCCTTCGCCGGAGTCGGCCGTTACCGCCAGTGGTACACCTTCGGTCTGGATCTCCCTGCGGGTGAGCGGGTCCGCCTGCACACAACCTACCTCGCCACCCTCGGGTCGTCGATGTTCAAGATGGACCGGGACGAGGACGACCCGAGGGGCACCACGAGCTACCACCTTCACTACATCCTGCACACGGGCGCGCGCTGGCGGGGACCAATCGGCAAGGGAGAGATCCTGCTGTACTCTCGCGGCCGCCTGCGGACGCTCCGGCGCTTTGCCGACCTCGAGCCCACCCCGAAGGACGACCTCCACGTCCCGCTGGACCTCACGGTGGATCGGGCGCAGGAGGACGCCGCGGAGGAGCTCGCTCCCGGGGAGCACGGTCACCGGAACCACCCGGGTACCCGCCTTTGCCGCTCGCGCCTGCTCTCGGCAAGCACTACGCTCGAGAGCGGGCAGCTCGACACCCACGTGGGCCTCGTGGTGGATGGAGATGCAGAGACGCAGTGGGTGAGCGCCAAGGGCAAGGGCATTGGCGCCATCGTCCAGCTCCCCTCGAACCCGGACAAGGATCTCACCGAGCTGCGAGTGACGAGCGGCGCTCCCGCAGGCGGCGCGGCGCGGCCCTCGGGCCTGAAGATCTCCTGCCAGAAGGGCTGGCGGAAGACCCTGGTCGCGAGCCCCGAGCTGCCCGATCGGGCAGGTCCCCACGTCGTTTCCATGACAAAACCCCAGCGCTGCGACGCCCTCCATCTGGAGGTGACGGCACTGCACGGTAACAAGAGCGCAGCCGTGGCCATCGCCGAGCTGGAGCAGCGGTTCGCCGAGGACGATCCCGAGAAGGACCCTCCGTTTCAGGGCGGCTCGATAGGCGCCGCGCCCGATCCTCTCACACCCTCGGACAGCGGGCCTGGCTCGAAGAAGTACCCGGCGCCGCCCCCCGCCGACCCTCGCTCCTTTCAGATCGCGGGCATCGAGGGCGTCTCCTTTTCCGGGGACCAGACCTTGCTCCACTACCAGCTCCACCTCGAGGATCAGCGAGGGAGCCTGCGGAGCGTGCGGCTCGGCTACTTCGTTGACGTAGGCACCGGCAAAAAGGTTCGCGCCTACCGCATGGACCGGGACGGGGACCTGCCCGAGCCCTACCGCACCGACTGGGAGCAGGCGATGTCTTACGAAGAGGGGACGGCCCTGCTCGGCCGGCACGGCTTCGTCGGCGCGCTCACCTCCCGCGCCGCGCCCCGAAAGAGCGTCATCTCGGGGCAGCGTCTGCGGCTCGATGGCGGCGCCAAGGGCGAGGCGGGCGCCCTGAGGGTCACGCCGGGCAGATCCGGCTTCACCTGGCGCTACGCCTCCCGGCCATCGCTCGCCGAGGGGCGGGCCGAGGCCCTCCTCCAGCTCCACCACGAGGCCAAGGGACGAACCCCCACTCTGCTGGCTTCTCGAGCCCTGGTCATCGACAGGGCCTTTGCGGTGCGTCACCAGGCCACCTGGCAGGCGCACAAGAAGGTCTTCGAGGAGGGCATGAAGGCGTATCTGGCCGAGCTCGAGCGGCACGGCCTGGAGACCAGCTCGAAGCCCGAGGACTCCCTGAAGTGGCACGCCCTCACCTACCGCCTGGTCCACGCCCATGGCGGCGAGGCCCGGGTGTTCTGGCACCCGCAGGGAGAGACCCTGGCCGTGTTTTGGAGCGACCACCGAGATCACATGGCCCTGTCGAGGTCACCGGATGCCATGGACGTGATTCCGGAGTGCGCCGAGCTGGAAGGGATCCGCGTGTGCCCCTGGGAGCGCCGCGACGATCCGCGGCACCTCGTGGAGGTGACGGTGCATGCGCTCTCGCCGAGGGACCCCACCAAGCTGCTCGAGCCCTATCGGCCGCCCACGGGCGATCGGCAGGCGGGGCCGCAGGTCCCTGGGGGCGCCGGAGCTGGCGCCCCCGCAGCCGGGAAGAGGAGTGATGATGGGGTGGCCAAGGGGGCCGAGACCCGGCCGGACGAGGGGCGAGGGGCCCGGACCCCCAAGAAGAGGGGAGGCTGCGGCTGCAGGTCTGGCGGCCCGGATGGGCTTCTGCCCGTGGCTCTTGCATGGCTGCTAGCCGGCTTTGTACGGCGGCGGCGCGAGGAGGAACGATGACCGGTTTCGACGATCTTCTGCGCCTCGAGCGATTGGACGGCCGCCGCTTCGGTCTCGAGATCCCCGAGGACTGGATGCAGGGCCGCACGGCCTTTGGCGGCCTCGTGGCCGCGGCCGCGGTGCGCGCCATCCGGGAGGCCCTCGGCGATCGGGATCCGCTGCGCTCCATGCACACGGCCTACGTCGCGCCGGTGCGCGCCGGGACCGCGGCCCTCGAGGTGGAGGTGGTGAGGCAGGGCAAGCACGTGACCCAGGCGGCGGTGAGGATCACTCAGGA
>JAVEWA010000714.1:0-3403 GCA_034004785.1 Polyangia bacterium
CCCTGGCAGCCGAGGCTGCCCGGGGGCGAGTGCCGCCCTGGGTGCGTGCCGCGGACTGCAGCAGCCAGGCTGGCCGCCTCCCGTCCTTCACGGTGGAGTCAGTGCAGATCCGCACCGTGCGCAGCCTCTACAAGAACGCCTTGGCCGTGGGCATCCCCAACACGAGCGGAGGGAGCGGCATCTACCTGGCCGCGGCCCTGGGGCCCCATCTCGACCCCAGCGCCGGTCTGAACCTACTCAAGGCCATCGACGCCGAGGCCCTGGAAGGGGCCCACCAGATCCTCGGCTCGGGCCGCCTGGGCATCGCGGTGCAGGAGCATGACTCCCAGGGCCTCTTCGTGGAGGCTCAGGTCATCGGAGTGTTCGATGGGGAGCGCCACGTGGGCGAAGCCCTGATCCAGGGCGAGCACGACCGGGTGACCAGGCTGCGCCAGGACGGCCAAACCCTGTTCGACGGCGCCCCACGGCCAGGAGATGAGCCGACGTCAACCCTGCTCGACGCTCTGGGGGCCTGCGATCTGCTGGAGCTGATCAGCCTCGCCTCCGCCCTCCCGCCGGACGGGCGTGCCCACGCCCTCGAGGGAGTGGCCATGAACAAGGCCGCCGCCGCCGCGGGCTTGAAGGACTCCCTTGGGCTGGGTGTAGGCGCCCGCCTGGAGGCGCTCATGAGGCGGGGGGTGCTCTCCAAGGACGTAGCGAACCGAGCCTCGGTGCTGGCGGCCGCTGGCACTGACGCCCGCATGTCGGGCCACGACGTGGAGGTCATGAGCTCCAGCGGGTCGGGCAACCAGGGGATCATGTGCGTCCTGCCCGTGGCCGTGGTGGCCGAAGCCGAGGGCGTCGGCGAGGAGCGCCTGGCCGAGGCAGTGGCCCTGGCCCATCTGGTAACTGGCCTGATGACCAGGCACACGGGGCTCCTCTCCGCGCTCTGCGGCTGCGTGGTCAAGGCGGGCCTCGGCGCGGCCGCGGGCTGCGCCCATGTGCTCGGATTGGGGCCCGAGCGCGTCTTCGACGCCCTTCGGAACATGGCGGGCAACATGACGGGAGAGATCTGCGACGGAGCCAAGGTGGGCTGCGCCATAAAGCTGGCCACCGCTGCCCGCGCCGCCGTGGTGTCTGCCTACCTGGCCGAGGAGGGGGTCTCCATTCCCGCCTCGAACGGCATCCTGGCCTCCACGCCTGCCCGGCTCTTCTCTAACATCGGAGAGGTGGCCCACTCCATGCGGGAGATGGATCGCACCATCGTGTCCATCATGGAGAAGAAGCAGGTCAGGGAGCCAGCCGTCTGAGCGACCAGTCGCCCTGGAGGCGAGCCGCCCCACGGCAGGCCCTGCGGGGCGCAGCGGCCCTAGGACCTCCGCATCCGCCCTCAATCCCTGCGAAGCTCCTGAGGTAAAGCCGCCTGGGGTCCTCCGGCCCAGCGAGGTGCTTCACCTGGAACTCCTTGTCCGCTGCCCGTCTCCCGAGAGAGGCAGATCGAGCCTCGAGTCCTGCCTCGCTCCACCCATTCCGGCCTTTTCCTCTGGCCCGCTTGACATCTCCTACCCACTCACTATGTTTTTAGGCGTTCAAAGCGGGCCGAGGCCCGGACAATAAAACCGACAACCTCTTTTTCTTGAGGAGTTTACCATGCACAAGCTTCCAGATCTCACCTATGACTTCGGAGCCCTAGAGCCCCACATAGACGCCAGGACCATGGAGATACACCACGGCAAGCACCACGCGGCCTATGTCTCCAACCTTAACGCCGCCCTGGAGACCGCGGGTGGTCCCTTTGGAGACTGGCCCCTCGAGAGGATCCTGACTAGCCTCGGCGAGCTGCCCGAGGCCGAGAGGCAGGCTGTGAGAAACAACGGCGGGGGACACTACAACCACAGCCTCTTCTGGAGCGTCCTCGGGCCCGGCAAGGGGGGCAAGCCATCAGGAGCGCTTGCGAAATCCATCGAGAAGGCCTTCGGCGGATTCGAAGCCTTCACCGAGAAGCTGGGCAAGGCCGCAATCACCCGGTTCGGCTCTGGATGGGCCTGGCTATCGGTAAAGGGCGGTGACCTGCTGGTCTCGAGCACCCCGAACCAGGACAACCCCATCATGGACGGCTCCGGAATACCAATCCTCGGCCTCGACGTGTGGGAGCACGCCTACTACCTCCAGTACCAGAACCGGCGCCCCGACTACGTCAAGGCCTGGTGGAACCTGGTGGACTGGGAGGCGGTGGGTAAGCGGTACTCGGCGGCCCTCGAGAAGCGATAGACAAGGCGCTCCGAGCGGTCAATCCCCACGCCCAAGGCGCGAGAGGCGGCCAAGGGGTCCGCGACTAGCCTCCCGTGAACGGCCCTGCAAGAGCAAACAGAGGAGAACCAGCGCGACAAGGAGAAAAGCCCCTCCTGGCGACGGGCCCGCGACCCCCTGGCAACCGCAGCCTACCGGGGCCGTGCCGGATGGCGGCTGCGAGTCGGTCTGGGATGCCACGTCCCTGCCAGGCTGGGAGTCTGGCCCAGAGTCGAGGACCTCGCCGCCGTCTGCCTGGGCGTCCGGGACCGACGAGTCCCAGAGCCCTGCGTCCGGCTCACTCCCCGTGGTAACGGTGAGGACCGATCCCTCGAGAGAGCCCTGGGCGCCGCTGGACTCGACCTCCCAGGTGGCGACGTTCACCACGGTGGAGCCTGCAGCGCCAGGGCCGATGACCGCGTCGAGCAGCAGGTCCGCCGAGCCTCCCACGGCGAGCCACAGGTTCTCGAGCACGAGCTCCGTGGCGGTTGAAAGATCCACGCCGCCCGCGCCGTCCACGAGCTGCCAGGAGGAGAACTCGGCGGGGATGGGGTCCCTGATCGTAACGTAGCCCGGCGCCGTCCCGACGTTCTCGAGGTGGATGGTGTACCTCACCGTGTCTCCCTCGGTCACCGAGCCGCTCCCATCGGCGTCCAGCTGCATTACCCAGCTCTTGGAAGAGAGCTTGGGATGCACCACGGGCCTGAAAACGTTTACCCCCACGAGGTTGTAAACCACCCAGTACTTGTCCCCGCCAGCCGTGTAGGTCATGTCGAGCGCCGTGTCGAGGGGGGTCAGGGCGGCGCTGATGTCCAGGCGATCGATGTCCACCCCGATGACGCCCATCTGGGGCGGGACAGTTGTATTGATGGTCCTGTTCATGGGGTTGTCCACCGGGTTGTACATGTCCCCCACCGCGGCCGACACGCCCCCAGGCAGCCCCATCACGCGCACCTCCTCCGGGCCCACTCCCCCCACGTCTCCGTCCAGCACGTACCAGGTGATCTCCCCCTGGGCGGGGTTGTCCACCTCGATGCCCCCGAGCTGCATGTTGACCGAGACCTCGTAGAGCTCCTCCAGGCCGTCGTAGAGCGCGATGCGCCGGGGCGGCAGCAGGTCCGCCTCCTCGAAGACC
>JAVEWA010000715.1:0-3402 GCA_034004785.1 Polyangia bacterium
CCCGACTATGGTGCCGGTGGTGCCCATCGCCGCCACGAAGTGCGTGATGCGGTGGGCGGTCTGCTCCCAGATCTCCACGGCCGTGCCGTAGTAGTGGGCCATGAGGTTTGCGGGGTTGTTGAACTGGTCGGGCAGGTAGTACCTGTCCGGGTGCTTGGCCGCGAGCTCGTAGGCCCGCTCTATTGCGCCGTCGGTGCCTTCCGAGGCAGGGGTCAGCAGGAACTCAGCCCCCAGGGCGGCGAGGATCTTCCGGCGCTCCACCGAGACCCCCTCGCTCATGGCGAGGAGGATTGGGTAGCCCTTCATGGCGGCCACCGTCGCGAGCCCGATGCCGGTGTTGCCGCTCGTGGGCTCCAGGATGGTCTTGCCCGGCCTGAGCTCCCCTCGCCGCTCCGCGTCCTCGATCATCCACAGGGCCGGCCTGTCCTTCACCGA
Organism: Polyangia bacterium; assembly: GCA_034004785.1. GTDB lineage: Bacteria > Myxococcota_A > Polyangia > HGW-17 > JAJRWW01 > JAVEWA01. The sequence continues at coordinate 436 of JAVEWA010000715.1, forward strand.
GCCACCCGGGTTGTTCTTCTCCAGCTTGGCCCATATCTCGACCTTGGGGTTCGGGCTGAGCTTGGCGAGCCTGACGAGCGGCGTCTGCCCCACATGGGCAAGGAGGCCCGGCCTGGGCAGCGGAGGCGGCGCGGGTGGAATGGCGGGGGTGGAGTGCTTTCGGTCGTTGGCCATGTGGAGTGTCTCTTTGAGGGACGAGCTTCTTCAGAGCTTCTTCAGAGCTTCCGCCACAGGGCCGATGCGCCGGCGCGGGTGCGCCCGAGGGCCTCCGCTGGGTCGAGGCGCGTGTAGGCTCGGTCCCGGTACACGAAGGATCCGGCCACCATTACGGAGCGCACCAGGTGGGCGCCCCAGGCAAAGCCGAGATGCCCGGCCAGGTTGTCCGCCTCGAGGGGCGTGGGGGGATCGTAGTCCAGCACCACCAGATCGGCCACTGCGCCCTCCTCCAGACGGCCGAAGCGGGCGCCGAAGTAGGTCTCGAGGAGCGCGTTCGAGCCAGTGAGCATTTTGGTGACGAGCCCGAGGTCCACTGGGGATGCGTGCTCGCGGCCCCGGAAGAAGGCGGCGCGCGCCTCTGCCAAGATGTCGCCGTCGATGCCGTCGGTCCCGAGTACCACCCGGTCCCCGAAGGAGGCGATGGGAGCCGCACCCACCCGGTTGTTCATGTTGGACCTGGCGTTGTGGGCCAAGAAGACGCCAGCCTCTCCGAGAGCACGGATCTCCTCGGGCGTCAGGTGCACTCCGTGGACGAGGAGCGTCCGGTCCGAGAGCATCCCTCTTTGGGCAAGGCGGGTGACGGGATCGGCCCCGTGGAGATCGACCGACATGCTGCGGTCCACGGCGTCCTCGAGAAGATGCATATGCAGTCCAGCGCCCGTGTCTGCGCAGGCCCGGGCGAGAGCGTCCAGGGTGGTGTCTCCGATGGTGAAGGAGGCGTGGGCGCCGATCATGCCTCTCAGGAGCGGATCCCTCGCTCTGGACCGCTGGAATCGGAGGTTCTCCTCGATCCCGGCCTTGGCCACCTCCTGGCCGTCTCTGTCCGAGACCTCGTAGCAGAGGATGGCGCGCAGGCCTACCTCGCCTATCCCCCTCGAGATCTCGTCCAGGGATCCTGGGACGGCCGAGGGAGAGGCGTGGTGATCCACGATGGCGGTGACGCCGAAGCGGGCCGCGTCCAGGGCCCCGGCCAGCGCCGAGAGGTAGTTCGTCTCCGGGTCGAGGGCCCGGTCGAGCCTCCACCAGATCTTCTGGAGGGTCTCGTGGAAGTTCTTGGGCGGGTCGGCCGAGGGGAAGGGCATGCCGCGGGCGAGGGCCGAGTAGAGGTGATGGTGTCCCACCACCAACCCGGGCATCACCAGGGCGCCGTGGAGGTCCACGACCTCGTCGCCAGGCTCGGGCGACAGAACCTGGCCGAGGCCCGAGATGCTCTCGCCGCTCACCCTGAGGTTCACACCGCGGCGCACCGAGGCGGGCCAGAGAGTCACCGCGGTGACGTTCTCGAGGAAGATGTTTTGCGTGCTCATGAAATCTCGGTCTCCTGGCTGCTCATCATGGTCTTCCATCCACTGCGCTTCGCTCGAGGACCCTGCCACAAGGAGGGTCCTCGAGCCACTCGCCGTTCGCCATTACCAGGGTCCCCGCCTTCATCACGCCAACGACTCGTCCTGCCACCCTGAGCCCCTCGTAGGGGCTGTGATCCATCTGGCTATGGAGGCTCGCGGCTCCGAGGCGGGTGATCCCCTCCGGGTCGAAGAGCACCAAGTCCGCGTCGGCTCCCTGCACGAGCGCGCCCTTCTGGGGATAGAGCCCCGCGAGGCGCGCCGGCCCGCTGGCCACGAGCTCCACGAAGCGGCGGAGGTCGAACCGGCCCCCGACGACGCCGCCCGCGAAGACGAGCGGGAAGCGTGTCTCGACGCCCGGCAGGCCGCCGGGCGTCTTTGTGAAGTCCTCCTGCCCGCCTGAGAGCCCCCGGTCCTTGCCGCCTTCCCAGGAGAAGGGGCAGTGATCGGTGGCCACTGCCTCGATGGTGCCATCCGCCAGGGCCTGCCAGAGGGCATCGAGGTGAGGGGCCTGGCGAAGGGGAGGCGCGCAGATGTGGCAGAGAGCCTCTTGCGCCGGCCAGGACAGGCGGTGCTCCTCGAGCCAGAGGTAGTGGGGGCAGGTCTCGGCGCTCACGGGCAGCCCACGGGCCTTGGCCTTGGCCACGAGGCGCGCGGCGCCGAGGGTGGACAGGTGGGCGAGGTGCAAGGACGCGCCGGTCCGCTCGCCGAGCGCGAGGACGCCTCGGACGGCCTCCACCTCGGTCTCCGGGGGGCGGGTGCGCGCGTGCATGATGGCCCGGGTGTCTCCCGCCGCCCGCGCCTCGCCGAGCCTCCGATCGATCTCGGGCCAGTCCTCGCAGTGGACCCAGACGCGCATCCCGAGGGCCGCGGCCCGTTCGAAGACCCGCAGGAGCCCATCGGGCTCCAGCATCAGCCCGGGGTAGGCCGTGTACACCTTGAGCGTGGTCTGGCCCGCTCGCGCGACCGTCTCCAGCTCGTCCAGCCGGCCAAGGGCCGCCGCCGTCACCGTGACGTGAAGGCCGGCGTCCACGAGCGAGCGCCGGCCCACGAGCGACAGCGCCGACTGCAGATCCGCCCAGAGGGAGCCCTCCTCTCCAGGGGCCGTGAAGTCCACGACTGTGGTGGTCCCTCCCCACAGGGCCGCCCGGCTGCCCGAGGCCCAGTCGTCCGCGGTGCGCGCTCCGCCGACGGTCAGCTCGAGGTGGGTGTGTACGTCCACGCCTCCGGGCATCACCACGAGGTCGCCGGCCCGGAGGTCCAGGTACTCCCCCCGGGGAGGGGGCAGCTCCGGCCCCATGGCGAGGATCCGCCCGTCCTCGACGAGGATCCTGCAGGGGCCCTCTCCTTCGGGGGTCACGATCCTCTCGCCTGTGAGCAGGGTTCGCATCGTGAGAGTTATAGCGAA
>JAVEWA010000716.1:0-3400 GCA_034004785.1 Polyangia bacterium
GGGGTAACCTCCCCAACGCAGTCTCCCCAGTGCCCGAACTGGTCGCACCCCTTCTCCCCCTCTCTGCACTCGCCCTGCAAGCTCGATGCTTCCCCGGTGTAGCAGCTAACGGTTGCGTCCTGCACACACTCGACGCCCCCGTCCCTGGACGAGTCGGGCCCGACGTGAGCGTCCTTCGGCGGGTAGTCATCAAAGGGCAGGATGACAGTCGTGTTCGGTTGCTGGAAAGGCACCAAGGAGGGTAGACTGGCTTCATGCCTGGTATCTGGCCGGTGATTCTCGAGTTGGTTGCCTGTGGTGATGTCGTAGTTTCAATGCATGGCTATGACGAGCTGTGTGAAGATGACCTCGCTATTCGTGAAATCGCTGATGGTGTCAACGAAGCGATCATAGTAGAGGAGTATCCAGATTACTTCAAAGGGCCTTGCGTCCTGGTTCTTCAGCGGGACAAAAAGGCGAAGCCAGTGCACGTCGTTTGGGGAATTCCGGCGGGACAGATGGCGCCGGCAGTGGTTGTGACCGCCTATCGCCCTGAACCAGATCGCTGGGAGGACGGTTGGCTCACACGGAGGAACCGATGAGAACAAGGCGACTTACTCGGATCATCCGCGAGGGAGGATATCTCGCTGAAGTGGATGTTCAGGTCATGGAGATAGAGGGTAGCTGGTCAGCCGTGATGTCACTCGAGGACGCCCAGATATTGGATGAAGTACGAGAAGCACTCAGGCAGGGAGATGTCCAGCGAGCAGCACGTCTGGCCCGGGTGTTCACCATTGCTCCGATAGCGATCTGAGTTCTCCCTCTCCTGGTGAAGTTGGCCCTTCCGGCGCGATGAGACCAAGGGAGTCTTGGAGCCCACGGAGTTCCCTGTCGCAGAGAATCTCTCCTGCCAATCCACCTGGCGCCCTCTCCTGCCTGTCCACCTGGCGCCCTCTCCTGCCTATCCACCTGGCGCCCTCGACCTGAGAAGCCTGAGCAAGTTATCCTTTGTCAGCATGTCAACCTCGGACCGGACCTCCAGAAAGGGCCGGACATCCTCGAGCGCTCGGGCAAAGTCCACCTCGGCTACCTTCTCCGCCAGCAAGCCGCGCCAGTTGCCGGGGCGCACATCGGGGCCCTCCCACTCGGTCTGGGCCAGGGCGCTGTTTAGCAAGGCGAAGTTGGGCGAGGGCCAGTCGGGGCCGTTGAGGTACCAGAACAAGTCGTAGAGATCCCGGCCCTTGGTGTAGGGGCGCATCAGGAATGCGTGGCACTTGCCCGCAAGCAAGGAGGCCTGATCATGATGCTGGAGTTGCAGGGTGACGTACCGACGGATGAGGGTTGTCTCCAGCGCGGCGCCGGACGGCGGCGCCGTGTCCACTTCCAGCTTGACCGACAGTATCTCCTCCCTGCGTGGCGAAAGCTCCATCTCGAAGAGAAGGCCGGGGAAACGAAGCGTGGCGCTTCGAACGGCTCGGGAGTCCTGGACCTTCAGCTCGACCTCGTAACCCTCGGACTCGAGCTCGACGCGGATCCTAGCGAGCAAGGCGCGGAGGTCGAAGCCGCGATCCGGCCGCTCCAGGGCGAAATCCAGATCCTCCGAGAAGCGGGGGATGTTGTAGAGAAAGCGCAGCGCGGTTCCCCCCTGGAAGGCCAGTGGGATCATGGCGCCCGCTCGCTGCATGCCGCCCAGCATGCGCGCCTGAAGGTATTCCCTGAGCAGGTTGCGTGCCGCGATGGCGTCGGTGGTCTTGTCGAGTAGTTGACGAATGTGAGGTTTCACAGGCTCTCGGTCTCCATTGCGAGCTCGCGTGCCATCCTTGCGATGTTTCCGGCGGCCCGCATGAGCTTGGGCTTCATCATGAGGACCGCCATGTCATTCAACCGCCCGAGATCCAGCTCCTCCAGATTCTGAAGGCGCAGCTCTCTCAGAAACGCGGGCTCATCGCCTCCAGGCTCCAGATGGACGAGATCCAGCAGGGCCTTTTCCGGCAGGGCGACGAAGGCTTCCTGCCCCCTCCCCAAGTCCACCAACCGGTAGCCGAAGAAGAGCTTCGGGTGAATGTGGCGTGCGATGAAACGACCGAAGGAGTTGTGAATCACTTCCGGGCGCCCTGTGGTGACGCTAGTTGGGGCGTACACTGCCTCCGGGATCATGCCGTAGTGGGCCAGCGCCGCCTGACAGCTCACATAGGAGGCGCGCCACAGTCTGTTGGCGATCAGGTAGGGATGGGGCTCGACCTTGCGGTAGGGCGTGGCCAGGGCGTATAGACCCCGCCTGAGCATCGACACTCGACCGGCTTTGGTCCAACGGGAGAGCTGACGCTGGATGTCCTTGGGGTCCACGTCGCCGGCCAGAAGCGTGGCCGTGGAGAAGAGAGGCTCGTTTCCCAGCAGCTTCAGCAGCTCGTCGAATTTCATTACGTATATTTGCCATGCATGGCAACTTGTTGCAATGTATTTGTGTCGCTACTGCGCCCCCTCATCGTGGCACCCCATCGCGGCCTGGCCTTGCCCCAAATTGCCTTCCTGCCCCATAATTCCGCCGCCTGCCTCAAAATAACCGCAAGCCGCCGAGATCACGCGTTGCCAAGCGCCGACGAGATTGGTGGTAAAACCCACAACACCACCATTAAGAAGCGAGCAGCATCATGACGAACACTTGGGCCGAAGGACGCTACCCGAAGATCCGGGACTACGTCTGCACCCAGCGCCGCGACGCGCGCTTTAGCGTCGAGTACAACGGTGACAGACCGCAAGCGCCACCTGGCAGTCTGCGAGCAGGTTGGCGCCATCTCCGATCAGGAGGCGTCTGAAATGATCGCCTTCGCCAAGGAGCTTCGTCGGCACGTGGAAGCCTGGATACGAGAGGCATCACCAGGCCTTCTCGAGTAGGTTCTACCTTGGTCTCGAGGTAAGGGGCACGCCAGCTCTCGCGCCATCCCGTTTCAGTTCATGACGGCGGGCAGGATCAGGGAGGGGATCGGGCCGATGCTGGGAGCCGGGCTCACTATACCCTCGACAACCGGTTGAGCGGTGGAGTTGATCCGGATCCGGCCAGCGGCGCCGCCGCCTCCGCCAGCGTTGTCAGAGCTAGGCGGGGTCTCTCCGTTAGGATCCGCGAGAGCGCCGCCAGTGCCGCCGCGGCTCGCCGCGGCGCCCGGGCCCGCGCCACTTGCTGCTCGCTGATCCGAGAGGGCTCCTGGCTGGCCAGCCTGGCCAAGCAAGCCGTCCCCTCACGAGCAGTCGCCGCCGCCGCCGCCACCTCCGTTTGCAGCCAGGATGCTGCCGGAGGCAAGGGTGACGGAAGGGCTCTCCAGGAGCAGGGCGCCGCCAGCTCCTCCGCCAGCGCCGCCCGCCCAGGAGCAGCCCGCGCCTGGCCCGCCCCCTGCGTGGAGCCGCCCGTCGCAAAAGACCGTGA
>JAVEWA010000075.1:0-6958 GCA_034004785.1 Polyangia bacterium
CCAGGCGCGGCCGTGCAGGATGGTGCCTTTCTCGCCCACGGCGAAGAGGTTGTTCGGCCCGGTGCCCCACACACCGGATAGCGTCTGCGTGGTGGGCGAAGTCATGGCCGACCAGACCGAGCCGTCGTAGCTGAGAACGGTGCCACTTTCTCCCACGGCAAAGACGTGGTTGGGCCCGCTGCCCCACACGCTCGCGAGATTCTGGGTGGTGGGCGAAGCCGAGGTCGACCAGGCCGAGCCGTTGAAACGCAGGATGGTGCCGGAACCCCCAACGGCAAAGACATCGCTCGGCCCTGAACCCCAAACGCCGGAAAAAACTTGCCCCGTGTAAGGCAAGGTCATGGCCGCCCAGGCCGAGCCGTTAAAACGCAGGATGGTGCCAAACCCAACGGCAAAGACGTTGCTCGCGTCGGTGCCCCAGACGCCGTCGAGAATGGTGGGAGTGCCCGAGGTCATGGCCGACCAGGTCGTGCCATTGAAATGCAGGATGGTGCCGGAATACCCAACGGCAAAGACATCGCTCGACCCCGTGCCCCATACCGAGGTAAGATTCTCGGTGGTGGGAGAGCTCATGGCCGACCAGGCCGCGCCGTCGTAACGCAGGATGGTGCCAGAGTTTCCCACGGCAAAGACATTGGTCGGGCCGGAGCCCCAGACACTGGTGAGCCCACTGAGTGTGCCCGAGATCATGGTCGACCAGGCCGTGCCATCATGGTGAAGGATGGTGCCGAAGTTTCCCACGGCGAAGAGGCTGTCAGATGCTGCGCCCCACACGCCGCGGAGATGCCTGAGGGTACCCGAGTCCTCTCGATCCCAGGTACGGTGACAGCTCCCGAGCGAAGGCCGACACCAGGCATCGCAACCCAGGTGGCCGTACGAAAACCCGAAGTCCGTGCACTGGCCACCATCGCTCGCCAGGCCGTCACAGAGCTCGGCGCCGTTCTGGATCCCGTCGCCGCAGTAGTCCTGGCAGCCACCGAGATCGAGCGATGTACAACTGGCATTGCACAGCAAGCCGCCGGCCCAGTACCCGTACGACTGGCAAGAGAGGCCGCCGAAATCGGTGTTGTCACAGAGCTCCGGGCCGTTGCGCACGCCGTCGCCGCATTGGTCGTGGCAGCTTGAGGTGTCGATGTCCTGGCAGGTTTCGCCGCAGGCGAGGAGACCGGAGTAATAGCCGTAGCTGCCGCAGGTCTGGCCGCCGAAGTCGGTGCCGTCACAAGGCTCCGGACCATTGCGGATGCCATCGCCGCATCTCCCGACGCAACCCGACTCGTCGATCTGATCGCAGGTCGCATTGCACCCGAGCATGCCCGTGTAGAAGCCTCGGGTGGAGCAGGACTCCGTGCCGAAGTCGAAGCCGTCGCAGAGCTCGGAGGCGTCCTTGGTGCCGTCCTGGCACCGCCCATGGCACAGGGAGAGGTTCACCTGGCAGTTGGACAGACAGGAGAGCTGGCCCTCATAGAATCCATGGGTTGCGCAGGTCTCGCCGCCCACGTCGAGACCGTCGCAGGCCTCGGAGGGGTCCCTGACGCCGTCGCCGCACCGACCCTCGCAGGTCGAGTAATCGTTGCGGCAATTCGCATCGCAGGAGATGAGACCTGCGTAGTATCCGGCCTGCAGGCAGGTGAGAGTACCGAGCGCCGGGCTATCGCAGTCCTCGCCTGAGCTCTCGTCGAGGATCCCATCCCCGCAGCGCCGCGGCTGGCAGTCCGTGCGGCAGGTCGCGTCGGGCTCGTCTGAGTTGTCCCCGCCCAGATCGCAGCCCTCGTCCGGATCCACGAATCCATTGCCGCAGCGCTCGGTGAGACAGGTGGGTCCACAACCGTCTCCGCCAAGGGTGTTGCCGTCGTCGCACTCCTCGTCCCACTCGGGCTCGAGGACCCCGTTGCCGCAGTAGATGGGCGCACAGCCCTCCGAGCAGGATCCCGATGGATCCCCGTTCACGAACGAGCAACGGGTGGGAAGGAGATCCTCTGAGTCGCCGCAGTCGCAGGTCTCTCCGGCTCCGACATCCACCACTCCGTCGCCACACCTCGGTGAGAGGCAGCTCGCGCGGCACGCGTCGGGCGCACTGTCGCTGTTCTGCGGCCCGTCGTCGCACTCCTCCCCTGTGTCGATCACGTCGTCGCCGCAGTGATGGAGAGTGCAGTCCGTACGGCAGGCATCCGGCATGGAGTCGCTGTTCTGCTCGCCGTCGTCGCACTCCTCGACGCCGGAGCGCTGGCCGTCTCCGCAGGTTGCGCCGTTCTGGTTCGCGTTGTTCTGATTCGTGTTGGACGGGGCCACGTCTTCGCCGCAAGCCATCTGAAAGGCCATGCCAGTGACCGCCGTAGCCAAAAGCAGAAGCCCATTGCACCTCGCGATCATCTGCCTGATCCTCTCGTACGAGAATTTTGAGCAAGGTGAAGTATCACATGAATCCGCGAGCCGGAACAAGCAGAGGATGACCACGACTCGTTGCCTGGGCCCGGTGTTCCGACGAGGCCTCGGTCCGAGCCCGGGGCTCACATCCCCCCAGAACCCAAAGGGGTTTCTGACCGGCTCAGCTTGGGAGGGACATTTGGCATACACGAACTCTATGAGATCTACGTGAGGTCTAGACCGGGTTCATCACCCGGCCCACGAAGAGGATGGCGCCGGTCTGCAGGTCCCGGATGAGAAAGATGAAGGGCCGGTCCACCGTCACCGCGATGGGATCCGGGGGAATGGAGGTGCCGAAGTCCATGATCACCGCCGTGGCCGCCGCCGCCTCAGTGCCCGCCTCGTTCACGTCCACGAAGGCCTTGTGGATCACCGCGCCGATATACAGGTTCTGGGAGCCGTCCATGCCCGAGAAGTCCGCAAGGCCGAAAGTGAAGGCGTCCACCATGCCCAACGCCTTGAGCGGGTCGTTGAGCAAGAAGTCAGAGGTGAAGGTGAACTTCGGCAGGGTCAGCTCCACCCGGGTGGGAGTCAGCGCCGCCAGCATGGCCCCAAGGGACACTTCGTCCAGGCCTGCCTCCACGTCGTGGAACAGACCCTCGTCCGGGAGGATCACCACCATGGAGAGCTCCTCCCCGTCGTAGGGCAGCTCCACCGCCTGCCATCCCGTCCCAGCCGCGTGCCCGAAAGTCTCCTCCTGCACCATGAGGGGCGCGGTGACATTGCCGCCCCCGGCCAGGTGGAAATAGCCATCCGCCGTGTTCTCCTCGTCAAAGGGGTACAGCCAGGCCGCGTTGAAGTAGATGGCGTTCACCAGCACCATCCGGGTGGCCTTTGAGATGGTGCCCAAAGGGATCAGGTCCTCGATGCGCCCCTCGGTCTTGTCCTCCACCCATGTGTTGATGGTGTCCGTGCAGCCCGCCGGGTCGGCCATGAAGTCCAGGAGGTACATGCCAGCCCCATAGTGCTGGGCCAGGATGTCCAAGAATGTTGCCAAGAAGGGGTATCCCACCATGCCCCAGGTGCTGTTCACCACGTTCAGGCGAAAGCCCTGGCCATCGGAGGCCTGGGCGTTCTCCCCCCTGCTGGCCAGGGCCAGATCCAGGTCGTTCCAGGCCGGATGAAGCTGCTCATCGGGCAGGGTGAAGCGCATGACCTCCGCCATCTCCGCCTTGGTGTTCTCCCTGGCTCCCGCGTAGGTCATGGCCAGGGCCTGCGAGATGGAGAAGGGCGAGTAGAACAGGTTCCCATCCTGGCCCTCGCCATCCTCGCCGCCCTCGACCAGCTCGTGATACAGGTCAAAGGCGAAGCCCGTGTTCCCCGCCACCAGGGCGTCCATGTCCTCCTTGGGCGCACTGGGCACCGTGATGCGCTGCTTCTCCGACCGCACCTGATCCGGCTCTTGGACAGCCGCCGGATCCCCCGAGCCCTGACAGCCTGTTGTGATCAGCACAGCCATGGCCACGGCCACCCCCATGGCCGCCCACCTCGTTGTGCCCATCGGATTGAAATGCCCTGGCCAGCTCCTGTGTCTCTTCATGTTATCCTCACCGGTGAGGTTGTATTGATTCTGATGACTCCTGTTGCCAGCACAGCTACAAGAACCATGCCCAGCCCTCCGCCCCTGCGACGTCACTCGGAAAGCCTCGAATTGCAGCCAGTTACGAAAGGTTAGCCAGCCTCTGGACTTCAGAAATCTGAGAGAGTGGAGGACTCTCCACCCAGGATCACAACGACCTCATTCCCAAACTCACCCCCAAAACTCACCCCCGTTGCCCGAGTTCCCCTGGCGGCCCTCCCCCCAGACCCAGGCCTTACGAAGGCTCTCCGACAGCTCCGGGTGACCCGGCGTCCAGCCCAGCTCCTGCCGCATTCGCTCCGCCTCGGCCACCAGCACCGCCGGGGCCCCTGCCCGCCGATCCACGGACACAGCCGGCACCCGCCTCCCCGTCACCTCCTCGGCCACCTGGATCACCTCCTTCACCGAGTAGCTCTGCCCATTCCCCAGGTTGTGCACCCGCAAGCCCCCGCCTCTTGCCAGTTGCTCCAGGGCCAGCAGTTGGGCCTCCACCAAGTCCACAACGTGGATGTAATCCCTCACGCAGATGGCGTCCGCCGTGGGGTAGTCGTCTCCGAACACTGAAGACCTCTTCCTCCCTGAGACTGATTCCGCTTCCTCCGAGTCTTCACGCTCTCCGAGACCAACCCCGGAACCGCGCGCATCGATGCCGCAAGCATGGATACCGCGAGCATGGTTCTCCGCCTGGCACAGCCCGGTTCCGTGACCTTTCTACAGAGGTTCGGCGGCGCGATGAACTTTGCAGCGCGCATCACTGAGCATCCCAGGGTACCTGACGGCGGAGTGACCGCCCCGCGGCACTGGAGAAGCTCGTTGAACGGGCGTCCCTCGGCCTTCGCGCGTTTCAACAGGCGAGCGTGAACTGACGCTGCCATGTTGGTGATCGACTTCTTCATTGAACCGCTTCGAGATAGGGCAGCATGACCCGCTCGACACGAAAAAGCCTCGCGTAACGCAGCAGCTCGGCGGGCTGTACACCCTTGCGCTTGATGTCCCGGCTGAGTGCTTCGACCGTAACGTAGAGGCCGAGCTTGTTGCGGAAGCTTTGGCGAGCGTAACGCCCGGCGTGGCTCTCACGGCGCCGTCACCCGAGCACCCGCACCATGATCTCGGTGGTGCGCGAGGGAGCCGGGCCGCGCTCCTTCTGGCATGCGAGCGCTATGGAACAGAAGCGGTCGGCGTGGCCGCCGCGGGCGCTGCGCTCGGCGTCGAAGCTCACCTTGCCGGACGGCAGCACCCGCAGCTTGATCGAGTGGACCTGCCCGACCAGCTCGCCGTCGCGCGGCAGCACGATGTCCTTGCGCTGGAGCAGGATCTTGAAGTCCCTGGCCCAACGCTCCTTGGACTCGTTGCTGAAGGCCTTGGCCACGACCTGCGGGTAGACCCCTCGTATTGGAAGAGACGCGCCCGGAGGGAATCCGCAGGAACCTACCTATGAGTAAGGGCTCAACTCCATCATCGCAAAGCCGATCACGTAGCGCTTGGGGACAGGATGACGTTGGTCTATGATGCCCGAATATCCGATCGGCAACTGTACCGCTCCGAGCGCACAGCCAGGATGACGGGTCACTGTTTGGCCGGGTGAGGTCATCACTGATCAGACGATACGAGAAAGGTGTGATCATGAATCATCGCTGCGCTTGGATCCTGGTCGCGCAGATCGCCGTGGGCTCGCTCCACTGCCACGAGTCGCCCAGGGGACGACCGTCCAAGACGAAAGAAGAGCGGGAACGGGATTCGCTGCGCTGGTTGATAACCCCGTCCGGCGGATCGTCCCGAGTCGGTCCGAGCCAGGTCGATTGGGGGGCGGTCTGGCAGCGGCCGCCCCCCACCCCGCCCAGCCCGATCACCGTCGACAAGCTCGAATCGGCGCTCTGGTCGGCGGTCGTGGCCGGCCAGCCCAGGCGCCATCTGTGGGTGCGGTTCACCAAGGAGAAGGTCGCCTACCACGATGGATGCAACAGGGTTAGCGCCCACCTCAAACGCCTGGCGCCGAACAAGCTCGCCCTGGAGGCCGCACTGTCCACCAAGATGAACTGCTCCGACGAGCGGCTCGGCCTCAGCCTGCATGGACCAGCGCCCAACACCGCACCAGAGAAGCCTGAGGTATTCACCTACGTCCTGCAACCAAACCGCGTGGTGCTCTCGTTCCATCCAAGCGGCCGCGAGCAGATCCTGGTCACTCCGCAGCTCTATGCGCTCGGTCCTGTCGCGCGCCGCTGGCAGCTCGTCGAGACCTCGCTGCCCGCCTGGAACAACGCCTTTGCCAAGGACGGAATCGCGATCGGCTTCGTCGTCTCCTCGAGCGGGCGGTTCGAGCTGCTCACCGTCCACCAAGGCAAGGAGCTCTTCAACCGCATCTCCGGCGAGACGTTCCGCACCCAGGACCGGCTCCTCTTGCATGGGCAAGCCTTCGAGCTCGGAAGCCTTCCCGAGCCGCACCGGGAGGGAGGCGAAGCCGCCGATGCGCTCATCACGCTCCTACGCAAGGAGGACCCGGAGTACCGCCTGGAGGGGCAGCGCCTCTATCTGCGAGTCGGCGACAAGAGCCTGCTGCTCGTCGCGCGGTAGCCGACCGCCCGGCCAGCGGCCCAGCGCGGGGCGCTACCCGCGCCCTTCGCGCGAGAGCTTCCTCACGGACCCACATGTCGTCGCCAAGGTGGCGGGCCACATCGGGCTCCCTTCGAGCCCGCCGCCTCTCGCCCCTCCCAGGCTGGCATCGGACCCCATGCTCGACTTCTATGCGAGCGCGTACGAGGACGAATACGACCAAGACACGGAACCACATCGGGCGGGGGCCAGGGCTCGCTCTCACCCTCACGAAGCCTCGAGGCCGAAGCCACGATCCCCGTTTTCCGATCATCGATGATCTCTGCATGAACCCTGGTTCGACCTGCTCGGCGAGGTCACGGCATTGGACGCCTGGGTGGTCACCTGGGGTGCCTGAAACAATGA
>JAVEWA010000075.1:7058-15970 GCA_034004785.1 Polyangia bacterium
CGAGGCCGAAGCCACGATCCCCGTTTTCCGATCATCGATGATCTCTGCATGAACCCTGGTTCGACCTGCTCGGCGAGGTCACGGCATTGGACGCCTGGGTGGTCACCTGGGGTGCCTGAAACAATGAATGTGCATGACCCCGCCCATGAGCCATACCTATCCGGATTAGCTCGAACGCCGAGCTTGATCTTCTTGTGTAAAAACGATGAACTCACGATCAAAGAATCTACGTACAGCTCCTTCCCCAGGTTACGCGCCCCACGAGGGCCGAGACCCGATCGACACGGAGAGGATGAAATGAAGCACCACGCGCAACCCACCTCAGGTCTGTCAAAGGAATTGCATCCGGCGGGAATCCCCGCTCACGGCCCCGAGCTTTCCCACGTCCTCAACGAGGCCGCGCGATGCCTCCTTTGTCACGAGGCTCCCTGCAGCAAGGCCTGCCCCGCCGCCACCGACCCGGCCACCTTCATCCGCAAGCTGCGCCTGCGCAATGTCAAGGGCGCCATCCGAACCATCAAGGAGAACAACATTCTCGGCGGAATCTGCGCCCTGGTGTGTCCCACCGAGCAACTCTGCCAAAAAGGTTGTGTCGCCGCCGGGCTCGACCGGCCCATCGATATCGCCCTCATCCAACGCCATCTCGTGGAACAGGGCTGGCGGATCGGGTTCGACCCCCTGACCCGTGGCCCCGCGCGCGAGGGAAAGGTGGCGGTCATCGGCTCGGGCCCGGCCGGGCTTGCCTGCGCTGCCGAGGTGGCACGCCAAGGGTTCCAGGTCGAGGTGTTCGAGAGCCAAGAGGAACCGGGCGGGGTGCTTCGCTACGGGGTTCCGTCCTTTCGGCTGCCGCCGGAGTTTCTCGATCGTGAGCTCGAGGACCTGCGAAAGCTCGGGGTTAAGATCTCCTGTGGCCGAAAGATCGAGGCGGGCGGTGCCGAGAAGCTCCTCGCCCGAAAGTTCCAGGCCGTTTTCGTCGCCCCCGGGACCTGGCGGCCGATCGGACTCGACCTTCCCGGTTTCGATCTGCCGCAGGTCGTCACGGCCCGCGATTTCCTGTGCGCCATGCGCTCGGGCGCGACGGCCCGCATGGCCCGCCTGATCAAGGGGAAGAACGTGGCGGTCTACGGCGGCGGTTCGGTGGCCATGGATGCTGCCACCACGGCGGCGGCCCTAGGTGCCAACAAGGTCTATCTCCTCTATCGACGCAGTCTTCGCGAGATGCCGGCTACTCGACACGATCTGGACATGGCCCTGGCCAACAACGTCCATCTTCGGACCATGTCGATCATCACTCGGCTCATCGGCGAAAAAGGCCGTCTGGTCGCCCTCGAAGGGCAGGAGACCGACTGGCGCACCCCGGGTGACACTACCGCGGCCAACCTGATTCCGGTGCCCGGCACCTCCTTCACACTCCGCATCGACGCCTTCATCCCTGCCCTTGGCTATCAACCGGAGGAGGAATGCCGGGCCATCTGCGCGGGAGTAAAGGTCTCCCGCAAGGGACTGATCGAAACCAAACGGGACGGCGTTTCCACCTCCCATCCGCGCATCTTCGCGGGGGGCGACATCGTGCGCGGCCCGGCCCTGGTCGTCGAAGCCGTGGCCGACGGCAAGGCTGCCGGGCAACAGATCGTCAGGCTGCTGTCGGAAAACACCCATCGCGGCAAGGGACCCAGCGAGGGAACGAAACGTCAGAAACCGAGAGTCTTCTCGGGACGAGCCGCTCCGGTCGCCCGTGGACGCAAGGGAGGCAACTGAACCATGGCCAGGATTCGCGATCTTTCCATCGAAGTGTGCGGCGTCACCTTTCCCAACCCGTTCCTGCTGTCCTCCTCGCCCGTCTCGAACACCGCCGAGATGGTCGCACGGGCTTTCGACGCTGGCTGGGGCGGAGTCGCCTACAAGACCATCGCCCACGACCGCACCAAAATCGTGCACCCCTCTCCCCGAATGGCTCCGCTCAACTATGAAAACAAGGCTCTCGTGGCCCTTCAAAACGTCGAGCAGACCACCGACCGCCCGATGAAGGACAACTGGGCCGACGTCCGGTGGCTGAAAAAACACTACCCCCCAAACGTGCTCATCGTCAGCATCATGGGTTTCTCGCTCGAGGAATGGATCGATTTGGCCCGCATGGGCGAGGACAACGGCGCAGATCTGCTCGAGCTCAATTTCTCTTGCCCCCATATGACCGTCGAGGGCTCGGGCATGAAGGTCGGCCAGGCCATGGAGCTGATCGAGAAGTTTACCTCTGCCGTGCGCCACACCGTCAGAATCCCCATCCTGGCCAAGCTGACCTCGAACGTAACCGACATCACCGTTCCCGCTCTGTATGCCCAGCGCGGCGGCGCCGACGGCATAACCGCCATCAATACCGTGCGTGCGCTGACCGAGGTCGGCCTCGATGACTTCGTTCCCAAGCCCAATGTGCATGGGAAAGGAGCCATGAGCGGCATGTCGGGCCCTGCCATCAAGCCGATCGGCCTGCGGTGCGTGACCGAACTGGCGCAATGCCGCGACCTTAAGATTCCCGTCATCGGCTGTGGCGGCGCCGAAACCTGGGTCGACATGGCCGAGTATCTGCTGTGCGGGGCCTCGGCGGTGCAGGTCACGACCGGTATCATCCACTATGGGCAACGAATCGTCGAGGACATGGCCGAGGGCCTCTCGGATTGGATGGACGAGAAGAACTTCAAGAACGTGCGGGCGATCGTCGGCCGGTCCCTGAAAAACACCGTTCCCACCGACGCCTTCGACCTTTCGCGACAGGGAATCGCCCGTTTCGACCTCGAACGCTGCATCGGCTGCGGACAGTGCTACATCGTCTGCCAGGACGCGGGGGGGCAGGGGCTCGGCTGGGACAGCGAGAAGCGACGCCCCATTCCCGACGACGACCATTGCCTCAGTTGCATGATTTGCAGCATGGTCTGCCCGGTTGACGGGCTCATCACCTACCGGCACGTGCCGGGGAAGAAGGAAATAGTCCCGCCGGTCATGCGCTAGGCTGTCCTTCGCCACTATTCAATCGGCGGGCCACATCGGGCTCCCTTCGAGCCCGCCGCCTCTCGCCCCTCCCCGTACGTTGAGAAAGGAAAGGCTAGCCTCTCGGCGAGGCTCTATAGAAGGCCTTGAGGGCGAAGCCTCGAGGCCGCAGCCTTGCCCCTCGTCTTCCGGTCACCGATGATCTCTGCATGAAACCTGGTACGAGCCCAGCACTGACCCTGCTGGGCCTGCCCCGATGCGCTGAGCCCCGAGGCGCTGAGCCCCGAGGCGCCCGATGGGCTAGGTGCATGCGATGATAGCCTATGCACAGAGGGGCACATCTCGCTCCAATCGTTCTCGTGGGAGGCTCGATCAGACGCAAGCCGCGGCGAGAGGCGGGGTGGTGCGCCGCCGGTCCACCACGGTGCGTGGGCTCTCACGTCGAAGGCTTGCTCCCCTCGAGCAACCTGTGCTACGAGCATTCCAGCCAGCACCGAGCCGGCCGGGACAGCCTGTCCCGGCAACGAGACCACCCCGATGTCGCAGAAGAAAAAACTCGTCGTCTACACGGTGTTGTGCGGCACGAAGGAGCCGCTCAACGACAAGATGATCGCCCCCGGTTCCGGTGGGGCCGATCGCATCCTGTTCACCGACAGAGATGACCTCCGTTCGGACCTGTGGCAGGTGCGCCGGTTCGACACGAAGGATTTGGAGCCCGATCGGGCTTCACGCCGGCCCAAGCTGCTGCCGCACCGCTACCTGAGCGACTACGAGTGGAGCCTGTACTTCGACAACACCGTGTCGCTGAAGCTGGACCCCGTCGAGCTCCTCGCCGACTACGCCTATCGCGGCCCCGCCTTCTTCTCTTTCCCCCATCCCTGGCGCGCTTGCGCCTACGACGAGGCCGAAGCGTTGATCCAGATGGGATATGATCAGGAGCGCCGGATCCGGGAGCAGATGGATCACTATCGGAAGCTCGGCTTTCCCCGCGGCGTGGGCCTCATCGCGGGAACGATGCTCCTCCGTCGGCACGACGACCCGGCACTGATCGAGGTTTCGGAGCAGTGGTACGAGCACGTGCTCCGGTACTCGAAGCGAGACCAGCTTTCTTTCAACTTCGTCGCCTGGAGCCGCCAGTTTTGCTACGGACGGCTGGCGGGCGGGCTCGAGGACAACGAGTACATGTCCTGGCCGTCCATGCCCAACACCGAACGGGTGACCGCCGCCTTCGACGAAGACTTCTACCGCTGGCGGTACCCCGAGACGGACGAGGCCGGGGTGTCGCCCCGGGAGCACTATCTCGCGGCCAAGCGCGCCGGCAAGAACCCGCAGGCCCGGCCCTACCCGTGGAGGCTTCGCCAGCTGGCAAACCGGTACCGGAGCGACAAGGGAGACCTCTACTACAACGGACACGGCTACGCCGACGTGTACGAGTTCCTCCTGAGGGATCGCCGGAACGCGAAGCTGAAAATACTAGAGATCGGCCTGCTGCGGCACGACGTCCAGGCGCGGAGTCAGCAGACCGTGTACGACGACGTCCCCAGCCTGGCAATGTGGCGGGAGTACTTCCCGAAGGCGGAACTCTACGGGTTCGACATCGCGGACTTCTCCGCCGCCGCCCCCATCCCAGGCGTCACGGTGATCCAGGGTGACATGAGCTCAGAGGCCGATCTGGACAGGCTTCTCCACACGGCCGGAGGCGGCTTCGATCTGATCATCGACGATGGGAGCCACGCCTCTCACCATCAGCAGTTTGCCCTGGCCAAGCTCTTCCCCCACCTCAAGGCCGGGGGGATCTACTTCATCGAGGACCTGCACTACCAGCCACCCCAGTGGGAGCTCCCGGGGATCAAGAAGACGGCGTCGGTCCTGCAGGACCTGGCGGCGAACCTCCTCAGCCCGACCGAGTACATCGATGTCGAGGCGCTGAAGCAGATCCGACAGTCGGCCAGCCGGATCCAGTTCTACGACAGCGGGGAACGTGTGTTCGGCAAGATCCTGGCCGACGCCCTGGTCGCCATCGTCAAGCGAAGTCCCGCCGACGGTGACCCGGTCGCCCCGTCCCCCCGTCAGCGCATGAAGCAGTGGTTGCTGGATCGGGTGAACCAGATGGGTACCTGAGGGCGCCCCCCGGGCGCCACTCCCTCTTCACTCCCTGGCTCCGTCTCGGGCCGGATCCGGGTCACGCCTCGAGCGCACTCTCCATGGCCCTCCGTTCGGTGAAGATCAGAGCGCCTCGCGTCCGCGCGACCAACGTGTATCGGGCCGCTCGCATGAGGTCCGTGACGCGGGTCGAGCAGCCGTCTCCCTCGCTCGGGCTGTGGCTCCCGTCGCCGTGCTCGATGCAGATGACCAGGGGGCGGTGCCGCTTCACGTCCAGGGAGCTCAGCACCTCGCGGGTGTACGGCTCGGCGGCGAGGTTGAGTATGCCCGGCGCCGCTCCGCCGAGCTGCTCATCGATGATCTCGTTGATGTCCATGAGCGTGACCGTGAGCGTCTCGATGGTCCTCGAGTCGTCGTGCTCCCTTTCGAGGTGCGCACGCAGGTAGTCCGGGTCGAAGCTCCAATGACCCCGGTCCTCGGTGACGAACAGCTCCGCCTCGGTCCTCGCGTCGAACCGCACGCCGACCTCGAGGACGGTGTCCGCCGGCCGGATCCTTCGCATCTCCCGTGCCAGCTCGGGGACCGGCGCGAGCAGCACCCCCCGTATTCCCTGGCGGTAGAACCGGTAGGTGTTGCTCCCGTTGATGGGGTGTCCCGCGCCGATGTCCAGGTAGGTCAGCTGACGGTCCCGGAGCCGCTCCGGAGCGAGCGCCGCGCAAATGGATTCCATTAGGAAATCCTCCGCGACCGGGCCATAGAACGTGAGCTCCTTGCCCAGGGTCGTGGGAATCGTCGCGCCCCGGGCGATGATCCGCTCCAGGATGGAATGGTTGCTCTGGTGCCGGTTCTGGATGACCTCGGTGAGGGCCGTCCGCGTCATCAGGGTCAGGCTCGCCACATCGCGTTGCAGCTGATCGATGCGCTGTTGCTGCTTCGAGAGCTGTGGCCTGACGTTGGCGGTCTCGTGCCAGGCCTTCCTGAGCTCCGGCGCCAGACGCCCCAGGGTATCCTCGAGGCGTCTCAGGCGACGGTAGTTCGGCGACAGGCCCGAGTAGATCCGCAGCAGCGCTTTTCTCATCTTGATGGCAGTCGGCATGGTCTCCATCCGTCCTGACGGGCTCGAGCGAGCGCGCCCGGCTGGAAACATAGCACGACCGAGCGGCGCCGGGACAGTGTACGGAGGCGGACGTGGGCGGAATCGACGGTCGCCGCCGGGGCTGCACGGGCCCAGGCCTGGAGCGGCGTGCAGGCGATCCAGGACCCGCCCGACAGGCCCCGGCGGGGGCTTCGGTCCTCACCCAGCCTCGAGACGCCCGACAATCTGGCCTGGCGCAGTATCTTCGTAACCATGCAGATGAGTTCTGGTAGCCTTTTCTTTGGTCAAGCGGGCCCTAACCTAAGCGAGAGGCGAGTCGCAATGTCCAAGGATCCCAAGAGTCGTCCCGAGGATGCCCAGGGTTCCGTCGAGCAGGAGATCAGCCGCCGGCGGTTCTTGATGCGGATGAGGTCGGTGGGCGCTGGGATCGTTGTGGCGGGCGTGGGCGGCGCCACCCTGGCAAGCGCCCCGGGCTGCGTGGGCTATGACGATTACGGGGACTACGGGGACTAAGGGGACGGCTACGCCAATTACGACGACTACGACAATTACGGGGACTACGCCAACTACGCCGACGGCTAGGCCTTGAGCCACGCGTTTACCTGCGCCGGTACCCCGGTCTGCACGTGCTGCCGAAGGCCACAATGGGGGGTAGAGGATGCGCGGGTATGCTGTTGCGTGCGCTGGGCCGTCCCGACGATGACCCCTAGACCCCGCCCGTCTTGGCGCATGCGGGGGTAGGTGCCCGATGCCCAACGTCCTGCTCACCTACAGCTGCAACCGGACCTGCCCTTACTGCTTCGCCCAGGAGGTGCTCGGGCGGACGGGCCCGGCGGAACCTCTCTTCATCCCCTGGGAGAACCTGGTGGTCGTCGCCGACTACCTCGAGGCGGCGGGGCACCGGGACTTTGCGGCGCTGGGCGGAGAGCCCACGCTCCACCCGGAGTTCGTCAACGTCTACCGCTACGTCCTCGCCCGGGGCTTCCGCTTCAAGATGTTCTCCACGGCTGCGCCCGCGCCGAGCTCGTGAAGGATCTCGCCCAGGTCCTCGTGCCCGGGCGAACACAGATCCTCGTCAACGTCAACGAGGAGCGGGATCGCCTGGCGGGGAAGACCGAGCAGCAGGAGCGCTTTTTCAGGGAGCTCGGCGTCGCCTGTGGGCTCTCGTTCAACGTCTACCGTCCGGATCCCGGGCTCGACTTCCTCATCGACCTCGTCTTGCGCCACCAGCTCCGGCGTGTCATCCGCGTGGGCCTCGCCCACCCCATCGCCGATGAGCGGAACGTATTCCTCGCGCCCGAGCACTACCCGGAGGTGGCCGCGCGCCTCGCCGAGTTTGCACGACGCTGCGACCAGCAGAGGATCCACCTGTCACTCGACTGCGGGTTCACGCTAAAGGCCCTCGGGATCGCACAGCGGGCGGGCATCGAGACGGGGATGGTGTACGTTGTGCACCGACACGCCGTCCGCGAGGCCGAGCGGGCCTATCGCTTCTTCTCGAACCACCCCGACGTGACGCGCATCCACTACAATCCCCTCTACGCCGAAGGCCGGGCCAGGGCGGGGCCTCCCTGGAGCTCGGGATCACTCCCGCAGACTGGGGCGCGTTCCTCATCCGGATCTGGCGGCTGTGGGAGCGGGATGGCTTCCGCGGCACCATCGCCCCGCTCAGCGAGCTCCGCGGCGCCCACCTCAGGGGGGAGTTCGAGCAGATGACCTGCTCCCAGAAGGGGCGCTGCTTCCAGACCCACATCGGGGTGGATCCTGACGGCGAGATCTTCAACTGCGGAGGTTGGTCGGACACCCACGCGCTCAGCTTCGGCAACGTCCAGAGCGCCTCCTGGGAGGAGATCGCGCGTTCACCCGCTCGCCAGCGCCTCGCCGCACGGCCCCAGGTCCTCCGTGAGGGGGCATGCGCCCGCTGCGACTGGTGGTTCTACTGCCACGGCGGCTGCCCGAACGACGCCTACCTGGAGCATGGCGAGGTGGAGGCGCGGACCCGCTGGTGCGAGGGCTACATCGACTTCTTCGAGACCTGCCTGCGGCCCCACGGACTGCCGCGCGAGGCCGCGGTGGGGAGGGGCTAGGACATGCGCGAAGGCTACGTGACGAGCGTCCCCTTGCTGTGCGGGCAGCGCCTCGCCTTCCCCGACCTCTCGCTGCGGCTCCCGAGCGCCACGGCCCTCTGTGGTGTCGCTTCGGAGCTCGACTGGGAGCACCTCCGCCGGATCGAGCTCGACACACTGGCGGATCTGATCCTGGCCGAGCCCTGGCAGGGCCAGGTGACGTGGCGGGTGCCCCTCGACACGGATGACTTCGGGCGCGTCCTTGATCTCCTCCCTGCGCTGCGGTCCCCTGGCATCGAGCTGCAGGTGGACCTCGCGGATCCCGCTCTTGTGGCGAAGGCGGTCTTCGCCACCTCCCTGGGCATCCGCGTCCGCGTTCGGCTCCGACCCCTGGGAGGCGAGGCCCTGGTGGAGCTGAACCGCTTGGCCTCCTCCTACCTGCTCGGCCCGGCGCCGCGCCGCGCGGCCCTCGAGCCCTTCGCCACCCTCGAGCGCGAGATCCTGGCCGGTGGAGATGGCGGGCTATGGGTGGCCTGCGAGGAGTCCCCTTCCGACCACCTGTACCTGGGCGAGAACGGCCTCCTCGCGCTCTCCCGGAGGTTCGCCGAGGCCGGCCACGCCTACGGGCCCCTTGCGGAGCTCGAGGGGCACGGATGGGAGCGGAC
>JAVEWA010000076.1:0-15947 GCA_034004785.1 Polyangia bacterium
TGCACACTGCGTGCCAATGCTCTCGGGAAGTTCAATTGTCTCCGAAGGGGCGCGGCGCAGGCAATGGAAACGAGCGGGGGGCCGTCACGATACCCCCTTTGGTTCCCTGCGGTTCTTCGTCTTCAACCTCCGCACGCAGCCTGGACTCAGACCACCGATTGCCGCGACGCGGCGAAAACCTGCGGTGCGAAGCCCCTGTCGCGCCCGTGCCCTTGCAGGGTCTCCTGGTGCGTACCCCCCTGCGCGTCCCGGCTGCACCACGCCCCTCCCGCCACCCCTCCTACGCGGCCCTCACGGCCTCTTACCTGGCAGCTGGCAACACCCTGTCAACAGGCTGACCCTTCGAACGATGCACCATCATGTGCCTCTAGTGGGCCCGGCTCTCCTTTACAGGGATTCTCGCCCTGGGGTAACATCCCCAAAAGCGCCGGGCTCCCTCCTCGTCGAGCGGCCTTCCTCGTCCGATCCCTGATTGGCTCGGAGCTCCGGGACTTCGCACCGCAGGCAGGCTGCTCGAGCTCGTGCGATTTGGCGGCAAAAGGCCTATCATCATGATAACGCGTCACTATTTTCTGTTTGTCCTTGGCATGTCACTTCCTGCGAGCGCCCTTGCTGGCTGCGGCGCGAGAGCCCCGAAGCCAGTGGATCTCGACTGCCTCGAGACGGGCTCCTGCGAGTGCCAACGCAGCTCCGACTGCCCCGAGGGCCTCCTGTGCGTGAACGGACGCTGTCTCGCCCTCCCAGACGCCAACGTCGGGAAATTGGGTTTTGGCGAGCGCTGCACCGCGGATGTGGAGTGCGAATCGGCGAGGTGCATACCGGCCAGCGCGGGCACCTACAAGATCTGCACTCGCGCCTGCCAGGGAGACTGTCCTCCGGGCTGGGACTGCAAGGAGCGGGTCGGCGATGGCGAGCTCCTTTGTGTGCAGCACCTCGAGCGCCTCTGCGCCGAGTGCTCGGTGGACGGCCACTGCCACCCCGCCTTTGGTGATTACTGCCTCACCCTCGGAGGCATACAGGGCTGCGGCCGGGACTGCAACTACGAGGCCTGCCCCCTCGGCTACCTCTGCCAGAGCGTCACAGCGGGCGGAGGCACGGCGCGCCAGTGCGTGCCCGAGCTGGGCTCCTGCTCGTGCACGCCCGAGAGCGCCGGCCTGAGGCGCGTCTGCTCATCCACCAATGACTACGGAACCTGCCACGGCGAGAGCCTCTGCCAGTCCGATGGCCAGTGGGGCCCCTGCTCCGCCCCCGAGCCCGCCCGGGAGATCTGCAACGGCCAAGACGACAACTGTGACGGCCTCACCGACGCCGACGACCCGGCCGTGGACACGAGCTCCCTGCCCTCGGTTCCCGCCTACCCCGTCTGCCGGACCGGCGCCTCGGACCGCTGCGAGGGGCGCTGGAGCTGCCAACAGCCAGAGGGCGGTGAATGGGGCTGGGTGTGCGACGCTCTCGACCCCACAGTCGAGATCTGCAACGGCCAGGACGACGACTGCGACGGCGGCATCGACGAGGACTTCCGCGACTCCGAGGGGCGCTACCTGCACGTGAATCACTGCGGAAGCTGCGCCCTGGACTGCGAGGAGGTGCTGCTTCACCTGGCCACGGACTCCCTCGGCCAGGTGCTCCCGGGCGCGGCCACCTGCGAACTCCGGAACGGCAGCCCCACCTGTATTCCCAAGCTCTGCGAACGAGGCCATGGGCCCTGGCCAGAGGCCCTGCCCGTGCTCTGTCTCCCGCTCGTCTCGCCCCAGTGCCGCCCCTGCACCGCGGCATCGGACTGCCTGCTCTCGGTTGACCGCTGCGCCCAGGTGGGAGACGACCCCCACTCGAGCTGCCTGCAGGGCTGCGGCAGCGACGCGCTCTACGCGGGCTGCACGGGCCAGGAGGGGCAGCAGGGCTGCTGCCCTGATCAGCACACCTGCCGGCAAAGAGACGGCTCGCTCGTCTGCGTGCCCAACGCCAACTCCTGCGACTGCAACGCCGACAGGGTAGGGACCACCAGGCCCTGCTACATCGCCGGCGGCGCAGGGTCGAGCTGCGTTGGGCTCCAGACCTGCGAGGCCAGGCCCGATGGGACCTTCTCCTACTCCGACTGTGACGCCTCCACCACGGTGGTGGAGGTCTGCGACGGAGAGGACAACGACTGCAACGGCGTGGTGGACGATCCCTTCATCGACCAGCAGGGCTCGGGCACCTACGACGTGGACGAGCATTGCGGCGCCTGCTACGCAGACTGCCTCACCCAGTGGAGCCAGGAGATCCAGCACGCCATCGGCGGGTGCGTCTTCGACGGCCCCGCCGACTCGCCGCACTGCGAGATAGTGGCCTGCACGACCGAGGCCATCGGCGGGGGAGGGACCTGCCAGCGGGACGCCGACTGCCCCGCCACCTGGCGCTGCCACCCCACCTATCACCAATGCGCCCGGGAGTGCTCGGCCCCATCGGACTGCCCGGGGGGCATCTGCCGGGAGGGCTACTGCACCATCTCCTGCACTACCGACTCCCAGTGCACCTCGCGCTTCGGCTCGCCGAGCGCCTGCGTGGGCGGGGCCTGCGCCGCGACCTACCTCTTCCACAACGTCGACGAGGTGGACAGCAACGGCTGCGAGTGCGCCGCGATCCAATCCGGGGGCCTGGACCTGCCGGACCTCTACTCCAGCTACCCCGAGCCCGGCTGGCCCTACGTGGACAGGAACTGCGACGGCGTCGATGGAGACCTCGCCACCGCCCTCTTCGTATGGTCGGGCTCGCAGAGCAGCCAGGGAACCAGGGCGAGCCCCTACCGGACCGTCACAGAGGCAATCAACGCCTTCGTCCCGGGGCAGCACCAGATGGTGCTCGTGGCCGCTGGCTACTACCCCGAGACGATCCAGCTCAAGGCGTCCCTCCAGCTCTACGGCGGCTACTCCCCTGACTTCACCGAGCGCGACGTGGTGCTCAACCCCACCATCCTGGCCGGCCCCGAGCCGAGCTTCTCCCACCCGAACCACCCCCACGGCGTGGTCAACGGCGTGAACCTCACCTCTGGACAGGTTGTGGTGGCGGGCTTCGTGATCTACGGCTTCGACGTCACCTGGCACCCGCCCGGCGGGCAGGCCGGGGGCAGCACCTACGCGGTTTACCTCAGGGACTGCTCGAGCGCCGTCGTCCTGGCGAACAACGTCATCGTTGGCGGCAGGGGCGGCAACGGTGGACCAGGGAACGCTGGTTCCCCGGGCCAGTCGGGGGGAGACGGCTCCAGCGGTCGGAACTCCATCGAGTGCACTAGCACCACCTGCAGCGGGCAGAGCCAGCCCGGAGGCGCGGCGGGCTCGAACCCTGGCTGCCCGGTGGCGGCGGGAGCGGCAGGGGCGGCGTCGGTGGGCGGACAGCAGCTCCAGGCCTACCAGCCGCCGCTCGGCAGGAACGGCCTGGGAGGAGAGATGGGCACCTACACGAGCGCCTCCAACCCCTCCTGGAGCTACCTCTGCAAGTACGACTGCCAGGTGGCTCCGGACATGGACGGCGACGCGGCCCAGTCTGGCCCCACCGGCCAGAACGGCTCGGGAGCGAGCGGATGCTCGAGCGGCGCCGGTCAGGTGGTCTCGGGGGTCTGGGCGGGCGGAGCCGCCGGAAGCGGCAACCAAGGCGCCGCGGGCCAGGGCGGAGGGGGCGGAGGGGCGGGCGGCTACGTGGAGAACACGAACCCGCCCTCCTGCACCGTGGGCAACCGCGTGGGAGACCTCGGCTCCACCGGCGGGGGAGGGGGCGCGGGCGGGTGCGGCGGCACGGGCGGCAGCGCGGGCGGCGCGGGCGGCGGCTCCTTCGGGGTCTTCGTGGCCTACACCTTCAGCGTTGCCACCCGGCCGAGAATCTATGGGAACGTGATCGTGCGGGGCGCGGGCGGGGCGGGGGGCGCGGGCGGCTACGGCGGACACGGCGGGCTCGGCGGTCAGGGGGGGGGGGGGGGAGTCTCCGCCCCGCCCGCCTGGTGCGCGGGCTATGGCGGCACGGGGGGCCGAGGAGGAGATGGGGGGACCGGAGGCGGGGGAGGCGGAGGCTGCGGCGGAGCCGCCTATGGCCTGGCTGGCTCCCAGATCTCCGGGCAGCCCTACGCCACGCAGAACCTCTTCGAGTCCCCTGGCGGGGCCGCCACCGGCGGCCCCGGCGGCGCCGGCGGCCCATCCCCGGCCGGCGGAAGCTCGGACGGAAGCGCGGGCATCACCGGCCTGTCGGAGGATGTCCATGCTTTCTAGAAACCGACTTCAGCCTGAAAACCGACTTCAGCGACCATGTCCTGGCTCCACCTGGCCTGGGAGCCTCGGAGGCAGATTCCATCCGGTGCTCCTCTCGTGCCTTCTTGCCTTGGGCGCTCTCGCCGCGCCGGGCTGCGGCAGGACCACCGGGGGGCTGGATCCCTGCGCGTCCGGGGCCTGCCCCTGCACCCACTCGTGGGACTGCCCGCCGGGCTACGACTGCGTGGACCAGGTCTGCCGGCAGCGGCCCATGCCCGACGCCGGCCCCGACGGCAGCCCTGGGCTGAAGGGCTTTGGCGAGCTCTGCGAGGCAAACGCCGAGTGCCAGAGCACCTACTGCATCCCAGACCTCCAGGCCTCCTTCTGCACCATGCGCTGCGCCACGGGATGCCCCGAGGGCTGGGCCTGCCGGCTCGTCCCCGACCCCCACGGCGGCCCGGACCCGGTGGGCCTGTGCGTGGTGGACCGCCTGCGGGTCTGCCTCTCCTGCCTGGACAATCCCGACTGCAACCCTTCGGGGGGAGACCTCTGCCTCGACATCGACGGCGCCTCGTCCTGCGCGAGGGACTGCACCTTCGAGGCCTGCCCGACTGGCTACGCCTGCACGGACGTCGTGCTCGACTCGACGAGTCATCGCCAGTGCCTCCCCGAGAGCGGGACCTGCGCCTGCATCGAGGCCTCGGCCGGACAGATCCGGGGCTGCGAGCGGGAGAACGCCCTCGGCATCTGCACTGGCCAGGAGATCTGCGAGTACCCGGGTGGGTGGAGCGAGTGCTCGGCGCTGGACCCGGCGCCCGAGGAGTGCAACGGCCTGGACGACGACTGCAACGGCGAGGTGGACGAGGGGATGGATCCCAGGCCCTGCTTTGCCACTGCGGGGGAGTGGGTCTGTGAGGGAACCGAGATATGTACCGGCTCGGGGGGCTGGCTCTGCGACGCCCCCATCCCCGAGGCCGAGTCCTGCGACGGCGCGGACAACAACTGCGACGGCCTGGTGGACGAGGGCTTCGTGGACAGCGCGGGGCGATACTTCCTCCCGGATCACTGCGGCGGCTGCGGCATCGACTGCGATCAGGTCATCCTTCACTCTTCCCAGACCATCTGCGAGATCGTAGGAGGCGTCCCGACCTGCAAGGCCCTCGCCTGCGAGACGGGCTACTTCCCCTACCTCGGCGGCCTCATGTGCCTGGCCCTGCCCGACAACCTCTGCGACCCCTGCGTGACCGACACAGACTGCGTGGCGCCCGGGAGCCGCTGCATCGCGACTCCCACCGAGCAGTTCTGCGGCCGCTCCTGCGCGGCGGGCTCTCCCTACGGCACGTCCTGTCCAGCTGGCTACCAGTGCCGCACCGACGGCGGCACGGCCCAGTGCCAGCCCACGACCGGCACCTGTCTGTGCACGTCCGAGCACGCGGGGGCCACCAGGGCCTGCACCGTTGACTGGTGCACCGGCTACGAGACATGCGTCATCTCGGGGGGCCTCTACCAGTGGAGCCCCTGCGACATCAGCAACACGGTGGAGATCTGCGACGGCCTCGACAACGACTGCGACGGCGCCGTGGACGAGGGCTTCCTGAACCCCGTCACCGGGCGCTACGACTCGAACGAGCACTGCGGCTTCTGCAACAACGACTGCACCAAGTACTGGTCGCCCGAGATCCACCACGCGGTCGGGGGCTGCAACTCCACCCTCGCGTTCCCAGCCTGCGAGATGGCCATGTGCCTGACCGAGGTGGTCGGAGGGGTCACCTACGAGTGGGTGGACGTCAACGGCGACAGCTTCGACGGCTGCGAGTGCAGGCGGGTGCTCGGCAACCTCACCACCGATCTTCCGGACATGGGCGTGTTCCCCGAGCCCGGGGCCGACTACGCCGACGAAAACTGCGACGGCGTGGACGGGGTCGTGGCCCACGCCCTCTTCGTCTGGGGGGGCAACCCGAGCGCGGGGAGCGGCACCCGCACGAACCCTTACAAGACCGTGAACCAGGCCCTTGCGGCCCTGCCATCCTCGGGCAAGGCCTACATCTTGGTGGCCGAGGGCACCTACACCGAGAACCTCGTGCTCGTAAACGGCGTCAAGCTCTATGGCGGCTACGCCTCCGACTTCCTGAGAAGGGACATCCAGCTCTTCCAGACCATCCTCTGGGGGGTCGCTCCCTCGACCCCCGCTCAGAAGGGCGCCATCACCGCCGAGAGCGTGGGCAACGGCCCGGCCACCACCATCCTGAGCGGCTTCTACGTCCTCGGCCGAGACATGCCCGCCTCCACCCCGGACAACGCAAACGGCGCCGCCTCCGTCGGGGTGTACCTCAGGGACTGCGGGCCGAGCCTGACGATCCAGAACAACTTCATCCGCGGAGGCCAGGGCGCCCCCGGGGGCCGGGGCTCCACCGGGGCCGGAGGCTACGGCCGCCAGGTGAGCCTGGTGGTGGATGGCGGGGCCGGGATGAACAGCCTGCGGGTAAGCGGCGCCTGCGTGACCGGGACAGTGCGCCCTGGGGGCGCGGGGGGCCAGAACAGCCAGTGCTCGGGCACGGCGGCCAACCCGGGCGGCCAGGGAGTCTGCCCGCAGTTCAACTTCGGGGTCACTCCATACCAGAGCCCCCAGCAGCAGTACGTGAGCCCCACGGGCAACGATGGCGCAGGCGGGTGGGACTGGAGCTTCGACCAGTACAGCGGCACCGAGTGCGGCCACGTCACCGAGAGCGGCTGGCCCTCCGCCATCCGCACCCACCACGGCCAGGACGGCCTGGACGGCCTGGACGGAAACCCGGGCTCTGGCGGCTCCGGCTGCACCAACGCCTACGGCACCATCGCGGCGAGCACCTGGGCCCCTCCGCCCGCGGGCGGCCTCCCCGGAGGCGCTGGAACCCCTGGCGTCGCCGGGGGCGGAGGCGGCGCAGGAGGAGGAACGGCGCGCTACTATACTGGCGTCGAAAGCTGTCCCTTCCACGAGCTCGGCTCCACGGGGGGCGGGGGCGGAGCCGGCGCCTGCGGCGGACGCGGCGGCGCCTCGGCAGGGACCGGGGGCGCCTCCATCGCCATCCTGGTGGTTTATTCGAGCCCTGTGACCGGCGGCAGCCTGCCGACCATCATCCAGAACCGCATCCGGCGCGGCCTCGGCGGAAACGGAGGCACTGGAGGCTTCGGGGGCCCGGGAGGGCTGGGGGGCTGGGGCGGCTTCGGGGGCCAGTCCACCGAGTGGAGCACCTCCATCGGCGGCAAGGGCGGGGACGGGGGCAACGGCGGCCCCGGCGGCGGCGGCGGCGGCGGCTGCGGAGGCCCATCCTTCGGCGTCCTCGGCTTCAACCTCGAGGGCGCCACCTGGGGGCTCAACAACTCCTACGACTACTCATCCACGGTCAACACGGGCGGCCTCGGCGGCGCGGGCGGCGGAGCGGCCTCGGCGGGATCCGTGGGCACGGCCGGCAGGGCCGGCGCCTACACGAACCTGCTCTACCTCAGGCGCTGCGGCGTGGGTGGCACCTGCCCGGCCAACCAGACCTGCGACGCTAACAACATCTGCATCCCGAACTGAAGATACAAACGCAGACGCAGGATCAGACGCTGAATCAGACGCAGACGCTGAACTAGACGCAGGATCAAACGCTGAATCAGACGCAGACGCTGAACTAGACGCAGGATCAGACGCTGAATCAGACGCAGACGCTGAACTAGACGCAGGATCAGACGCGGAATCAGACGCTGACGCTGAACTATGCGCAGAATCAGACGCTGACGCAATCACTTCCCGAGCAGCTCGCGCCTGACCGAGAGGCGCAGCCGCTTCCCCTCTCTCTGGATCTCCAGCACCACCGAGGTGCCGGCCACTCCCTGCAGCAGCTCCTCGACCTCCACGAGGGTCATCCCGTCCACGAGCTGGCCGTCCACGCCCGTCAGCTCATCTCCTTTTGCGAGCCTCCCCTTCTCGGCCTCGCTCGCGGCGGTGACGCCCGAGACGAAGATCCTGCCAGCCCGCTCCGCGAGGCCGATTGCCACCCCTGCCTTCACTGCCTCTGGCCTGGAGGAGCCTCCGTCCAGGTCCACAACCAAGTCCACTCGGTCGAGCCCACCCTTCACCTCCACCTCGAGGAGCTTGCCCTCGCCCCGCTCAGGGTGCGTGGCCCGAAGCTCGTGGCGCCCCGCGGGCACGTCCTCGAGCAGGAACCGGCCTTGGGGGTCCGTCTCGGCCTCCCTGCCGGCGATCAGCACCTTTGCCCCCTCCACCGCGAGGCCGCGGTCGTCACGCACCCAGCCCGAGACCCGACCGGCGAGGGAGAGCCGCACGACCAGGCCGCGAAGCGTCACCTGGCGAGGCTGCTCGCCCGGAGGCACCTCCAGCTCCTCGGTGACCGAGGCGTAGGCAGGCGCGCTCACGGTCAGGGAGTAGCGGCCTCCGGGCAGGGGCAGCACCTGAGCGGCGCCTGCCGAGCCCGAGCCCCGGACGACCGCCTCACCGGGCCGGGACAGGGAGTACTGGAAGGCGGGCACCCTCTCGCCAGTCTGAAGGTCCCGCACCTCGAAGGAGAGCCCCCCGCCAAAGGGGAGGACGCGCCGCCCGAAGGAGCCGGGGCAGCTCAGGCCGTATCGCTGGGGCGGGTGATCCGGGTGGGTCACCTCGACGGCGTACTCCAGGCGCCCGAGCCCCTCGAGGGAGAAGCTCCCCAGGGTGTCCGAGGTGGCGACCGCCCGGCTCGGCGAATCCGGGACGAGGGACACGGCGGTGACCTGGGCGCCCTCGACCGGGAGCTGCCGCCGGTCCACGAACAGCCCCTCCAGGCGACAGTCCGCCCTCTGGAGCACGAGGCTGATGCGCTGGATCGCGCCGGGGTCCTTTTCAAGCGTCAAGCGCTGCACCTGGGAGACGAAGCCCGCGGCCCGGACCTCCAAGCGGACGGGCCCCACCAGGTGCTTGAACTTCACCGCTCCCAGGGAGTCCGTCATCCTGACGGCCTGATAAAAGGGGTCTCCCTCGGGCGCGACCGCCACCTGGGCGTTCCAGACGGGCTGCTTGTCCGGATCCACGAGCTCCATGACCAGGGTCCCGCCAGGCTGGAGCCGAAGCAAGAGCTCCCGGCGTTCATCGCCGCGGCCGAGGCGGATCGGCTCGCTCTTGAGCCTCACGAAGTCAGGGTGACGCACGAGCAGCGAGACGGTCCCAAAGGGCACGCCCCGGAGAGTGAAGCGCCCCTCGGCGTCCGTTACGAAGCCCTCGGCCCTCCCCGCCGCCGGCAGGAGCCCCTCGGCGCCGGAGAAGTCGCCCGTCATGTCCGCTCCGGGCACCAGCGGCACTTGACCCTGCATCACACCGAGGGATGGCGCCACGGGATAAGGAGGCTCGGCTCCCTGTCCTGCCAGGCTGCCGAGGAGCCGGTTCCAGAGCGCGTCCCGAGCTCGGTAGGACTCCTGGTCGCGATCCACGATGTGGGACCCGAGGGCCCGGCCCACGAGCTCGATCCGGGCATCGGGGACCGGGCGGCCCGTGTCGTCTATCACCTGGCCCGAGAGCACCGCGCCGAGCTCCAGCTCGAGAGACAGCAGAGGGTTGTCACCGGGAAGCACGGTCAGTGGCTCGGCCTGCCTGGGCAGATAGCCTTCCCGCTCCACCGAGATCAGGTACTCACCGGGCAAGAACGGTCCAAGGACCAGCTCCCCGGCGGGATCGCTCGACCCGTGAACCGGGTCAAAGGACAAGGCGTCCTCGGCAACCACGATCCGGGCGCCGGCGAGCCCCTTGAGGGTTCCCTTTTCGGTTACCCTTCCCTTGATCATCACACCCTCGAGCAGGCTGAGGGTCACCTTGGGAAGCGCGCCCGCCTCTGGCACCTCCAGGGGCTCGGAGGCACCCGAGAGCCAAGTCCCCTTGTGGGCCCGGATCTGATAGATCCCCTGGCGCACCCCATCGAACCGGAAGCGCCCATCCTCGTCTGCCCGCACGCGCCAGGGAGGCCAGGCGCCCGAGCCCACGAGGGTCACGATGGCCCCCCCTTCGCCCTTGCCATTGCGGAGCACCCGCCCCGACAGGGTCGCGAGGGGCCGGAGGGTCAATCGCAGGTCCAGGGAAGGGGCCTGCGCCTCTGGCAGGGCCGCCACACCGTGGTCGAGAGCGTGAGCCTCGACGCTATATGGCCCCGCGGCAAGACCTCGGAAACGGAAGCGGCCGCTCGCGTCCACCACCGCGCGGTGGGGTGGCTCGAGGGGCCTCATCTCCGGGTCGAGGGCGCTTCTGGCCAGCACCAGGGCGCCCGGCACGGGCCTGCCGCGAGGATCCAGGGCGAGCCCGCCGAGTGGAGCCTCGGGCTCCATCCGGATGACCCCAAGATCGATCTCGGTTGCGGCCAACGCATTGATAATTCTAACTATACGGGCATGGTCCCGGGCCTCGATGATCACCCTGTAGACCCCGAGCTCGGCGAGCGCCATGGCAAAGGTCCCGTCCTTTCCGGACTGGGCGCCATGCGGCGCCCCCGAGGCCTGTCCCGGCCTGAGCCGCTCGGCCATGACGAGGCCTCGGAGCAGATCTCCTCCCTTGGCGCCGACCAGCCGCCCCCTGAGGGAGGCCAGGGGTCTCGGCGCCTGCCGGGAAACCTGTGCAACTGGAGGCTTCTCCTCGAAAACGAAGCGCGGCGGCCCGCAGCGGGGGAGCGCCGACGAGGCAACTCCCGCGAGGCACAGCCCAAGTCCCACTAGGACCACGATGCCGCTCAAGCGCCTCTCGGACGACCGATCTCCCGGCCGGTCTCCCGACGGCCGGTCTCCCGGCCGGTCTCCCGACGGCCGGTCTCCCGGCCGGTCTCCCGACGGCCGGTCTCCCGACGGCCGGTCCGACCGGCCTCTGGCTTCTAGGTCGCGCCTCACCAGCTCATCCGATCAGGCCGGGGGCCCGGGAAAAATGCTTGCCACGGGGAATGGGATCTGCTATTCGCTCCGCTCGCATTGGCATCAACCCAAGCGAGGTACATCATGGCCGCCGTCTGTGAGCTCTGTGGCAAGGGTCGCAATGTCGCGAACATCGTGAGCCACTCCAACATCAAGACCAAGAGCGTCCAGCGCCCCAACCTCAAGCGCGTCCGGGCCATGGTCGATGGTACTCCGAAGCGCATCAGGGTCTGCACGAGGTGCCTCCGCTCGGGCCTGGTCACCCGTCCGATGGTGTCCTCCAAGGAAGCCCTCTAGGACGGCCAAGAAGCCCCCACCTCGCTCCCTCGCTCCTCGGCCACCGACGTACATCGTCCTGCCCTGCTCGACTGGCCCGATTGGGCCGGGACCTCTCCATCGAGCCGCGACCTCTCCATCGAGCCGCGACCTCTCCATCGAGCCGGGACCTCTCCATCGAGCCGCGACCTCTCCTTGGTCGGGTAGCTCACTTGACGGTGGAAGTAAAGTGAGACCTCCAGTAAGATAGCGGCCGAGTATCACCTTCCCGAGGCGAGGAGCGTCGATGGCCCTGTTCAGCAACAAGCAGGAGTCCAACTACCGTTCATCCGTGAAGATGGTCGAAACGGTCATCAGCGAGCTGGGCATTCCTGTGACCGAGACCCGAATCGGAGGAGATCCCAACCTGGCGCCCGAGACCGAGAATGCGGGCTGGGTCGTCATGAAGGGCTCCGCCGAGGTGTACGTCTTCCTCTACAGAGGGGAGAACGACAACTTCATCCATTGCTACTCCCCCATCCTGGTGCTGCCCGAACGAAACCTCCTGCAGCTCTTCCGGCGGCTGCTCGACCTGAACGGCGTGGGGCAGATGGGCGTAGCCTTCGGCCTCAAGGGAGAGAACGTCGTGCTCTCCATCTATCGCAGCACCACGGACCTCGACAAGTCCGAGGTGCGCGAGATGATCATCAACGTCGGTGAGCACGCCGACTACTACGACGACATCCTCGCCAACGAGTTCGGGGGCCGCCGCTACTGCGACGTCACCCACAGGTAGCACCTGACTCCCCAAGGCCCGTTCTAGGCCGCCTGCCGCGTCTCTGCTTCGAAGGACTCGCGCCGCTCCCGCTGCCTTCGCATCCGCCTGCGCCAGCGCCCAGGCCGGCGGGCTATCCTGGCGCGAAGGCGCTCCAGGAGAGGATTGTCCGGACCTAGCCGGGGGCTTTCGAAGTCGAACATCAGGGTCATTTTGCACCTCGTCTCGCGTCCTGCTCCTTGGCTGTGCAAGACAGATGCCACCATGGACCTGATCTACAACCCCTTGGAATAATGACCTACCAATCAATGGATGCTGCAGGAGCTGTCCCGCTGTCGTGACATTGTGACATCGAGTGAACCAGCCGGGGTGACAAAGGATCCCTAGGGAGACATGCCTTCCCCAGGGAGCGGGCCGGGCGAGAGCCCTTGGGCGGGACCTCGGGACCCAGGCCCTTCCATCGAGGTGGACGCGGGCTCCTCCAGAGAGGCGCGCCTCGAGGCCAGGTAGCTCCGGTCTTCGGTGCCGAGAGGAAGGGCGAGGGCGCGGGCGAGCGCTGCCTTCGCCTCTGCTCTTCGTCCATTTGCGAGCAGGGCGGTGGCAAGCACGTCCAGAGCCTGGACGCTCTCCCCTTTCGCGAGGCGATCTGCCTTTTCGGCGTGCTCGAGGGCCTCGCGCAGGCGCCCCTGCCGCTGGGCGAGCCAAGCCATGTACACGAAGGCCTCCGGGCGGCCAGGTGAGAGGCGAGAGGCGCGGACTAGCGACTCGGAGGACCTCCGTCGCAGACCGGAGAACTCCGCAGCGATCGCCTGGTGGACGAGGGCGTCGTAGTCATCTGGACGCTCGCCGAGGACCGCCTCCAGGTGGCGCAGGGCTCCCGGGTAGTCACCCGATCGCCTGGCTGCGAATCCGAGGCTGCGTCGCAAGAGGATGTCCCTCGGACGCAGGGTCAGCGCCTTTGCCCAGGCCTCCCTGGCCGAGCCGTGATCACCGCGGGCCTCGGCCACTCGGGCCACGAGAGTCCAGTATCGAGGGTCGTGTGCGCGCGAGCCCAGGAGAGGTCCGAGGAGCTCGCCAGCTGGCTCCACCAGGCCGCGATCCAGGTACATCGAGGCCATCAGCCACTGCATGTGGGAATCACCAGGAGCGAGGGCGAGAGCGCGCACACAGGTCTCGTAGCCCTTCTCTCGCTGCCCAAGGGAGAGGAGGCTGTCACAGAGGGCCGTGAGAGGCTGCGGCTGCCCGGGGAGCAGCCTCGCTGCCTTCTCGAGCGCCTCCACGGCCTCCTTGTGCTGCTCCAGATCCCGGCAGGCCAGGCCGAGCTGCAGCCTGGCCTCGCCATCATCGGGCCTCTGGCGCACTGCCTCCTCGAGGGCTCTTTTCGCCTCTGCCGGGCGACCGGAGCGGCGCAGGGCCTTGCCCAGCTCGTATTGCAGATCTCCCCGCTTCGGGGCCAGCTCGAGGGCCTTTCGGAGCTCCGCCAGGACCTCTCCATGCTCGTGCTTCTGGGCGGCCAGCCGGGCCAGGTTCCGGTGCAGGCGGATGCGCCCTGGGACGGGAGCATCGGAGAGGCTGGCGCGGTAGAGCGCCCTCGTAACCTCGGGCTGCCCGTGCAGCTCGTAGATCTTGCCCAGCTCGAGGATCACCTCGGTCTCGCGAGGCAAGAGCCTGCGCGCCTCCTCGAGGGCCCGCACCGCCTTGTCGTGCTTGCCCTGCCCAGCCAGGAGCCGCCCGAGATCCAGCCACAGCATCGCGGCCCGAGGGTCGGCCCCGATCCCCTCCCTGAGGCAGCGCTCCGAGTCCTTGGTCCGGTTGGCCGCTCCGAGCGCCTTGGCGAGCTGCCGGCGAGACTCGACGTGCCTCGGTCGACGCTTGACCGCTCGCTCGAGCAGGGCGACCGCCTTGTCCACCTGACCGCGCGAAAGGGCCGCCCGCCCTTCCCGCAGGAGCTCGTCTGGATCGGCCTTGGGGTTCTGGTCCTCGGCGCAGGCGAGGAGCCAGAGACAGCCTAGCGCGAGCGGTAAGCGCATCATCCTTCCCATTGTAGCCCCTGGCTCCCCGGAGCACACTGCCGCTCCGCCCGGCCCAGACCCAGGGAGAAGGGCTTTCCCGATAGATCCCAGGCAATCGTCCCTCGGGGACGATTGACAAGGAGAACCCCTTGGGTCATCGTGCCGATGAAAAATTCCAGAGAACCATGGACAGGCGCCCGAGAGGAACCCAGGCCTAGGAGCGTTTCATGCCGAACGTCATAGTGGTGGGAGCCCAGTGGGGCGACGAAGGCAAGGGGAAGGTTGTGGACGTGCTCACCGCAGACGCTGATCTGGTGGTGCGCTACGCCGGAGGCGCAAATGCCGGCCATACCCTGGTGGTCGCAGGGGCGCCACTGGTCGTCCACCTCCTGCCGAGCGGCGTGACCCACGCTGGGAAGCGTTGCCTCCTCGGGCCCGGGATGGTCATCGATCCCGAGGCCCTCCTCGAGGAGCTCGACTCCTGCCGCAAGCGAGGGTTTTCCGTGGGACCCGAGGCCATCGGAGTCAGCCATCACGCGCATGTCATCCTGCCCTACCACAAGGAGCTCGACGGGGCCAGCGACCAGGGCCCCAACGCCATCGGCACCACGAGGCGGGGCATCGGGCCCTGCTACGAAGACAAGATGGCCCGCCGCGGGATCCAGATGTGGATGCTCACGCGGCCAGAGCTCCTCGGCCGGGCCCTCGAAGGAGCCCTCGCCGTCACCAACCCCAGGCTGCGGCAACTTGGCGCCGCGACCTTCGATGCCGGACCGCTTCGGGATCGGCTCGCCTCCCTGGGCTCCGCCCTCGAACCATACCTCTGTGACACCACGAGCATCATCCACGAGGCGATGGCCAAGGGCGCCCGGGTCCTCTTCGAGGGAGCGCAGGGCGCACTCTTGGACATTGATCACGGCACCTACCCATATGTGACCTCTTCCAGCACCGTGGCAGGGGGAGCGTGCACGGGTAGCGGCGTAGGACCAACCCAGATCCATGCCGTGATCGGAATCGCAAAGGCATACACCACGCGAGTTGGCAACGGTCCCTTCCCAAGCGAGCTCAAGGGCGACCTCGGGGAGCAGCTCCGCAAGCGGGGGGGCGAGCACGGAGCCACCACCGGCAGGCCCCGGCGCTGTGGCTGGCTGGACGCAGTGGCCCTTGGCCGGGCTGTCCGCGTGAGCGGAATATCTTCCCTTGCAATTACGAAGCTGGACGTCCTCCAGGGGATCTCTCCCATCAAGATCTGCGTCGGCTATCGTTTGGATGGCGAGACCGCGGAAGAATTTCCCACCGCCGGCGTGGATCTGGAGCGCGTCGAACCGATTTACGAGGAGTGGGATGGGTTTGAAGAGGACATCCGCGGCGTCACCAGGATCGAGAATCTCCCAGGGACGGCCAGGGCTTACCTGGATCGCATATCAGAGCTGGCCAAGGCTCCGATTTGCTTGGTTTCTGTCGGACCTTCAAGGAGTGAAACAATCCTTGTGGACAACCCGGCCTCGCCTGGATAGGCTTGCGCCCGCCGAGCGGCCCTCTGGACCTGGGTGGCCGCCCGCTTGGGGAGCTCTGGGGACCCTCCGTCGAGGGTCTCGGTGAGAGGGGAAAAAAAGATTCAAAGCAGCTTGGGCTCCAGGTGGTCCAAGTGCTGATGGCGATGCTGCTTGGGCGTTGTGGAAAACGCCGAAGGAGTCTATTATATCCGTCCTGTTGGTCGGGTATGCCCCCTGGCTAGGCCGTGGGCTCCCGCACGAGAAAAGGGGTTCTGATGAAGATCGTCTGCGA
>JAVEWA010000077.1:0-15885 GCA_034004785.1 Polyangia bacterium
CCAGGTCCCCCCAGGCCGTCCCGCGCTCTCGCAGCGCCGCGAGATCCCCCGCCTCCAGATCCCCCTGGTGGACGCTCAGATCGCCCACGCGCTGGGTGTCCCGCACCACGAACCTGAACCCCGGGGCCACCACGAGCCCAGTGTCCCCCACCTGACCGCCCGACTCGGCGTAGAAGGGGCTCTCGTAGAGGACCAGGTACTCGTTGTCCACCAGGCGCAAGAGACGGGTCTCTGCCTCGTGACCCAGGGTTCCGGCCAAGCCAAGCTCCCAGTAGCCGACGAAGCGCGTGGGGGGAAGGCCCTCCAGCTCGCCAGGATCCAGCCGCTGCCCAGAGGCCCCCTTCGATGCCTCCACATGGGCGGCCTCGGCCCTGGCCCAGCCTGCTTCGTCCAGGGTGAAGCCCCGCTCGCGGCACATGAGCTCGGTGAGATCCCGCGGGAAGCCGTAGGTCTCGTACAGGCGAAAGGCCACGGCCCCATCCAGCACGGCCGCGCCCGCGGCGGCGAGCTCCCCGGCGGCCTTCTCGAAGAGGAGGACGCCGCGCTCGAGGGTGCGTAGAAAAGCCCTCTCCTCGGCCTCCACCACCCGCGCGATGTGATCCCGCCGCTTTGCAATCTCGGGAAACACCTCGGAGAAGATCTCGGCCACGACGGGCACCACCTGGTGGATGAAGGGCTCGGTTAGGCCGAGCACCTGGTAACCGTAGCGCGAGGCCCGCCGCAGGATCCGGCGGAGCACGTAGCCGCGGTCCTTGTTCGAGGGCACCACGTTGTCGGCGATGGCGACGGAGAGGGTCCTGGCGTGGTCCGCCACCACGCGCATGGCCATGTCCTTGCGCCCGTCCTCACCGTAGGGGGCGCCCGCAAGCTCGCTTATCCGGCCGAGGAGCGGCGCGAAGAGGTCGGTGTCGTAGTTGGAGGTCTTTCCCTGCACCACCGAGACCAACCGCTCGAAGCCCATGCCCGTGTCCACGTGCCTGGCCGGCAGGGGCCGGAGGGAGCCGTCCTCCATGTGCTGGTACTGGATGAAGACGAGGTTCCAGATCTCGATGAACCTGGCGCAGTCGCCGTTCACCGAGCAGCGGTGGCCGGGGGTGGCGGAGCGGTCGCAGGCCCCGGGCCCGAGGTCCAGGTGGATCTCGGAGCATGGGCCGCAGGGGCCAGTCTCGGCCATCTCCCAGAAGTTCTCCTTGCGGCCGAAGCGCAGGACCCGGGCCCGCGGGATGTCCGTCACCTCGGGCCAGAGCCGCTCGGCCTCCTCGTCGGGGGGCAGCGCGAGGGCCTCGTCCCCCCCGAAGACAGTGGCCCACAGCTTGTCCCGGTCGAGGCCCATCTCGTCCACCAGGAACTCCCAGGCCCAGCGAATGGCGTCCTCCTTGAAGTAGTCGCCAAAGGACCAGTTGCCGAGCATCTCGAAGAAGGTGTGGTGGTAGGTGTCGGCCCCCACCTCGTCGAGGTCGTTGTGCTTGCCGGAGACGCGGATGCACTTCTGGGTGTCGGCGGCGCGGGTGTAGTCCCTCGCGCCGGTGCCGAGGAACACGTCCTTGAACTGGTTCATCCCGGCGTTGGTGAAGAGCAGCGTAGGGTCGCCGTGGGGCACCACCGGCGCCGATGGAACCAGACGGTGGCCGCGCGCCTCGAAGAAGGACAGGAAGCGCTTGCGGATCTCGTTGGCAGTGGGCATGGAGCAGCTCCTTTCGGGGTGCCAAATATATCCAGGTTGATGATGGGATAAAAGCCTGCTTCTTGTTGGATCTTCCTATTTTCGCTCGCCCTTTCCCCAAGCGGGCGCTATGTTCTCCTGCCAGAACGAGCCGGCCCGGAGCCGGCGACCCAAGGACGAGGCGATGATTCCCTATATCGACGCGGGGCCCTGGCAGCTCGGCCCCTTCACCATCCACCTCTTCGGCATCCTGGTGGGCCTGGCCATCATCTTCGGGGTGACCATGAGCCAGCGGGACGCCGACAAACGCGGCATCCCTCCGGCCATCGTCTCCGAGATGCAGATCTGGGCCATAGTCGTCGGCTTCCTGATGGCACACTGGGTGTCGGTGATCTTCTACTTCCCGGAGCGGGTCCTGAAGGATCCCCTCGAGCTCCTCTGGGTCTGGAAGGGCATCTCCTCCTTCGGCGGGATCATCGGAGGCGCGCTCGGCCTGGTGATCTACCTCAAGTGGATCAAGAAGCTGGACCCCTGGCCCTCGATAGACGCGATCGCCTACGGCTTCTCATGGGCCTGGGTGCTCGGCCGCCTGGGCTGCACGACCGCCCACGATCACCCTGGCCGCGTGACTGACTTCTGGTTCTCGGTCAGCTACCCAGCCTACCAGTCGGGGGCCACTCCTGCCCAGATGATCCCCTACGACGACGTCCCCAAGCTCTACATCCCCGAGCTGGAGCGGGCCATGCCCTGGGTGCAACGCTACGACCTCGGCTTCTACGAGATGCTCTTCGCCGTGGCGCTGGTGACCATCCTCTGGGCAACCAACCGCCACGCCAAGCGCTTCCCCGGCTTCAACGTCGTGGTTCTGGCCCTGCTTTACGCGCCGGTGCGCTTCGGGCTGGACTTCCTCCGGATAAGCGACAAGACCTACTGGGGCCTCACGCCCGGCCAGTACAGCGCCATAGGAATCCTCGCCCTCGGGCTCTGGATGCTCCACTACCGACTCAAGGTGGCCCGGGCCGCGGCCCTCGCACCTGGCGACGCGCCAGAGCCCCAGAGCCCCACCCCCAAGCCCGCTGCCCAGGCCAAGCCTCCGAGGAAGAAGGGCAAGAAGCGCTAGAGGGGACCCGAGCCGGGACAATGGCCGATGGGGGTGAGCCGATGGGGGTGAACCGATGGGGGTGAGCCGATGGGGGTGAGCCGCTGAGATAGATCCAGGCGAGTGGACCCTTGCCTGCGCCCCTGCCGAGTCCTTTCTGTACGACCTGCCTCCGAGAGGCTAATATCGCTTCCGCCCTGCGAGGGCCCGCTTCCGAGAGATGCAGCCATGACCACGGACCTCAAAGATGCGTCCTCGAGAGACTGCGCCCAGGCCGCCAGCGAGGCGCGGCTCTCCCGCGTGGAACGCGAGCTCCAGGTGGTGAAGGACGTCGCCAAGGCCCTGGGGTCCACCCTGGACCTCGATACGCTGCTTCAAATCATCATGGCCAAGACCATGGAGGTGATGGACGCGGACCGCGCCACCCTCTACCTGCTGGACGAGGAGAGGGGCGAGATCTGGTCCAAGGTGACCCAGGGGGGCGAGATCCAGGAGATCCGACTTCGCATCCCAGAAGGTATCTCGGGCTGGGTAGCCCAGACCGGGGAGACCGCCAACATCCCCGACGCCTACGCCGACCCCCGCTTCAACCCGGAGGTGGACCGGAAGTCCGGATACCGCACTCGGTCGATCCTGACCATGCCCATGCTGAACAACCAGGGCAAGGCGGTCGGGGTAGTCCAGATCTTGAACCGCCGGGACGGCAAGCCCTTCGGGTCGGAGGACGAGGAGCTCCTCAGAGCCCTCACCGCCCAAGCCGCCGTGTCCATCGAGAACGGCAAGCTCTACCAGTCGCTCCTCAGGCGAAACGCCGAGCTCCAGGAGACCCAGGCCAAGCTCGAGCGGCGCATGAAGGAGCTGGACCTGCTCTACCAGATCGAGCAGGAGCGCTTCGGCGCCGACAGCCTGGACGAGCTCCTCGACCGGCTGGTGGGCAGGGCAATGGACCTCGTCTCGGCCCGGGCCGCGTCCGTGGTTCTGGTCACCCAGGATCGCGCCGAGCTGCACTTCGGGGCGGCCACGGGCCCCAAGGGCCAGGCCATCAGGAAGCTCCGGATGCCCAGGGGCAAGGGCGTGGTGGGCTGGGTGGTGGAGCACGACGAGCCAGTGGTGCTCGACGACGCCTCGACGGATCCGCGCCACAACCGAGAGCTGGCTGCACGGATTGGCTACCAACCGCGCTCCATCCTCTGCGTGCCCATCCGGGGCGAGGACGGAGTGCTCGGCGCCCTGGAGCTGCTGGACAAGGGCCCCCGCGCAAACGCTGGAGGCGCCGACTCCCAGGAAGACGGGGCTCCGGGTCCGGGCGGCGAAGGCGAGGTTCCCGCCCCCGAGGTCCTCCCCTTCGACGACAACGACCTGAAGCTGGCGAGCCTCTTCGCCGGACACCTGGCCCGGGCCATCCAGCTAGTGGGAGCCCAGGAGGTCCGGCTCAAGGAGAGCCGCCTGGCGGCGATCGGGCAGATGCTCTCTGGCGTCGTGCACGACCTGAAGACGCCCCTCACCATCGCCTCGGGCTACACCCAGCTCCTGCCGACCACCCAGTCGGAGGAGCAGCGCGCCGCCTTCTGCCAGGAGATCCTGAAGCAGTTCGAGCTCATGGACTCCATGACCAGGGAGGTCCTCGCCTTTGCAAGAGGCGACCTCCAGCTCCTCATCCGCAAGGTCTATCTGCACCGGTTCCTCGCCGACGTGGGCGAGCACCTGCACAGGGAGCTCGAGGGCAAGGGCATCACGCTCCAGATCGAGGCCGAGTACCAGGGCCTGGCCTGGTTCGACGAGATCAAGCTTCGCCGCGTGGTTCACAACCTGGCCTCCAACGCGGCCCGGGCCATGCCCGACGGGGGCACCTTCACCTTCCGCTCGGCCACGCTGGGCGACTCCCTGGTGCTCACCTTCTCCGACACGGGCACAGGGATCCCCGAGGAGCTGGAGGGGCGCCTCTTCGAGCTCTTCGCCACCTCTGGCGGAGCTGGCGGCACGGGCCTCGGACTAGCCATAGTGAAACGCATCGTCACCGAGCACGGGGGCAGGATCGAGGTGGAGTCGGCTCGCGGCGAGGGCACGACCTTCACGGTGACCCTGCCCCTTCGCCGCCAGAACGAGGAGGAACAGGTCGCGGAGGACGAGCTGTGAGGCCCAGAACGACGCTGGGAGCCCTGCTCTCCGCCCTCGCCCTGGCGGCCCAGGCCGTCACCGCCTGCGGGCCTTCCCAGGGCCAGGGTCGAAGGGACGCGGGCCCCCCGGATGCCGTCCAGCCCTTTCCGGACACTGGCCCAACAGACAGCTACGTCCCCGGCGATGGGCAGGCCGTGGACGCCGCCTTGACGGACGCCGCGCCCCAGGACGCCGCCCCCCAGGACGCCGCCCCCCAGGACGCCGCCCCCCCTGCCGACGCCTATGTGCCGGATCCCATCCCGGCTCTGGACGAGGAGCCTGAGCCGCTCTGCCCGAGCCCCACGCCGGGCGGCTTCCAGTTCCTGGACGACACCTGCGGAGCCAAGGTCTTACCCACGAACCAGGACCGCGACCTCGCC
The DNA here is from genome assembly GCA_034004785.1 of Polyangia bacterium. Taxonomy (GTDB): domain Bacteria; phylum Myxococcota_A; class Polyangia; order HGW-17; family JAJRWW01; genus JAVEWA01. Next base: position 5,300 of record JAVEWA010000077.1, read on the forward strand.
TGTCCCATCACGGACCCGAGCCCGGTGATCCCTCTCGCGGGCGGGGGCAGCGTGACCTACTCGCCCTCCTCCTCCCCGGTGGTCTTTGACGACACCTCCCTGTCGGGCCTCCTTCCGAGCGGGATCCAGCTCGCGGTTATCCTCATCCGGCGGGTGGGTGGAGTGCCTCACTACCGCTACCTGTCGAGCGGCACCGCCGAGCAGCCCTACCAGCCCTGGAGCACCACCAAGTTCCTGGCCGCGGCCAACGCGGCATCCACGCTGCGCATCCAGTCGAGCTACGCCGTGGGCCTCACCGCCAGCGTGGGCTCCACCCCCCTCGGGGATCTGGTGACGAGCATCCACAACTACGACTACGATCCCTACAGCTCCAACTCCCTGGGGCGCTACTTCCACAACATCGGCGGGCGGGCCCGGGCCAACGACCTGATCCACTCCCTGTGGCTCGGCCGCCCCTCGGCGGAGACCTTCGGGGGCAACTACGGCGAGGTGGAGCCTGGCGCCCTCGGCTACAGCTTCCAGGAGCCGGGCGGCGCCTCGGTGACCATCACCCCCGACACCACCACCGGCCCGGCCAACAACCTGTCGGCCTTCACCGTGGCCGAGGCCCTGAAGCGCCTGGCCCTCCACCGGGAGGAGGCCGCCCAGCGCCTGCCTGGCATCCAGTGGCTCGACCTCAGGGTGCTCTTCTACGGCGCCGAGGGCTCGGCCAAGTACGGCCCCTTTGGCGGCATGAGCGCCGACAAGACCATCTACCTCCAGAGCGGCCACGACATGGCCTATCTCGAGGCCCGAAGCCAAGGCTCCTGGCGGATCTTCTCCAAGGACGGTCTGGGCTCCTCGGGCCAGTTCCTGAACGTGGGTTACGCCTGCTTCCCGGTGCTGGACCCCTCGGGCCAGCCCGTGCCCGGCTGGGGCCGCGAGCTGGTCATCGCCACCCACCTTCCCTCGGGCGGCGTCTCCTGGGCGGACCGCGACAGGATCCTCGCGAGGACCTACCGCAGGATCCTGATCCGGGTCATCGACGGCCGGCTATGAAAAGAACAGGCGAGGCAGGCGGGCAGAGCTACTGACGCTGAGATCCAGTCCCAGGTGCTTGTGACTTATGAGAGATCTTTGGCCGGATTATCTGGAAGATCCTGGAGACGTCGTACTGCCGGTAGTGCCCTGGCTCTTCGCGGCCCCCGCCCACATAGGTGACCACCTTGGCGATGCGCCGGGCGCGGTCCGTCCAGTGCACGAAGATCACGCTGTGGCTGGAGAGGGTGGCGACGTGGTTGATCAGGTACAGCCAGTCTCCCGCCTGCACCAGGCCCGGGGCGGCATATGGCCCTTTGGTGCGTGAGCGGAAGGGCACCTGTTGCCTTCGCCAGCCCCCGAACCCAGCCCGCTTGTAGACGGCGTTGGCATAGTCCCAGCAGGAGCCCTTCACCACGAAGTCCTCGGCGTACATCTTCCGGGCGGCCTCGAGCACGGCCCTGCCCCCTGGCGTCGCCTTCGCCTCGGCGTCCTTGATGGATGCAGGAAGGCCGTCGTCCGGGGCGGGGGCAGGCCTGGAAGCGGGCGCGGGTCTGTCCACGGGCAACCCTCGCCTGGGCTCTGGCCGAGGCGCCGGCGCGGGCCGTCCCCCGCCTGAGGATGTCCAGCAGGCGCTTATCAGGATCGAGCAGGAGGCGAGCAGAAGCAGCTTCATGGTGATGACGTATTCGAATCCTACGGGCACGGGCGTCCTGCCGTCAACCCAGGGCTCCGAGCCAAAGCCAATCCTCCCCAGCGCTGTCGGCCCTGGCAGAAGTCACGCTGTTATATTTACATATAGTTACAAATTGTTATATCAATTTAATTGAAGTGATTTATTGATTTGATGCGCCCATCCGAGCCCCTTTGAAGCAGAAGTTCAAGACATGAAGCCCAACCCTTGCAGAGATCCGTCTATACTCTGGTGCGTTCCTTTCGGCCGACCGTCACGGTTCCAGGGCTGACCATGAAGCAGTCCGAAGCCCGACGCGAGCAGCCCGACGCGAGCCCAACCGGAGGTGTGAAGTGAAACGAGCCCGCCCGATCCCATCTAAGAGCGCTATGCCAGGCTACCCCACCCTTGTGGAGCTTGTCCTGCCCGAGACCTCGGCCTCCTCGCGCCGCGCCTTCCTGCGGGGCGCGGCGGTGGCGGGCGCAGCAGTGGCGGGCACCCTTCTCCCCTCGGCCCTTCGCCGCGGCCGGGGAGGCGGCCAGGCCGAGGCAGCCCCTGCCAAGCCCGAGCTCAAACGGGTGAACCTCACGTTCCAGAGGCGCTACGTCTTCCGCCACGGCAACTACGAGCTCCAGAGGGCCATGGCCCAGACCCAGGATCAGAGCCTCGCCCACTTCATGGCGGATCCCAAGATCGTGCAGGGACTGGAAACTGCGCTGCGAAAGGAGCTGGACTCCCATAGCTGCGCCGACCTGCTGGAGGGCAAGCGCCTCTCGCGGCTCCAGACCCGCCTCGGCACGGCCATCGTGGACCACTACCGCAAGATGAGCCGGCGCATCGCCCCTGCCCCAACGGTGGTGCTCTTCGTGGGCGTGCCGAACGACCGCTGCCGCGGCGACTGCCCGGCAGTAACCCCGGTCTGTCGGCCCCCGACGCCCTAGGCCCCAGAGGGGCGCCCTGGCGCTCCCAGCGCCCCGCGCTCCCGACGCCCACGACTTCCCAGGCTTCCCCAGCTCTCCTCGCGTTACCAGCTCTCCCTTTCCCCTTGTCCCCTCCCCTGCCTTGCGATGTAATCCAGCCACCATGAGCGAGCCGGTTCCACCTGGGCCGCGGGAGCCCGAAGAGGCGAAGAGCGCCGATCAGCCAAGGGACGAGCCCCCCTTGTCCAGGGCCGGCTTCGCCTGCTTCCCTCTGGAGGAGCCCGCCCTGGAGCCGGCCCAAGAGCCAGGCGGAGCAGAATCCCGGGACTCGACTCAAGACTTGAGCCCCGGCCCGGCCCCCTCACCAGACGCCAGCGAGCCAGGCGCCCTCGGGCCCGGCCAGGCAGAGCCCCCGGCGGCGGCCCAGGCCCACCCCGCCCTTCCGCCCTACGTGGAGCGAGTGGCCGTGGCCCTCGCGGTGCTCCTGGGGCTCCTCTTCGTCTGGTCCACCCTCGGGGAGATCTACCGGGACTTCCGCTGGAAGCCGAGGGTGGACTTCACCATGTACCACGCTGCGGCCCAGACCGCGGCGGCAGGAGAGGACCTCTACCACTTCCACGAGCCGGGGGGCTACCGGCCCCACAACCTGCCCTACCCCTACCCGCCGCTCCTCGCGAGCCTGCTGTCGCCCCTTGGCAAGCTGTCCATAGGCTGGGCCTACCACCTGTGGATCGCCTTCATAGTGCTCTGCCTCGGGCTCCTCTCCTGGCTGACCGCCAAGGTGACGGCCTTTTGCGGGGCGCAAAGACCCCTGCTCCTCGCCCTTGGCGCCCTCTTCCTCTCGATGCTGCTGGTGGACTCCAACGTCTACTGGGGACAGGTGAACATCCCCGTGATGACCCTGGTGGCCTCGGGGCTGCTCCTCTACCTGAAGGGGAAGCGGGGCTGGGGCGGGGCCCTCATCGGCTTTGCCGCGGCTCTGAAGGTGCTCCCGGCAGCCCTGGCGCTCTTCTTCCTCGTGCGCCGGGACTGGCGCGCCCTCGGAGCCTGCCTCGCCACCGCCCTCGGCCTGGTCTTCCTGGTGCCGGCCCTGGTGGGAGGCCCATCCTGGGCCTGGGCCATGAACCGGGAATGGCTCGACCTGTTCTACGCCGCCCTCTCGCAGGGCAGCCAGGGTCTCCAGAGCGGGGGCGGCTACGTCTCGCACCTGAAGAACGGCAGCATCGTGGCGACCTTCGATCGGATCTTCGGCGGCGCGGGCCATAAACCCCTCTTTCTCTCCCTCCCCCAGGACACCATCGACAGCCTGGTGAAGGTGCTCCGCCTGGGAGTGGTGCTGACCAGCGCCGCGGCCACCCTGAGGATCTTCCGGCCGAGAGCCGCCGGGGTGGAGCGGCACGTCTTTCCGCTCGTCGTGGGCCTGCTCCTGCTCTGCACCTGGCTCATCAACATCCTGCTCTGGGACCACCACCTCATCGGGCTGGTGCTCATCCTGCCGGTGGTGGCCGCCGCGGCCCTGGATGGGACCATAGATCCCAGGTGGCGCCGCGCCCTGTGGATCGGCCTCGTGGCGGGCGTGGCCGGCCTGTCGAGCGGCTGGTTCAACGGCTCCCGCCGCTGGGGCCTCCAGAGCCTCTGCTTCCTGATCCTCTGGGGCAGCATCGCCTGGGCCCTGATCCACGCGCCCGCGCCGCCGGACAAGCCCCAGGGCTCCACGGCCCCAGAGAAGGAGCGCGAGGCCAGCGAGCCCTCCCTCGAGGAGAGCAGGCAGCTCGCCTTGCCCCTGACCGGACCAGAGACCTCCAAGGAGACCCAATGATCTCGAGATCCCGCCCGGATGAATCCAAGGTCATGACCTTCCTCCCGGCCTCTCTTTCTCCCGACGCCATTCGAATCGGCGCTCTATGCCTCGGCGCAATCTGTCTCGTATCTACGGGCTGCCGTGGACAGTCTGGAACCGCTGCCAAGCGACGAGGGGGACCCGATCTCCAGGAGAAATCCAGGGTGGAAACGGCCGCGCCCGGCAGCAGAGGCGGCGAGGCCAAGGCGAGCCCCGGGGCCAACCCCGCTCCCGCCAAGGGAGGCTGCCCGGAGGCGAGCCTGCCTCCCTCGGGCGAGGGGATGTGGCCCTGGGCCGACCTGCACCTGCTCGACGAGGCGGCCCTCGTGTCCCGCGGGCTCCGAATCTCCCTCGGGGAGCTCTGGAAGCCAGGCGAGGGCGGCCTGGCCGCCGCGGTGGTGGGCTTTGGCGAGGGCTGCACCGGCTCCTTCGTGTCCGAGGAGGGGCTCATCCTCTCGAACCACCACTGCGCCTACCCTGCCATTCAGCGAAACAGCACCCCGGAGAAGAACCTCCTCGAGGAGGGCCTCTGGGCCCGAAAGAAGTCGGACGAGCTCCCTGGGCACGGCACCAGGGTGTACGTCTTTCGCACCCAGAGCGACGTGACCGGCAAGATCCTCGGAGAGCTGAAACAGGGCCTCTCCGACGAGGAGACCATCCGTCAGGTGGAGGCCAAGGAGAAGGCGCTGGTGGCTCTCTGCGAGCAGAAGCCCCACACCCGCTGCCGCATCTCGCGGGAGAACGACGGCCTCAGGTTCCTGCTGCTCGAGAACCAGGAGCTGCTGGACATCCGCCTGGTGGCGGCGCCTCCTTCCGCCCTGGGCAACTTCGGCGGCGAGGAGGACAACTTCCGCTGGCCGCGCCACACCCTCGACTTCGCCCTCGCGAGGGCCTACGTGGCTCCGGACGGCACCCCGAGAGCCCTTCACGCGGACAACGTCCCATACAAACCCAAGCGCTGGCTCCGCCTCGAGCCACGCGGCGTCGAGGAGGGCGACCTCGTGATGGTGCTCGGAACCCCGGGCCGCACCCACCGCTACGCCACCGCCGCGGAGCTGGCCTGGCAGGAGAAGTGGCACTACCCCACGAGGGAGCGCCTCTTCACGGAGTGGCTGGCAGCCCTCGAGGCCGCGGCCCAGGCCGTGCCCGCCTCGCGCATCCCATCGGCCAGCCGGGTGAGAGCCCTGGAGAACGGCCGCACCCACGCCAGGGGAATGCGGGAGGGCTTCAGGCGGCGCAGGATCCTGGCGGGCAAGGAGGCCGAGGAGCGGCGCTACCGGGCCTGGCTCGGAAAGGACCCTGAGCGCAAGAGGCGCTGGAGCCGGGCCCTCGATGACCTGACGGCTCACGAGCTCGCGGGCCAGGCCAGGAGAGAGCGGGACCTCCTCCTCGGCTACCTCACCTGGGGCGTGACCCTCTTGGACGCGGCCCAGACCATCGTGAAGTGGGCCCACGAGCGTCCCAAGCCCGACGCGGAGCGGGAGCCCGGGTACCAGGATCGGGACCGCGAGCGCCTCCGTTCCAAGCTCGAGCACGCCCAGCGCAGCTTCCACCCCGCCGCGGATCAGGCCGTGCTCGCGTTCTTCCTGCGGCGCCTCGGCGCCCTCGGGCCAAAGGACCGGCCCGAGGCCCTGCAAAAAGCGCTGGGCGGCGACTGGTCGGATGGGCGCATCCGCGCCTTCGTGGCCGCGCTCTACCAGGGCACCCGCCTGACCGACTCAAAAGCGCGGCTCGCCGCCATGGACGAGCCCCTGGCCGCCCTCGCCCGGAAGCCGGACTCGGCCCTGCGCCTGGGCCTCGCCCTGCACGCCGACTGGGAGGCGGCCCGCAGGCGCCAGAAGGCCGAGGAGGGCGCCAGGCTGCGGCTCAGGCGGCCCTACCTCGAGTCCCTCATCGCCTTCCGGGGCAAGCGCTTCTACCCGGACGCCAACCTGACCCCCAGGGTGAGCTTCGCCCATGTGGCGGGCTACTCGCCCTCGGACGGGGTCTGGCATCACCCGGTCACGACCCTGTCGGGGCTCCTCCACAAGGTGAGGGACGCCCCGCCCTTCGCCCTGCCCGCCCCGCTCCTCGAGCGCCTCGAGGCCTGGCAGCACGGCTCCGGAGAAGACCCGGCGAGGCGCCGCCTGCCCCTCTGCTTCCTCTCGAACGCCGACACCTCTGGGGGCAACTCGGGCAGCCCGGTCCTCGACGCCCGTGGCCGCCTGGTGGGTCTCAATTTCGACCGGGTCTTCGAGAACGTCTCCGGGGACTTCGGCTACCGCCCGGAGAGCTCCAGGAACATCATGGTGGACATCCGCTTCGTGCTCTTCTACCTCCGCGAGATCCTGGGCGCCGAGGCTCTCACGAGGGAGCTCGGCGCGAGCAAGCCCCGATAGGTGCGCGGGCGAGGCAACCGACGCGTCCTGGCCTGCTCGAGATCGAGCTCGGCGCGAGCAAACCTCGCCAGGTCTACGGGGGCTGGGCCGGACTCATGTTGGTGCCCGAGCCAGGGCTGGGGCTGGGGCCTGGATTGCGGCTGGGGCCCGGGCTGCGGCTGGGGCCAGGACTGCGGCTGGGGCCTGGAATGCGGCTGGGGCCCGGAATGCGGCTGGAGGAACCCGTCAGGGGAGTTTGAGCGATGTCAGTCCCCCCGGATCCAGTCTTCCGTGAGCAGACCAGGAATCCGCGTGTAGTGGCCCAGGTTCCCCGTGACCAGGACGGCGTCATGGGCGAGGCAGATGGAGGCGATTATCAGGTCGGCGTCTGCGAGTCGCTGTCCCATCCCTTCCAGCGTGGCCTTGAGAACGCCGAAGCGCCGTGCGGCCGTCCCTCCCGGCCGCAAGAGCGGAAGCGTCCCGAGGAGCTTCGCCACGAGCTGCCTGTTGTGATGGGGGTCCGCGGACTTCTCGGCTCCGTAGTAGAGCTCCGCCGCGGTCATCCAAGTGGTTCCCACCCGACCCGACGTGACCGAGCGCCGCTGGGCCACCCGCGGGTTGCCACGAAGGAGCTCGATGCAAACATCGGTGTCGAGGAGCCTCACAGCGAGACCTCCCTGCGTCCCGCCCTGGAGCCGTACAGGGCGGCGATCTCCGCCTCGACGCTTCCCTCGGCGCGCCACTTCCCCGCCAGCTCCCTCCACACCGCGAGCTGATCCTCTGCCAGCCCGCTAGGTGCTCTGGCATCTGGGCGGGGCCCCATCTTGGGAGCGCGATCCCGCATTTCCACTGCCCCTCGATCTTCCCGGTGCCAGACCGCCCCTGGCTCTGCCGCACACTCGGCCGACGGGTCATTGCCCACAGCGGGCCGTCTATCCAAATCCCAAAGGCCAGACAAGTCTTCCTTGGTGCCTGCCTCGAGGAGCGTAACCACCTCCTGCTGAAGGCTCCTCCGCCGCTCCGCCGCACGCGCCTTGAGGGTTTTCAGCAACGAATCTGGGAGGTTTTTCAAGGTGATCGATGGCAAGGCCGTACCTCCTTGTTCCACGCTCAGGGTTACAGGTTCCCTTGTGGTTGTCAATTGCAACCTTAATGAATCCACAGGGGAACCACGCCTCCCATACCCGACGCGGTGACTGTGGTGCCTGCAGGACAATGATAACGACAGGAGCGCGCCGGCTCACTCGGCTGCTGACTCGCAGTCCGGATCTTCCAGGTCCACGAGGCCGTCCTCGTCGTTGTCCTCCCCGTCGGCGCAGCGCAGCTCGTGCTGGAGGATCAGCGTGCAGCTCGTGCTGGCAAAGGAGCGCGGCGGCGGAGCCTCCCGGCGGGAGATCACCAGCTCGGCGTGGTTCGCGCGCTCGCATATCTCGCTGTAGCCCACGTGCCAGCAAGCCGACACCGGGAGGTCGGGATCCCGCGCCCCGGGGTGGCCCGCGGCATAGGCAAGGGTGCGGTCGGTGTTGCCCGGGCAGGGGCCCGAAGGGCACACCTGAAGGCAAGGGGGCACCTCGGCCCGGGTCTCCTGCATGGTCCCTCGCCAGAAGATGTCGGTCACCTGGCAGGAGGCGAGGCACTGGTCGTTGCCCGCATAGGCGTCTCCGGGAATGCCGTGCTCTGCACCAGGGTCGGCGCAGCCCTGGAGCGGCGAAGGGAGGCACTGGGCCACCAGGCTCTGGTGGATCCTCTGGCCGATCCCCTCGAGAGCGGTCACATATGTGGGCGCGCAGACCGAGCTGAAGGCCCAATCCATGTCCTCGGCCGGGTTGAAGGCTTCCACGAGGGCCCGGAGCCGCAAGCCCGGCACGCCCTCGGTTCCCCAATCACCCTGGCAAGACACCTTCACCTCGAGCCAGTCGAACTCGTCCCATCCAACCATGACCTCACCGTTCATCGTTGGGCCAGCGATGGCCGACACGACGAGCATGAGGGGATCCTTGAGGGAGGACAGGAACGTGATGTACCGGCTCACCGGGTGCAGCAGGGCCTGCTCGTCCTCGCGGGGCAAGCAACCAGTGTGAATGCCGAGATCGCGGCTCGGCTGGTCGCAGGTCACCCCGTACTCGAAGCAGCGGAAGCTCGTGAGAGGGCCGAGAGACTCGACCGCGGTGTCGGAAGGGTCGAATAGCTCCTGGGTCGAGGACGAGCAATCGTCCTCGTCGCCGATGAAGACCACGGCGAGCAGCGCGCTCTCGCGAAGGAATCCCCGGTTGTGGGCGGTCTCCGAGTCGAGTGCCTTGTACATGGCCTCCAAGGGCTGCTCGAAGCCGCAGCCCTGCGTGCCCAGGCTCGCGATGCAGGAGAACACCTCCTCCAGATCCTGGCCCGCGTAGTTCCGGCAGCGGGGGCAGCCCGTGGTGGAGTCGAGGACCAGGGTGGTGGTGGGCTCGTGGCCACAGTTGGATGCCTCGCAGCCGTGCAGGGAGCAACCGCCCGTGGCGTCCCTCGTGGCCTCGCAACCCTGGGGCGCCACGTCCACGATGTATGGCACGCCCACCGGGTTAGGGCAGTTCCCGGTGAGGAGCCGGCCCCCGTCCCCGCCGCCCTCGCAGAAGGTGATGCCATAGGGGCCCGCGCCCAGGTTGGTCGAGGTCACTCCAATGTGCAGGTTCGGGAGCCCCACCGCCGTGTCCGCGAGCGCGTGCGGCATCACCGTGAACTGTTGCCTCAGCATCTCCTGCAGCTCGAGCGTGGACCCCGAGTTGTCTATGACGAAGAGCAGGTCCACGTCGCGGATGGCGGCGAGGTAGGTGTCATAGGGGTAGGGGCCGGGCGGCAAGTCTCCGCTCTTTTTGCCATCATCCGTGCAGGCCTCTGCGAGAAGGCCGAGACAGACGACCGCGGCCAAGACCGTGCATCCAGGATGGCGTGAACAGCAAATGGGCAGGCATCGCCGTCTCATGTGAACCTCCCAAACCTGGCCCTCGACTCCCCAAGCGTAGCAGAATGGAACGGCCACTGGTAGCGGCCCATGGATCCGTGCCAGAACTCGACCACCCTGGCTCCCTCGCTTGCCCTCTTGGGTTCTCGGCGGGATTCCTGCTACCATGGGCCAAATCGCTTTTCTGGAGCCGAGTCTCATGATGCTCACAACTCCACTCCCTGTTGGCGCCTGTCAGGTGAGCCTATCTCACGGCTCGGCGGCGTACTCTCGAGCCCGTGCCGTCTGGGCGCTGCTCGCCCTGGTCGGCCTGGTTGGCTGCGGGCCCACCACGACCGGCAACGACCGGCCAGACGCCAGCAGGGATGCGGTGGCCCATGGGGACGGCTCCCAGGGAGACGGGGCCCCCTGGCCCGACGCCCAGACCTGCACCGACGACTGCGCCGAGGCGGGGCAGAAGGCCTGCGGTGAGGGGGGCATCGTGGAGTGCGGCAACTGGGACGCCGACCCCTGCCTCGACTGGTCAGCCGCAGAGCCCTGCGAGGAGGGGCTGCGCTGCGATCCGGAGACCCTCACCTGCAGGGAGCCCTGCGGCGACTTCTGCGAGCCCTTCTCCATCGTCCTCCTGCCCGACACGCAGTACTACACCAGCAAGCAGAGCAACAACGCCTCCAACACGTACCGGAAACAGGCGCAGTGGATCGTCGATCACCAGGCGAGCGACGCCATCAAGTTCGTGGTCCACCTGGGAGACATCACCAACAGTAACACCCAGGCCCAGTGGCAGATCGCCTCCGACGCCCACGCCCTGCTGGACGCGGCGGCCATCCCCTACAGC
>JAVEWA010000078.1:0-15865 GCA_034004785.1 Polyangia bacterium
GCTGGTGCCCCCGCCGCTGGAGGTTGCGATCACCCCCGCCGTGCGGGCCAGGTTCGTGCTCGGGTTGCAGGTCGGTGACTCGCTCTGGCAGGTCGCGCTGCAGCCGTCGCCCGAGACCGTGTTGCCGTCGTCGCACTGCTCCCCGAGCCCCGCCTGCACCACCCCGTCCCCGCAGTACTCGGTCCTGCAAGTGGACGAGCAGCCGTCGCCCGAGACCGTGTTGCCGTCGTCGCACTGCTCCCCGAGCCCTGCCTGGAGCACCCCGTCCCCGCAGCCCTCCGACTTGCACAGGGAGCTGCAGCCGTCCCCCGACAGGTTGTTGCCGTCGTCGCAATCCTCTCCGAGCGCCGCCTGCCAGATGCCGTCCCCGCAGTACTCCGACTGGCAAGAGGCGTTGCACCCATCGCCGGATACGTTGTTGCCGTCGTCGCACTCCTCCCCGAGCGCGGTCTGCACCTGGCCGTCTCCGCAGAGCTCCGAAAGGCAAGTCGCGCTGCAACCATCCCCCGCGTTGGTGTTGCCGTCGTCGCACTGCTCCCCGAGCCCTGCCTGCACCACCCCGTCCCCGCAGTACTCGTTCCGGCAAGTGGAGGAGCAACCGTCGCCCGAGACCGTGTTGCCGTCGTCGCACTCCTCCCCAGGTACCACGACCGAGTCCCCGCACACCGACACCAGCTCGCAGTCGGCATTGCAGCCGTCCTCCGAGACGTTGTTGCCGTCGTCGCACTCCTCCCCGAGCCCCTCCTGCACGACCCCGTCCCCGCAGAACTCCAGGATGCAGGTCAGGTTGCACCCATCACCCGCCTGGCTGTTGCCGTCGTCGCACTCCTCCCCGAGCCCCTCCTGCACCACGCCGTCCCCGCAGAACTCCAGGATGCAGATGGCGTTGCAGCCATCCCCAGGCGCACGGTTGCCGTCATCGCAGGTCTCCCCCGGGTCTATCCGCCCGTTGCCGCAGTCGGACTCCACCATGCAGGTGGAGGAGCAGCCGTCCCCGGAGACCGTGTTGCCGTCGTCGCACTGCTCCCCAGCGGCGGCGTTCACCACCCCATCGCCGCACCTCTCGAGCTGACAGGTCTCGGAGCAGCCGTCCCCGCCGACGAGGTTCCCATCGTCGCAGCCCTCTCCCTGCTGCCTGACGCCGTCCCCGCACACCGCCGGCCCCCCGGTGGCCTGGCCCGAAGCACAGCCAGAGCCGACCACCACGGCGAGAAAGGAGGCCAGAAGCGGCTTGATAAGGCTACTTGGCGAAGACATGCCCCGATCATCGCCCGCGAGGAGCCTCGGGTCAAGCGCAGGATCGGACACTGACCACGTCAGACGACGCCCGGGAATGGTTGGGCGTCAAGGGCGACCGCAGTGACCAGGGCCAGGGTAAAGGGAGAGCATGCCCGCCCGACGGGCGGACCAGGCTAGAAGCCTCAGCCGCCTCCGGTGGAGCAGCCGGAGCCCAGGGAACGGGAGCCCTGATAGCTCCCCGCCGCTCCGCCGCCCTTGCTCCCCTGGCCTACAGCGAACCCTGAGAGCACTCGCCGGGCTCGCTCGTGGCACCTGGGGCACTCGGCCTTGTCCCGGTCCCTGACGGACTGGATGGATTCGAATTCCTCGTCACAGCGGTCACAGCGGTATTCGTAGAGGGGCATGACAAAACCTCCTCGCCCTTTGGTTGGCCGGGAAACTCGAGGGGACTTGGGCTCCGACCCCGGGGCCCCGCCAGGGAGCCGAGCCCTGGGCAGCGCTCTCCCCGGAGGGCCGAGAGGGACTGGAGCAGGGTCTCACGGGTCTGACGGCCCACCAGGCGGGCCACCTCGTTGCCCTCCTTGTCCAGGAAGAGGTAGGTGGGCATCCCGACGATGCGGGAGCTTCGCACGAGGTCCCTGTTCTCAGGGCGATCCACGTCTATGTTGCGAACCAGGACCTTCTTGCCGTGGCACTGGCTCTTGAGATCGTCAACGAGCGGCTTCATGTCCTTGCATATCGAGCAGTCGCGCGCAGAAAGCTCAACCATCGCTGGAGCCCGCTTGCCCTGCCCGTCCGTGGTCAGCTCGAGCACCCTCGCGCGAGAGGTCTGGGTCTCGGTGGCGGCCTTGGCGAGATCCCAGACAAGGCCGGCGGCCACGACGACCAGGAGGGCCCCGATGACCCGCTCGATCCTGGGCAGGTGAGGCTTGATCCGGTCGAGGAGCCTCACGCCTGCCTCGGCGAAGAGGGCGGTCCCAAGGAGAGGGACAGCGAAGCCCAAGCCGTAGATGGCGAGGTAGAGGGCACCGGTGGCCGGATTCGAAGTCGCCGAGGCGGTGTAACCGAGGACGGAGCCGAGCACCGGCCCCACGCAGGGGGTCCAGCCCGCGGCGAAGACCACGCCCATCACGAGGGCGTTCACCCACCCGACCCGGGTCTGGAGACGGGTGTCGTCCGCCTTCAGGACCCGGTCGAGGAAGGAGATGCGAATCACGCCGAGGAACTTCAGGCCGAAAAGGAGTATGAGACCCGCCCCGAAGCCCTGGAGCAGGATCTTGTGCTGGTTCAGGGCTGCCCCGATGGAGGAGGCGCCCAGACCGAGGGCGGTGAAGACCGCGATGAAACCCATGGAGAAAAGGAGCGCACGGCCGAGGAGCTGCCCACGCCCGCCCTTTCCTAGCTGGCTGAAATCTCCTCCCACCAGGGCCGCGAGGTAGATAGGCACGAGGGGCAGGACGCAGGGAGTCAAGAAGGTCGCGAGACCTGCTCCGAAGAGTCCAAGAAGGCTCAGATCCATTTCTCTGCTCCGCTCGGCCTCACAAGGGCTCTCATACCAAGGGCTCTCATACCAAGGGCTCTCATCCCGCGCTTCGCCATGCTCACAGACCTGTCACCGCCAGGCCCACGAGGGCTCCGTAGGCAGTGGTCATGACCGGGTTGCTCGTGATGGGGCAGCCCCCGCTCGTGCAGCCCACCAGGGCGTAGTAGGCATATCCAAGGGCTCCGCCCACAATCAGGCCGAGGCCTATTTTCAGGGCTCTTCGCTTCATGGCGATGCACATAAGCAGGGGTTGTGCCAATTCCCGGGCATCCAATTTTCCTTTGTCTTTCCAGGAGCACGAAGCAGGCATGTCCCGTGTTCGATTCAGGAACTGTTGCAGGAACCCGAGCGATGCAATATATGCAACACAGACCGCAACCACAGGGCGCGAGGCTCCATGACCAAATCTCCTTCGGGCGCGGACAATGTCGGACCTGGTGACCTGAAAGGCTCGGGGATGGACCTGGCGAGAATCCTGGGCGCGGACCGGGCCCTGCTGGTCCGGTTCCTCGACACCATCGGCGACGCCCTCTTCGTGGTGGACGCGGAGCGGCGAATCACCTGGTGGAACCGCCAGGCAGAGCTGCTCACTGGCTTCGGGGCCGAAGAGGTGATCGGCAGGAGCTGCCTTGCGGGGATCAAGTGCGAGCGCTGCCAATACGAGTGCAGGCTCTTCGAGCAGGGCACCCTGGAGGACGCCCGGATATCCCTTCGCAGCAAGGATGGCAGACAGCTCCAGGTGCGAAAGAACGCCTTCGTCCTCGCCGACGACGAGGGCCGGGTGCTCGGCGGCGTGGAGCTCCTGAGGGACGAGACCGAGCTCGTGGAGCGCATCGAGTCCTGCCGAGCCCAGCGCGGGATCATCGAGGAGCGCGAGCGGCTCCAGGCCGCCCTGCTGGGCAGCATCAAGGAGGGGGTGCTGACCATCGATCCGTCCTTCCGGATCACGAGCTTCTCCAGGCGCGCCGAGGAGATCACCGGGCGCAGGGCCGAGGAGGTGATCGGCCTCCACTGTCACGACGTGATCGGGTCGCCCCTTTGCGACGGGGACTGCCCGGCGGAGCACTGCGTGAGAACGGGAGACTCGGAGGCGGAGCGCACCACCGAGTCCCTCGACTCGGGAGGGAGGCCCCTGCCCATGGCGGAGGTAGCGGTTCCGCTCAGGGACGAATCGAGCGCCGTGCTGGGCACCGTCTTGATCATCGAGGATCGCCGTGGGCAGCCCGGCCTGGAGGCAGAGGAGGCCTGGTCCTTCCAGGGCATCATCGGCCGCTCGAAGGCGATGCGCAGGGTCTTCCAGGTGGTGGAGCAGGTCGCGCCCACCGACGTAACCGTGCTCCTGACGGGCGAGTCCGGCACCGGCAAGGAGCTCGTGGCCCACGCCATCCACCAGCGATCTGGCCGCAGGGCGGGCCCCTTCCAGGCCATCAACTGCGCCGCCCTGCCCGACACCCTCCTCGAGTCTGAGCTCTTCGGGCACTCGAGAGGCGCCTTCACCGGCGCGGATCGGGCCCGGCCCGGCAGGATCGAGGCCGCCTCGGGCGGGAGCCTCTTCCTCGACGAGATCGGCGAGATGTCCCTCGCGCTCCAGGCCAAGCTCCTCCGCTTCCTTCAGGATCACGAGTATCAGCGCGTTGGCGAGAACGAGACCCGGACCGCGGACGTCCGGGTCCTGGCGGCCACGAACCGGGATCTCAAGGAAGCAGTGGCAAAGGGCCTGTTTCGCGAGGACCTCTACTACCGGATCCGCGTGATCCCCATAGAGCTCCCTCCCCTTCGCGCGCGGCCGGACGACATCCCGCTCCTTGCCGCGCGGCTGCTAGCCGAGCTCGCCCCTCGCCGGGGCCGCCCCGAGCTGACCCTCACACCCGCCGCCATCCAGAGGCTCTGTGGCTACCAGTGGCCTGGTAACGTCAGAGAGCTAGTCAACGCCCTCGAGTATGCAGTGGCTTTGTCCCCGGGGCGGCGCATCAGGGCGGTGGACCTCCCTTCAGAGCTGTCCGGGCCCTCGGCCCGTTACTCCGCGCCCAGGAGCGACCCATCGGATGAGAAGGACAGGATCCTGGAGGCCCTTGCCAAACACGACGGCAACCGGACCCGAGCCGCCCAGTACCTCGGCATGGACAGGGTCACCCTCTACCGGAAGATGAAGCGCTTCGGGCTCTCTTGAAGCCTGGCCGCCCGGCTTTCAGAGGGGCCTTCTCCGAGCCACCCCCCTCCTTGGACGAGAGTGGCAAAGAAACTTGGCATAGTTCATGATTTCGTTGCATCATGCGGTCTCGAGGCTTGATGGGTTGAACCTGGCGTAAGTGTAAAACGGACCGGGATGACGCGCTTCAAATCACCCTTCGCTCCTGGATGCCTCGCGCTCCTCGCCGGGCTCGCCCTGCTCGCCCTGCTCGCGCAGCCCGGGGAGGGCCTGGCCAGGCGGAAACAACCTGCCCCCAAGCCGCAGCCCAGGCCGGCGCCATCAGCCTCCTATGTCACGGTTCGCTGCGGCCCGGACATCGGCTCTGCAAGGCTCGACGCGGTGCTGGTCTTCGGCGAGACCAAGGTTCCAATGAAGACCGTGCGCTCGGTTGCGCTCGTGAAGAGGGAGCGGTTCACGGGCGCCCGCGCCAACGAAAAGTGCTGCGAAACCGTGGTCTCGACCGAAGGGGCGGTACACACCATCGAGGGAGGTCAGCTCGCCGTGTCCGGCAAGGCGGAGCTTCCAATGGATGTGGATAAGACTCCCAAGACCTGCAGCATGGACCTTACCACGGACCAGACTTCGTCTTTCAAGTGCTACCCAGAGGTGGTCAGTAGGTGCCCGACATCCTCCCACTCGAAGGTGGAGGTGCTGCTGCTGGTGTTCTAAGTCGCTCACCAGGGTCCCGGCTTGGAGGAGGCCGCATGTCCGCCCCTGGGCACCTCAAGAATCCCTTTCCCCCTTGCCAGCTCTCGACTAGGATCCCATAAGCCTTACGCGCGAATGAGCCCCAAGGGGACGATGTCGCTCCCTGAAAGCCGCGCGCCGCACAACACGGAGATTGATGATGTCACTTGCACTTTCCCTGCGAACCCGAACCTCTGGCGCCCCGATCCTGGCCTTGGCCGCCATCCTGGCGCTCCCGGCGCTCCTTGCGGGCTGTCCCGAGAAGGAAAAGGCCCGCTGTGGCAATGGCGTCACGGAATCGGGAGAGGAGTGTGATGACGGAAACACCGTCTCTGGAGACGGCTGCTCGGCGACCTGCACGACCGAGGCCGCGGTCTGCGGCAACGGCAGGAGGGAAGGCGCAGAGGAGTGCGACGATGGAAACACCGCTCCGGGAGACGGCTGCTCTCCGACCTGCACCTTCGAGGGAGCCTGCGGAGACGGCAACCTGGACCTGGGCGAAGAGTGCGACGACGGAAACACCGTGTCGGGAGACGGCTGCTCCCCGACCTGCGCCTTCGAGGGGGTCTGCGGCGACGGCAACCTGGACCCGGGCGAGGAGTGTGACGACGGCAACCAGACTCCAGGCGACGGCTGCGAGCCGGACTGCACCGAGACCAGCGAGATCCTCTGCAAGACCCTCACGCCCCTCTCCTCGGGCACCTGCGAGGTGATAGCAGGGGACGCTAACAGGCTCATCGTGGGCGATATCTTGACCCACACGGTGATCCTGAGGGGCGGCGAGGTCCTTGTGAACGCCGCGGGCACCATCACCTGCGTCGGCTGCGACTGTGCTTCCCAGGCCCAGGGCGCGACGCAGATCCGGTGTCCAAAGGGCGTCGTGTCGCCGGGGCTGATAAACACCCACGATCACATCACCTACGCCCACAACGACCCTTACACCGACACCGGAGAGCGCTACGAGCACCGGCACGAGTGGCGCCGCGGCCTGAACGGCCACACCAAGATCTCCTCCTCTGGCGGCGCCACCTCCAACCAGATCCGCTGGGGAGAGCTGCGCTTCCTCATGGGGGGAGCGACCTCCACCCTCGGCTCGGGAAGCGCCACCGGATTTCTTAGGAACCTGGACAGAACGGCCCAGGAGGGGCTCGGGCAGAAGCCCGTCAATTACAACACCTTCCCCTTGGGCGACTCCAATGGAACCATGCTGACAACTGGCTGCTCCTACCCTGCCATCGAGACCGCCGACAGCATCGCTGACGAGGACTCCTACGTGCCCCACGTCTCCGAGGGCATCAGCGAGGCTGCCCTGAACGAGTTCCGCTGCCTGGCGACGAACGAAAACGGCGGACAGGATCTCCTCGAGCCCCAGAGCGCCTACATCCACGGCGTGAGCCTGCACCCCTTGCAGTTCGCTCAGATGGCCACCGAGGGCACCGGGCTCATCTGGTCTCCGAGAACCAACATCACGCTCTACGGCAACACGGCTCAGGTCACGGTGGCGGCTCGCCTGGGGGTTAGAATCGCCCTCGGAACCGACTGGATGCCCACGGGCTCCATGAACATGCAGCGGGAGCTCCAGTGCGCCGACTCATTCAACAGGGACTACCTGGACGGCTTCTTCGACGACCGGGAGCTCTGGAGGATGGTCACCCTGTACGGCGCCGAGATGGCCGCCGTGGACGACGTCCTCGGCAGCCTCGCCCAGGGCAAGGTCGCCGACATCGCTATCTTCGACGGCGCCACCAACGCCGGCCACCGGGCGGTCATCGACGCCGCGCCCCAGGACACGGTCCTCGTGATGCGGGGAGGAGAGGTGATCTACGGAGACGGCTCCCTGGTGAGCGCCCTCGCCCCCGGAGCCTGCGATGTGATCGAAGTCTGCACCGTGGAGAAGCGCCTCTGCGCCCAGGACGACATCGGGATCTCTTTCTCGGCTCTCCAGTCGAGCGTGGGGACCATCTACCCGCTCTTCTTCTGCCAGGAGGTCCAGAACGAGCCCTCCTGCCACCCCACGCGTCCCGCCGCGGTGAACGGCTCCACCGTGTACACGGGAGAGCCCAGCTCTTCTGATTCCGACGGAGACGGCATCCCCGACGCGAGCGACAACTGCCCCTTCGTCTTCAACCCGATCCGGCCCATGGACGACGGAGCGCAGCCCGACTTCGACGGAGACGGCCTGGGGGACCCCTGCGATCCCTGCCCTCTCGACGCCAACACCACGCTCTGCGCGCCGCCGGACCCGGGCGACCGGGACGGCGACGGCGTGAGCAACGAGACCGACAACTGCCCGGACATTCCAAACCCCGGGCAGGAGGACACCGATCAGGACGGCCGTGGTGATGCGTGCGATGACTGCCCCACGGTCTCCAACCCGGCGCCGCAGTCGTGCCCCACCACCATCTACGCCATCAAACAGGGCACCGCCACTGGCACGGTGGCCGTGCCAAACGCCCTGGTAACCGCCTGCGTCCCGGGGCGGGGCTTCTACGCCCAGGTGAAGCAGGGCGACTCTGGCTACCAGGGGAGCGACTACTCGGGGATCTACGTCTATCACCCGAGCGTCACCTGCAGCGGCGATGTGCTGCCAGGCGACCGGGTGAACCTCGACCCCGCCACGGTCGGCGACTACTACGGCCAGATCCAGCTCTCCAATGCCACAGTGACCGTGCTCTCCAGCGGCGAGGTCCTCCCCGACGCTGTCACGGTTACCCCCTCCCAGGCGGGAGGCACGGTGGCCACCCCCCTCGAGTCGGTCCTCGTGCGGGTGGACAGCGTCTCGGTGACCCAGGTAGAGCCGCCGCCTGGCGCGGGCGACTCGGCGCCCAACTACGAGTTCGTGGTGGACGGCGCCTTGAGGGTGAACGACTACATCTACCGCGCGTCCCCCTTCCCCACCGTGGGCCAGACCTTCACGCGCATCACGGGCGTGCTCGACTATCGCAACGGAAACTCCAAGCTGGAGCCGCGAAGCGCCGCGGACCTGCTCTCCGGGCCGCCCGTCCTGGCCGGGCTCGGGCCCGCCCCGACCTTCGTGAGGCTGGGCGCCACGGACCAACCTACCCTGGACAGTCCCCTCACGGTGACCCTCTCGGGTCCAGCCATCGGCGACACCTTCGTGAGCATCGTCTCGTCGGCCCCTGCGAGCCTCTCGGTGACGGGCGGCGGGGTCACGGTGCCAAACGGCGCGACCAGCGCCCAGGTCCTGCTCTCCGGCCTACAGCAGATCGCCTCGGTCACCCTCACTGCGACCCTGGGTTCGAGTGATCTCACCGCCACGGCGCGGGTGGTGTCCGACGCGGAGGTTCGCCAGGTGGTGAGCCTCACCCCCGACACGCTCAACCTGCCCTTGAACGGCTCGGCGAGCCTCACCGTGACTCTCGACCTTCCCGCCCCCACTGGCGGCGCCACGGTCATCCTCGACGCCAGCCCGGGAACCAACGTCTCCATCCCCGCGTCGGTAGTCGTGCCGGCAGACGTCCTGTCCGCCGACTTCACGGTAACGGCCGGCTCCAGCCTGGGCGCCGAGACCGTGACGGCCACCCTCGGCTCGAGCAGCGACTCCGCCCAGGTGGAGGTGACGGACCTCGGCTCAGGCGGGCTCATGATCAACGAGGTGGACTACGACCAGATCGGCACGGACCTGATGGAGTTCGTGGAGCTCTATAACGCCTCCACGGCAGCGGTGGATCTGGAGGGGCTCTTCCTCGTGTTCATCAACGGCAGCGGCAACGCCGAGTACCGGCGGGTGGACCTGGCCCCGGTGGGCACCCTCGGACCCGGTGAGTACCTGGTCGTCGGCAGCGCGGCCCTGGTGGCGACGGTGCCCGCCGGGGTGGCCACCCTCTCCTTCGCCGCCACCCAGGACAACGTCCAGAACGGCGCTCCGGACGCCCTCGGCATCCTGGACGCCAACCAGGGGATCTTGCTGGACACCCTGTCCTACGAGGGCTCGATCACCGCCGGCGTGGTGACCGGCGTGGGCACCTTCTCCTTCGTGGAGGGCACGGCCCTGTCGGCGAGCGTGGCCGACTCCAACACGGCGGACGGCTCCCTCTGCCGCATGCCGAACGGAGTGGACACGGACGACGCGGCCGCGGACTGGGCCTTCTGCACCACCCCCACCCCGGGCGCGGCAAACTCCCAATAGACCTTCGGGTCTTCAGCTTCTGAGAACCGGCTCCCCCGCCAGCACGCGGCGCACGAAGGCGCCGTGGTCTATGCGCAGATCCACGATGTCTCCGTCGCTGTCGCGGTCCACCACGAGAACCTCCTCCACCAGGATCCCGAGGATGTCCCGGTCGTCCCCGTCCACGAAGTCCACCTCTCGCCCCCGCTCGATCTCCAGACGGTAGCTGTTGCCCACCGCCTTGCCGATGCGCGCCCGCTCGGCCTCGAAGAAGTGCTCGTCGGAGTAGAAGAGGTCCGCCTGGAGGGTCCCGTTCACCCGACAAGTGTTGTCGCTGTCGCCCCCGAGCACGATCCGGGCCTTGAGATCCCCTCCCACCTCCAGGGTGCCGCTGCAAAGGAGCACATCGGCCCGGAGCCCCCCCTTCACCAGCACGGCGGTGGGGGGCTCGCCCGAGTCCATGAAGAGGCCGCCCACGCTCAGATCCCCCTTCACCACCAGCACCCGCGGCGCGTCCTTCGACACCGGAAGGGTGAGATCTCCCGGCACGGACAGGTCCCCCTCGTGGACCAGCACTCGCGCGGGCGTCCCGGCCTGCTCGGTGAGAAGCTCCGGGTCGGCGCTGTCTCCAAGGAGGCGAAGCGCGGCAGGGCCTGTCAGGGTCTTGAGGTTCTGGAGCGCCATGGGGAAGATGATCCACTGTTCCAGGCCCGCAGGCAACCATCACTAGCATGGAAAAAGCGGCGGCTCGCCCTCCCCTCGAGAACGAGACTGTGCTACGAAGATTGGATCGCCCGGGCGGCTCGTCCGAGGGCCCGCCCCGGGCTCCACCGAGGGCGCCCCGCGCCCCGAGGAGCCGACTGCCCATGCGCCCTCTCCAGCTTGCCCTGACCGCCTCCCTCCTTCTTTCGCTGGGCGCCCCGGCCCAGGGCTTCAGGCAGCCCGACTCCCTTGGCGGCAGGCCCTCCTTCGAGTCGCCGGACGGCCAGCCCCTGCGCCAGGTACGCCTCGTGTCCTGGGATGCCCAAGGGGGCTCTGCCCAATGGAAGAGCTTCCTCGGGCGGGCCGGGGGGCGCTGGCGCAGCATCTGGGACCGGGCTACCCGGATCCCCCTGCGGATCTACGGCACGGGCCTGGCCGCTCCCGGCACCACGACCTGGGACCTCGTGGGTGAGCTTCACGCCCGCGCAGTGCTGGACGCGCACCTCGACCTGCTCGCCCCGGGCGCCGTGAAGGAGGACTTCGTCCTCGTCTCCAACCACCTCTCGGGCGGCCTCCGCACCGTGGGATTCCAGCAGCTCCACCAGGGCCTGCCCGTGCTTGGCGGGCAGGTGAGCTTCCGATTCAAGCAGGATCGGCTGGTGGTGCTGGCCTCGGAGGCCCTGCCCTGGGTCCGGGCGGAAAAGGGCCCCTGGATCGCTCCAGAGCTGGCCTCGCAGAAGGCCCTCGCCTACCTGCGATCAGACTTCCCCGTGCCCACGAGGACGAGAGGAGTGACCGGTCCTCTGGTGCTGCCCCTCGTGCCAGAGCAGGGAACAAGGGGCAGGATCGGCTATAGCGTGGTGTGGGTGGTGGACCTACAGGCCGACTCCTTGCCCGGGCGCTGGGACGTTTACGTGGAGGCGGCGACTGGCCGGCCCGTGGCGCGGCGCCAGACCTTGAGGTTCGCCTCGGGCCAGATCTTGTACAACGTCCCCTCGCGCTGGCCTGGAGCTGAGCGGGAGGACGCCCCCGCTGCCTGGACGGATGCCACCGCGGACGGCACTTGGGTCACTGGCGACGCTGACGGAGTCGTGACCTTCGATGGCTCGGGCCCGGCCGAGGTGGCCGTCTTCGCCAGCGGCCCCTACGCGGCGGTCCAGAACGAGGCAGGAGCCGATGCCTCGGCCACCCTCTCCCTCGAAGACGGCGGCTCGGCCACCTGGAACGTCTCCCAAGACGAGTTCGCCGACGCGCAGCTCACCTCCTTCATTCACGTCAACCGGGCCAAGGCCTTCGTCTGGGCCATGGGGGTCGAGCTGCCCTGGCTGTCGCAGCGCATGCAGGTCACGGTGAACATCGACGACACCTGCAACGCCTACTCCGACGGCCAGACCATCAACTTCTTCCGCGCCTCCAACTGGTGCGAGAACACCGGCAGGCTGGCCGACGTCATCTACCACGAGTTCGGCCACAGCCTGCACCTGTACTCCATGCTGCCAGGGGCTGGCGCCTTTGACGAGGCACTCTCAGAGGGCCTCGCCGACACCCTGGCGGCCTCTATCACCGGCGACTCGGGGATGGGCAGAGGCTTCTTCCACACGAGCGAGCCCCTGCGGGAGATCGATCCCACGGGTGAGGAGGCCTTCTGGCCGGACGACATGGGGCAGGACCCACACACCACCGGCCTCATCATCTCGGGCGCCCTCTGGGACCTGAGAAAAGCCCTCATCGAGGATCTCGGAGAAGATGAAGGCGTCTCCCATCTCCTGAGGATCTTCTACGCCATCATGCAGCGGGCGAGCGACATCCCCTCCGCCTACGTGGAGGCCCTGGCCGAGGACGACGACGACGGGGACCTCTCCAACGGCACCCCGAACCTCTGCGCCATCCAGCGGGCCTTTGCCGCCCACGGGATAGCGGGCAACGAGTCCATGGTGGGAGGGCTGCTCCTTGGGAGCCCAACCCTCGAGGATCGCACCGTCGCGGTCTCCGTCCAGGACATGGGCGCCGCCTGCGATCAGGTCTCTCTCGAGTCCGCGACGCTGCGCTGGTCAATTCGTGACCAGGCCTACTCGGGATCCGAGGAGATGCTCCCCGCCGATGATTCTTACTCGGCCGAGCTCCCCGAGGTCGCCGAGGGGAATGTGCTCAAATACCAGGTGGAGCTGGCCTTCTCCGACGGCTCCACGCGCATCTTCCCCCGGAACCCCGCGGATCCCTACTACGAGACCTTCGTGGGGGCCGTGTTCCCCCTCTACTGCACCGACTTCGAGAGAGACCCGGAATTGGACGGCTGGACCCATGGCCTCTCCGGGGGAACTCCCAGCGAGGGAGCTGACGACTGGATGTGGGGTCCGCCGAGAGCCGGAGTAGCCAGCGGAGACCCTCCCGCGGCCTTCTCCGGCGAGAGGGTCCTCGGCAACGACCTCGGGGGGGGAAGCTTCAACGGGCTCTACCAGGCCAGCAAGAGGAACTGGGCCGCGAGCCCGGTGATCGACGCCTCCCTGGCGGACGTGGTGCGCGTCCAGTTCCGCCGCTGGCTGAGCGTGGAGGACGGCTACTTCGACAAGGCGACCATCTACGGCAACACCGTTCCCCTGTGGCAGAACACCGACTCCAACCAGGGGGAGGCCTCGGCCGTGCACCACCAGGACCACGAGTGGCGCTTCCAAGACGTGGACCTCACCAGCGCCGTGGACGACTTCGGCAGGATCCAGGTCAAGTTCGAGCTCGAGAGCGACGGGGGCCTCCAGATGGGGGGCTGGACCCTGGACGACCTCTGCATCGTCGCCTGGATCCCGCCTCGCTGCGGCGACGGCCGCGTGAGCACCGGCGAGGAGTGCGACGACGGGACCCAGAACTCGAACACCGAGCCCGACGCCTGCCGGACCCGCTGCCTGCTCGCCCACTGCGGCGACGGAGTCGTGGACACCGGCGAGGAGTGCGACGACGGCAACGCCGAGGACGGCGACGGATGCTCTTCGACCTGCGAGGCCGAGGAGCCGGTGAAGCCCGCTCCGGGCTGCGGCTGCGGGGCCGCCACTCAGGCTCCCGGCCCCGACCCAGGCCCTGCCCTCGGGCTCCTCCTCGTCTTCCTCGTGGCCCTGGTCCGCCGGCGCCGCTGATCCGAGCCTATCGAAGACGCCAGCAAAGGGCGTTTCCAGGCGAGGGGGACCTGTGCTAGTTTCCTGCCTGCGGGAGGCACGAGATACATTGCAAGAGCTCTTCTCAAACACATTTCCGGCCATGACGGAGCGGTTCGGGAAACGGAACCTCGAGGCCCTCCTCGGCGGCGCCCGCCTCGAGACCGCGACGGCGGGCAGCGTCATCATCCAGGATCAGGGAAGGACCGATCGGCTCTTCCTCGTGGTGGAGGGCGTCTGCCGCGTCTCCATGGAGTCCGGCGGCAGGGCCCTCCTGCTCGGCAGGCAGGGGAAGGGCCAGTGGCTCGGCGAGCTCTCGCTCCTCACCGGCGAGCCGGCCACCTCCTCGGTCACCGCCGAGACCGACGTCCGCCTCTTCGTCTGGCCCCACGAGGAGATCCAACGGCTGAGGCAGGCGAGCCCCGAGGTGGCCGGGGCGGTGGCGCGGGAGCTCATCGAGGCCCTCACCGAGCGGGTGCGCGCCTCTGACTCCGAGCTGCAGCACGGAGAGGGCGAGCTCTCCCTCAAGGGCAGCGAGGAGGTCAAGGCAAAGAACGAGGCCCCCCGGAAGGGCTGGCTCAAGCGAGTCCTCGGCAAGCTCTCGGGCGCCTCGGATCAGGACGGCGCCCCTTCACAGCCCTCTCCCCGCAAGGAGGGAGACCAATGACCACGGTGCTCGGGCTGCTCTCGGGAATGGACTCCTTCGCCTCCTTCAGCGAGGCCCAGCGCAAGGCCCTCGCAAAGCTCATGAAGCTCTCCGAGGTCGAGGATGGGCACGAGCTGACCCGCCAGGGACAGCCGGGCACGGTTTGCCATCTGCTGGTCCAGGGGGAGGTCGTGGTGACCCGCAAGGACGAGGTGACCGGCGAGTCCAAGGACCTCAAGGTCCTCAGGCCGGGTGAGATCTTCGGCATCCTCTCCCTGCTCGGCAAGATCCCTGCCGCAGCCACCTGCCGCGCGAGAGGCGCGGTCACGGTGGCCTCCCTGCCGCGGGAGGACTACCAGCTCCTGTTCAAGGTGGACGCGCCCATGGCCTACCACTTCCAGTGGCTCGTGGCCCAGCAGCTGGCGCGGGACCTCAAGGCCCGAAACGACGCCCTCCGGGCCCTCCTGGCCTCCGATTAGCGTTCTCGTCCTGTCCCCCCGCCTACCGCGCTCCTGCCGCGGAGATCAGCGCTCGCATGGGACCGGCCCTGAGCAGCAGCTCGGCCTCGGCGTCGTCCCTCACGAGGAAGCACCCTGCAAAGGCGAGGCTGTTCAGCGAGACTCCCTCGAAGCGCTCGTTCTCCCTCGGAACCACCAGCATCCACTCCCTGGTGCAGAGGAGGTTGTAGGGGGGGCAGGTCCAGCCCTCCGGGCCTCTCTGGGGAAGGCGGCCAAGGGCGCCGAGGAGCTCGAGGTACCTCGAGACCAGCTCCCTCGCCGCCTGCGCGGTGCTGCCTCGCCAGAGCCCCTCCCCAAGTCGCGAGATGGCGTGGCGGAAGGGAAGGCCCGGCGCCAGGCTCACCCGTCCAGGCCGTTCCATGGCGCCCTCTGGGGCCGTCCCGGCGAGGAGCGGCGAGATCGGGACCTCCAGCCCATGGGGCCCGAGGGGGAGCGGGACGAGCTGAAGATGCTTGTGGGGCTGGCTGGCGCCCGCCAGGACCCCGCAGTTGTAGAACCCGAGGGAGGGGTACTCGACCAGGCAGCGGCAGAGGGCCTCGAAGTCCTCCTGCCCGAGGGGGCTCTCCTGGCGCTCGAACTCCCTCGTCACGAGGAGGAGGTGCTCGTCCACCACGTTGTACTTGTTCAGGAGCGCGACATGGGTCTCGGTGATGTCGGCCACGAAGAGGTCCTCTTCGTAGGGCAGGAAGGGATCCCTCGCCTCGGCACGGGCGGCGGGCTCATTCGGACGCAGCCCATCCGGCCCTTGTTCGCCCTGCCCCGCTGCTTGGCACCCGGCCAAGTCCTTGCGCCCCAGATTCTCCACTACCCGGAGGATGAGCTCGAGGTCTCCCTCCCGGACGAGCCTCTCCCGCGTCGGGATGGGCTGCAGGGCGCCGCCATGCAAGGCGACCTCCCGCTTGAGCCTCAGGGTCTCGAGCAGGGCGCCCCGGGGGAGAGGCGGACGGATTGGGTTAGCGCCACCTCTGGCCATTGATTGGATCGGCCTCATCCCGGTACGTTCCGAAAGCAGGCTGGAGCTGAATCACGGGCTGAATGCCCCCCCGCGGAGATCGGAAGAGCACACG
>JAVEWA010000079.1:0-15825 GCA_034004785.1 Polyangia bacterium
CCAGAACAACAACAACGGCGGCCAGACCCTCTGCGGCAACGGCCAGGTGGAGGGCGTGGAGGTGTGCGACGACGGCGCGATGAACTCCGACAGCGTTCCCGACGCCTGCCGGACCGACTGCCGTGAGGCCCGGTGTGGGGACGGCGTGACCGACTCTGGGGAGCAGTGTGACGAGGGAGCGAGGAACAGCGACGAGGTGCCCGACGCCTGCCGGACCGATTGCGCTCCGGCCCGCTGCGGAGACGGAGTGGTGGACGTGGGGCAGGGAGAGTCCTGCGACGACGGCAACGAGCTGGGGGGCGACGGCTGTGCCCCCGACTGCCTGGTGGAGTACTGCGGCAATGGCCGGCTGGATCCGGGCGAGACCTGCGACGACGGCAACACCTTCCCAGGGGACGGCTGCAGCCCGGACTGCCTGTCCCTGGAGGTCTGCGGCAACGGCTACGTGGACGTGATCGCCGGGGAGACCTGCGACTGCGGAAACGACGCCTCCAACTTGCCGCCTGGCTGCGCGAGGGAGAACTTTGACGGTCCGGGCACCAGCTGCAAGTCCAACTGCCGCCTCCCGGGCTGCGGAGACGGGGTGAGGGAGGGCCAGGAGCTATGCGACGGCGAGGACATGGGGCCCGAGACCTGCCTGTCCCTGGGCTACTACTTCCAGAGCCCCATAAAGTGCTCGACCCTCTGCACCTACGACGAGAGCGAATGCCAGGGCTTTTGCGGCGACGGCGCGCGGAACGGCCCCGAGCAGTGCGAAGGCGCGGATCTCGGGGGCAATGGCTGCACCCAACTCGGCTTCTACGGTGGCGTCCTGGCCTGCACGGGGCAGTGCACATTCGACACCTCTGGCTGCGTTGACTACTGCGGCGACGGGGAGCGGAATGGGCCGGAGCAGTGCGACGGCGCGGATCTGGGAGGCAGAACCTGTGCGTCTTTCGGCTTCTACCAGGGCTCCCTGGGCTGCTCGCCTCTATGCACCTATGACAGGTCTGGCTGCAGCCTCTACTGCGGCGACGGGATCGTGACCGCTCCCGAGCAGTGCGACGAGGGCGGGGACAACTCCGACACGGAGCCGGACGCCTGCCGTCTGGACTGCACCCTGCACCGCTGTGGGGACGGGACCCTGGACTCGGGCGAGATCTGCGACGACGGCAACATCATTCCAGGGGACGACTGCAGCGGCGACTGCCTCTCCCTCGAGATCTGCGGCAACGGCCGGATCGACTGGATCAAGGGGGAGCAGTGCGACGACGGCAACCTCCGTAACCGGGATGGTTGCTCGTCGGTTTGCATCCTCGAGCAGCCGTTCTGGACTGAGTTTCATTACGAGGCTCCTCGGGCTCGCTCCCTCTCCTCCATGGCCTACGATTCGGCCAGGGGTAGGATCGTCATGTTCAGCGGCATAGCCGAAGTGGACAACCTGAGGGACCACTGGGAAACGGACGGGCTCCGTTGGCACAAGATCACACCATCCAATGTCCCTCCGGCACGCAACTCGCACTCCATGGCCTACGACGAGGCCCGGGGCAGGGTGGTCCTCTTCGGGGGCTGGGGCGGCGGAGCCCGCCTGGGGGACACCTGGGAGTACGACGGGACCGACTGGTTCCAGCTCTCCCCTCCCGCCTCGCCCTCGGCTCGCTACGGTCACGCCATGGCCTACGAGCCGTCCCTCGGCAAGGTGGTCCTGTTCGGAGGGACCGATGGGACCGATCGCGCGGACACCTGGACCTGGGACGGGACCACCTGGAGTCAGCTCACTCCCGCCTCCTCGCCGCCCGAGCGGCGCTATCACGCCATGGCCTACGACGCCCAGCGGGGCCGTTTGGTCCTCTTCGGCGGGCGGGTCGGCTCGGTGAGCAGGGGCGACACATGGGAGTTCGACGGGAGCACCTGGAGCCAGGTCTTTCCGGCGGAGGCGCCCTCGGCGCGTTACGGCCACGCCATGGCATTCGATCCGGCTACTGGGATGGTAATCGCCTTCGGTGGCTACTCAGGCGGACGTATGGCTGACACCTGGGAGTACGACGGGTCGAGCTGGCGGGATGTTTCTGGTTTTGGCCCATCCAATCGTTACCACCATGCGATGGCCTACCATGGGCTTGCGGAGGAGATTCTGGTTTTCGGTGGAGATGGGCTTGAAGGCCCAGTCGGAGACACGTGGCACTGGTCCTGGTATTCTTGGGCAGATTATGGCGATCCTCCGTCCACTCCTGGGCCCCGCATGCATCACGCCATGGCCTTCGATTCGGCTCGAGGCCGGGTCGTTGCTTTCGGCGGTTACGACTGCTGGCTGACCATTCACGACGGCACCTGGGAGTTGGACGGGACGAGCTGGGTGCAGATCTTCCCTTCGTCTTCTCCCAGGGCTCAAGAGGGACATGCCATGGTTTTCGACGCGCTCAGGGAAAGAGTCGTCCTGTGCGGTGAGGATAGCACAGGCCTGCAGATGGAGACTTGGGAGTACGGAGGGGAGAGCTGGAGTAAGATCACGCCCTACAACTCGCCACCTGCGCGTATCGATCACGCCATGGCCTATGACTCAGTCAGGGGCCGGGTAGTGTTCTTCGGGGGAGCCGCTGGCACGAGCCGTCTTGGAGACACCTGGGAGTACGACGGAGAGGACTGGCTCCAAGTATTTCCATCCCCGGCGCCTTCTGCACGCCACAGTCACGCCATGGCATTCGACTCGGCCCGTGGCCGGGTAGTTCTCTTCGGGGGAGCCGAACCGACCGGCGAACCGAATGTGGACAGGTCGATGAACGACACGTGGGAGTACGACGGCAGCGAGTGGCGCGAGATCCAGACATACAATGCGCCGCTGCCGCGGTCTCGGCATGGAGTGGCCTTCGACTCGGCTCGCGGCCGGGTAGTCCTGTTCGGAGGCGACCGGGGCGGGAGCCTCTCCGACACCTGGGAGTACGACGGCGGCGATTGGCAACGGGTCTATCCGAGGACATCGCCGATCGGCCGCTGGGGCCATGCTATGGCATACGACTCGGTCTTGAGCAGGCTGGTCCTCTACGGGGGGTGGGGAGCCCCCGAGGGGGGTTGTCACTGGGACACCCAGCTCCTCATATACGAGTGAAGTGCCCGTCGTCGGCTACTTGCCAGCCTTGACCGGGGGGAGGGAGATGGAGGGCTTCTCCTTGCGGGGGCGGTACACCACCAGCACGTGGCCCACGGCCTGCACCACCTCGGCCCGCAGCCCTGGGCGCTCGTCGTCCCCTGGATCGGCCAGGGCGGCGGTCACCGAGTCCGGGCCGTCGGGACACTCCGAGCCGAGCCGCACCTTGATCAGCTCGTGGTGCTCGAGCTGGGCGTCGATCTGCGCGAGCACGGATTCGGTGAGCCCCTTCAGCCCGAGCTGCACCACGGGCTTCAGATCGTGGGCCAGGGCTCGCAGGTAGCGCCGCTGCTTTCCGCTCTTCGTGTACATGGCGGGCGCGATACCCTGGCTGGCCGGTCATGTCAAGGACTCGGGATTTCGAGGACTCGGGATCTGGAGGAACCGGGAGAGCGGGCGCAGCCGCCGCTCGTCTTTTGAAAGGCCGAATGGGCAAGCGGGCGGGGGCGGGAACGGGGAAGGGCGCTGCGGCTACTCGTCCTCGTCCTTGCCGAAGTGCTCCGGCCCCCCCAGGCCGAAGGACCAGCTCGCCGAGAGGAAGAAGGAGTGGGCCTCGCCCTTGCCCGGCAGGAATGCGGCTCGGTCATGGTTGTACTGAAGCTTCAGCCGGGCGAGGCGGACCACGTAGAAGACGATCAAGGGAGAGATCCGGCTTCGGTCCCCGCGATAGGGGTCGAGCTCCCGGGAGGGGTACTCGCCCACGCTCTGGCCTCGGCCGGTGGCCCACTCGTAGCGGAGCCCTAGGCCGAGCCTTTGGATGGGGAACCAGATGCCCTGGGCGTAGATGCCGAAGTCCTCCAGGCGATCTGCCGCGAGGGCCAGGGCAGGGTCCTCGGGGATGACGAGGATCCTGTGCATGTACTCGGCGCAGAGCGCCACCAGGCCGATCCGCTTGTGCTCGATGCGCAGCGACAGATCGGCGCCCACGATAGTGGTCCGAGCCCCATCCCCGGCGGCGCTCGGGCCGAAGAGGGCCGAGCCCCCCAGGCCGAGGGAGGCGGCCTTGCCGATGGGGATCCTGTTGGACAGGCGGGCCAGGTACACGAGCTTGTCCATCCCCTGCACCGCCACCTCCCTCCAGGCACGGCCGCCAATCGGCCGCGCCTCGAAGGAGTCCTGGCTCGCAAGGAAGCTGTACTGAGTGGCGCCCCTCGGGTCCTGAAGGCCGGCGGTGAGCACGCAATGCCATGGCAGGGGGAGCTTCACGTTCAGGTCCAGACCGACGCCCGAGTGTCCGTCCGGGCCCAGGACGCGCGAAGCGATGACGGGCTGGGTCTGCCATGTCCAGTCGTGCAGGTGCAACCTGTTGAAGAGCCCGAAGGGAGTGAAGAAGCGCCCGGCCTTTACTTGTAGGAGGCCAGCGGCGAACCGGGCGGAGCGGAGCCAGGCCTCCTCCAGGCCGAGGACCGAATCGCCCTCGGCGTCGATCGAGAGCGACAGGTTCAAGAAGGCGTCGAAGTAGGGCTCGTAGGAGGCCGAGAAAGACAGGTCCGCGCCCTGCAAGGTGATGGCGTTCGGGCGCGGATCCACGCTGCCCGAGGTCAGCGCGTGGACTCTGGCTCCCTTCTCCAGTCCGAGGCCGGCCGCGAGATCCAGATCGAATCCGAAGCGCCAGATCCGGAGGGTCCCCGGGCCGACCTTTGTGGACCAGCCGTCTATGGGCATGGCCGCGTCCCGCCAGCGTCGAGGCGCGCAGGGGCCGGGAAGCGCTGGGCGGCGACCAGCGCGCCTCCTGCTGTCTCCCCGCTCGGAGGAGATACCTGGACTGGAGGCCGCCCTGGGCCGTGTTCGAGCACTCGTGGCCCTCAGGCTGGCCACCTCGTCCCTGAGTTTTTTCAGCTCGCTGTCGCGCGTCTGGGCATTCTTCCTGAGCCTGGCAAGATCCTCCTCCAGACGCTCGAGGCGTGAGTCCCTGGGCTCTGATTCGCCCCGGGTCGGCAGACGCTCGAGGCGTGAGTCCCTGGGCTCTGATTCGCCCCGGGCCGGCAGACGCTCGAGGCGTGAGTCCCTGGGCTCTGATTCGCCCCGGGCCGGCTCTTCTCCCAGGATGAAACAGAGCAGGATGGCGACAATCGTGCGAGGAGGACGCAGAGTTCTCTCGGGGAGCGGCGGTGCTTTTGAGAGATGAAGCATTATTTGTTAGATCCCTCTACATTCAAGGGAAAAAAAGTTCCCGTCCGTCATGGGGCGACTGGGTGAACCTCGACGCCCATGGCCTCCCGTCTGGTGAGGTTGACTGCGTAGCCGCCGATTCGAATCTGGAGTCGATCACCGCCGGAAGAGAGCCTCTCGATGGTGATCAGGACGCCTGGAAGAACGCCCTTGTCGAGGAGACCTTGGCGAAGGGGGCCCTGGGCCGTGACTCGAACGACGCGCCCGGCTCTGCCAGGGCTCAGGAATGCGAGGCTGACGGCCTCTGGGAGAGCGCCGCCTCCCTGGGGGGAGGGCAGGAAGGCAGGGCAGCCTTCGTCGCACTCACCGCCGTCGCCATGTACCCGCTTGCAACGATGGAAGCGTTCGATGAGATCCTCGCCGGCTTGTGGACATGCGCGTAAGTATTCCAAGAATCTGACCAGACCGTCCATGGCCTCGTCTGAGAGCTGGTGCTCCATCGCACAGGCGTCGGCGCGGGCCGACTCCCCTGGGAGGCCCAGGAAATCCTCCAGGAAGCTAGCTAGCACCTGATGCCTGGCGAACACGCGCCTGGCCGCGGTCTCGCCTTCGGTCGTCAGCTCGATGAACTCCCGCTGCTCGTAGCGAATGAGCCCGAGATCCGAGAGCCTCTTCAGGGCGGGGCTCACCGAGCCTGCCTTCACGTTCCTCGCCTTGGCGATGTCCCGCACTCGAGCGACCCTGCGGTCCCTGACGAGCTCGTAGATCGTCTCGAGGTAGTCCTCGAGGGCTGCGGTGAGTGGGATGCTGGAGGTCTCGGAGGACATGTCGGCGCCTCTTGTTAGACATGACTACTATAACTTTAGTGGCCTGTCAATGACGTCAGACGAGGGCGCCTGGGTCCGGGCTACCGTGGAGAAGGGGGAGGGGAAAGGGGACGCGGAGAGCCGAAAGAGACCGGGCCAGGCCTAGGCGCCCTGCGCCGCGAACCTGGGAGCGGCGGGCTGCGGGGCGAGTCGCCGGTCGGGCTTCACGATGCCCACCAGGCCCGCCGCGGTGCCGAGGATTGCCGAGGCGAGGAGGAGATGCATGCCCACGCCGGCAACGGATTCGCCGCCCCCGGAGGAGGCCGCCGCCGACAGCAGGCCGGCGATACCGAGGCCGAGGAGCCCGAAGATGAAGGACGGGATGGACAGGCCACGGCCGAAGCTCCTCTTGAGGCTCCCCACCAGGCCGAACAGGAAGAGCATGAAGGCCGGGAAGTACACTGCCATGACTATGCCCTTGACCGCCCCGAGGGCCTTGTTGGCGTCGGCCACTGCGGCCCGATCGTCCTTGTCCTTCAGCTTGGCACCCTCCTTGCCCACCACCTCCTGGGCCGAGTCGAGGCCCTTCACGATGCGGTAGGCAGAGAGCTTGCCGGTGATGCCAGCCTTGCTCACGGAGATGAGGGGCATGAAGAACGAGATGAGCCCGAGGAGGCCCGCGGCCAGGATGACGTACTTGATCGACTTGGTCATGACTGAATCTCCTTTTGATGCTTCCTTCGTCCGGGGAAGGGTTGGCTTACCTGCCAGCGCCGTCGCGGCCGTCCTCGCCCATGGCGAAGCTGCCGACGTCGCCGCCGCTGTCGTCGTGGCGACGCGCTCCGCCAGATGCCAGATGCGTGCCACCCGAGCCGCTAGGCGAAACCGCCCAGAATTGCACGTTGGGCTCGGAGCGAATGGGCTGGCCTGTGGGGCTCGGCCCCCACTACGGCGCGACCCTGTGGGGGGCTGAGCGGACAGGTGGGGAGAGGAATTGCCTTCGGTCGCCAGAGTTGATGCACCGAGCCAGATGGACTAGAGTATGCCCTGGATTTGGCAGGAGATAGGCTGCTGCAGTCGGGAGCACTGGTAGGGCACGAGGTTGCCGGTAGGTTCAAGGTAACGCGCCTCCTCGGGGAGGGCGCCATGGGGGAGGTGTACGTCGCGGAGCACACCGTGCTCCAGCAGCTCTTCGCCCTGAAGGTGCTCAAGGCCCACATCGCCCAGGACAAGAACCTCTCGGCGCGCTTCAGGCGCGAGGCTCAGATCGCCAGCCGGCTCGAGCACCCCAACATCGTGTTCATCTCCGACTTCGGCTCCATGCCGAACGGGATGCTCTACCTGGTGATGGAGTACATCGAGGGCCTGAGCCTGCGGGCCGCCATGGACGAGGCGCAAGATCGACGCATGCCCCAGGTGCGGGCCCTGAAGATCCTGAAGCAGCTCGCCGGCGCCATGGCCCACGCCCACCAGTGCGACGTGGTCCACAGGGACATCAAGCCCGACAACGTGCTCCTCGGGCGAAGGGCGGACGGCGGCGACCTCGTGAAGATCCTGGACTTCGGTCTCGCCAAGATGGTGGGCTCCACGGACAACCTCACGCGACGGGGGGATCTCTTCGGCTCTCCGCTGTACATGTCGCCGGAGCAGTGCAGGGGAGAGCCCGCGGATCACAGGGCGGACATCTACGCCCTTGGAATAGTGGCCTACGAGCTCTTCACCGGTCAGACGCCGTTCAACTTCAAGTCCATCCCCAGGATGATCATGGCCCACCTGGGGGATCCGGTGCCGCCGCCCACCTCGATCCTGCCCGACGGCGCCGACGGCCTGGCTCCGGAGCTCGAGCAGCTCATCCTGCGGTGCCTGGAGAAGGACCGTGACGCCAGGCCCTCCAGCGCTTTGGACTTGGTGCAGGTCGTTGACGAGTTCCTCTCGAGGCACCAGGAGACCATCGACGCCGCAGCCACCAGGAGGGCGCCGCCTCCCCCTCCAGCGAGGGGCGGGGTCCGAGCTCCGCGGCCTTCGGAGGAGCTTCCGCCCGCGCCCTCCATGTTGCTCGTGGGCGCGGACGCCGCCGCGCTCCAGCAGTGGTACTGGAACCAGGCCTGCAAGGCCGCGCGGGAGCTGGCCGACTGGCTCGTGAAGCG
The DNA here is from genome assembly GCA_034004785.1 of Polyangia bacterium. Taxonomy (GTDB): domain Bacteria; phylum Myxococcota_A; class Polyangia; order HGW-17; family JAJRWW01; genus JAVEWA01. The sequence continues at coordinate 8,190 of JAVEWA010000079.1, forward strand.
AGGAAAGGCTTCGAACGAGCTCGCCGCCGCCATTGACGACCTCGAACGCCTGGCCGAGAGCGAGCTGCTTCTCCAGACGGACGTGGCCCTAACGGTGAGCCAGATCGACGAGGTCGAGGTCGAGCTGAGGGAGCCCATCGCCCAGCTTCGTCACGCGGTGGTGGATCTGCGCGTTGAGCGGGACACCCTGATGGATCAGAGCGGGGTGAACCCTCAGCAGGTCCAGGATCTGGACTTCCAGGTGCAGGCCCTGGAGCGCCGGTTGGCCGAGGTCTATGCGGGGCGGGAGCGCCGCACCGCGGCCATCAAGGGCGAGCTCGCGGTACTCGAGCAGCGGCTTACGTCGGTTCAGCAGGACCTCACCGACTACGAGCGGCGGCTCATCGGCCTCGTCCGGTGGGAGAAGCCGCAGCCCTGCCCCCCCGCCACGGCTCGCAAGTACGTGGCCTTGGAGGCCATGGTGGAGCACCTCTTCGGCGCCTGAGGCCGGCCGCAAGGCATCTTGTCAGAGGGGTCGAGCTACGGGAGCCCCCAGGGAAGGCCGCGGCGGTGGAGCCTCGAGCCCGTGGGCGGGCTTCGAGTCAGCTAGCGTCGCCCTCGCCGGCGGCCCCCTGCGTGCGAGAGCCCGGCGGCGGATCCGGGAGGGCAGGGTGGACCTTCAGCACTATCTCCCGCCTGATGGTGACGGTGCCGGGCTTTGCGCCGCGAGGCTTCGAGACGTTCTTGGCCAGGGTCGCGGAGACCGGGGTCAGGCCCCCGCCCCTCGCCTTGGAGTACCAGGCCGCCACCGCCGCGGCCCGCTTGAGGGTGTCACGGTCGGGCTCGGCGCCCTCGGGAACCCGCAGCAGGACATGGCTGCCGGCCATGCCACGCACGTGGAACCACCAGTCGTAGGGGCGCGCCAGCTTGATGCTCAGCCTGTCGTTGTCCGCGTCCGTCCGCCCGGCCAGCACGATCCAACCGCCAGGGAGCTCGTGCTCCCAGAGCCTGGGCTCGGGCGGGCCTCTGCGGGGGCCGCTCACGGCCTGGGCTTCCCTTGGCGTCCCCTCGCCGCAGGGCGCGTCGGGGCTCGCTTGCCCAACGTCTCCAGCTCCTTCCCGAGGCCCCTCGTGCGGGGTGCGCCCCTCGGGCGGCCATCCAGGCGCCTGCCCGAGAGCGCGGTGACGACGCCGTGGAGCAGGCTCACCTCGGCCTGGGTGGGCGAGCCCCTCAGGAGGAAGGTCTGGAGGGTGCGCCACATGGCTGGCCGCTTGCTCCTCGACTTCCAGAAATCGGCGGCGTCGAGCTCCTGGTCGAGGTGGCGAAGCAGCGCCTGCACCGCGGTCCGTCTGGCGGGCGGATCTCCGCGATCCGGGAGCCTCCTGCCGGGCGTGCAGAGCCCCTCGACCCACCAGGCGTAAGCCGTGATCAGCACGGCCTGGCCCAGGTTCAGCGAGGAGTAGGCCGGGTTCATGGGGATGTGCAGGATGACGTCGGCCGCCACCACGTCGTCGGTGTCCAGGCCGGTCCGCTCTGGCCCGAAGAGGAGCCCGCAGCGGGCGCCCTGAGCCCGGGCCAGCTCCCGCATCTCGGCCGCGGCCTCCTCGGGGGTGAGCACCGGCTTGTTCAGGTCCCGCCTGCGAGCGGTGGTCGCGAAGACCCGGGTGAGGTCCGCGGTGGCCTCGGAGGTGGAGGGGAATACGCGGGCGCGGTCGAGAACCTCATCGGCGCCCGCCGCCAGCATCCTAGCCTCGGGGTTTGGCCAGCCGTCGCGAGGCCGCACCAGCCGAAGCTCGGTGAGGCCGCAGTTGAGCATGGCCCTGGCCGCGGCCCCGATGTTCTGGCCGAGCTGGGGCGCAACGAGGATCACCACCGGAGCCGTGGAGTCATCGAGACTGGGCAGTGGATGGTCGCTGTGGTCCGTGCCCGCCATCAGTGGCTTCCTCGCATTGGTTTCTTCCCTTCGAAGCTGTGCCGCAGGGAAACATAACCGCTGAGCCGACCCGCGCCAAGGAGGAGTGAAGCTTTTTGGCCTTCGCTACGAGCCTTGTGCTAGGCACGGACAGTGGTGGTATAATTCTCCAACCTGTAACTATCGACTCTAGTGAGGTGCCTAAATGAGACGACTAGCCTGCTTTGGATTGGCCACGCTGATGCTCGGAGCCTGCGGCGGTCGCGGCGGCGGGGTTAGCAACAACAACAACAACGGAGGGGGAGAGTGCGGCAACGGCGTCATCGAAGGCGGCGAGTCCTGCGACGGCTCGGACCTCGGCGATGAGGACTGCTCGACCCAGGGGTTCCTGGAGGGCACCCTGGCTTGCACCTCGGCCTGCCAGTTCGACGTGACGGAGTGCTCTGGCGTGAACCCCTGCGGAGACGGCACCAAGGACGCGACCGAGGCCTGCGACGGGCAGGACTTCGGCGTCCAGACCTGCGCGACCTTCGGCTTCGAGGAAGGTAGCCTCGTCTGCACGAACCGCTGCGAGATCGATACCTCGGGCTGCAGCGGCCTGAACCCATGCGGGAACGGGATCCTGGACGCGGGCGAGGCCTGCGACGGCACCGAGCTCGACGGCAAGACCTGCGTGGGCGAGGGCTTCGTGACGGGCGAGCTGGCCTGTGGCTCGGACTGTACGCTGGACACCTCTGGGTGCCTGGCAGCCTCCGGCTACCTGGTGATCAACGAGCTCGCGCTCGGCAACCCCGACTGGCTCGAGCTCCACAACCCCACTACTGTCAGCGTGAACCTGGGAACCTACCAGATTCACTGGTGGGGCCTGGACGGGGGCGGCAACCCTGTGGACGCCACGCGGCTGCTGCCGGACTACGACCTCGGACCGGGCGAGTTCGTCCAGGTGCAGGACTCCAACACCAACCCGCCCCAGACGCCCGTGGTGGTGGAGCCGGGCCTGATCGACCTGCGGGCGAACGTCTCGTGGGACTACGGCGACGCCGGTGCGCTCCTCCTGGAGGACTCCGGGGGGCCGGTTGACTACCTCCGCTGGGGGGACGACACCTTCGACCCGGGCGCCGCGAGCTGGTCCGACCAGGCGGGCTTCGTGCCCTCCGACTTCCCGGGGGGCCGGACCCTGGGCCGAGCCTTCGACGGGGTCGACTCCGACATGGCGGCTGATTTCTGCGTGCAGGAGGACACCCGCGGCGCGGCCAACTCCGGATGCCTCGTGCCCGGAGTCCTGCCCGGCGAGCTCCTAATCAACGAGATCGACGTGGGGGGGGGCATTCCCAACCGGCCAGACTCCCTGGAGCTCCTGAATGCAGGCTCGAGCAGCCTCGAGCTGGGCGGGCTCCTGCTCCTCTGGTACTCCAGCAACGCGGGCAATGGCCAGGGCGCGCTGCCGGACTACACCCTGGGACCCGGCGAGCTGGTGGTTATCGTGGATGACGCGGCGTGGAACGAGGATCCCTGGGCCGAGGCGGGCCTCATCCACGTGCGGAACATCAACTGGAACGACACCATGTCCGGGGCCTGCGCCTTGCTGGATCCGGCCCTTGGCACGGGCATCGACTTCGTGCGCTGGGGTGAGAACATCCAGACCTCGCCCTTGCCCCCGGACACCTGGGACGACCAGGGCGGCCGCCTGCCCTTGATCCCGGGCCCGGACGGAACCACCCTGGGCCGCCAGGGCGCCACCGACACCAACACCGCGGCGGACTTCTGTCTGATGACCCAGTCCCTGGGCGCGGCCAACGGCGTCTGCCTGTAGCCCTCGCACCAAGTTTCCTCTTCCCTTGGTTTCCTCGCGCTAGTGGCCGTTTGAGTCATGGCCCTGGCCTTTGGCGGCATCCGTCAGGAGTCATCACGAAGGCTCGGGCATTGGCCTGGGGCAAATGACCGATTGACGGGAGGTGGCCCGGATCAGCTATACTATCGAGAGCTTCTCTTGGTTGGAGCCCTGTCCGGGCCCAGGCTGTTTGCGGCGATGGACCGGCGAGGAGAATGATCATGCGCATCATCTTGATTTCGCTTTCGTTGTTGCTGGCCGCGGGACTGACCGGCTGCGGCCCGAGGCAGATCACGGGCACCGAGGACGGCGGCCAGGATCTGGACGGGACCTCCCGGGACGGCGGGGACAGCGGTCCGAGCTGCGGCGTTTACGATCTGGACAGGGATGGCTACGGCGAGGGCTGCGCCGCCGGGCCGGACTGCGACGAGACCGATCCCAACGTCCACTGGGGCGCCCCGGAGGTGTGCGGCAACGGCAAGGACGACAACTGCAACGGCACCGTGGACGACGGCTGCCCTGGGGTGGACTGCCAAGACCTCGACGGAGACGGCTGGCCCTTTGGAGCCGACTGCATCGAAGTGGACTGCGACGACTCCAATCCCCTCATCCACCCTGGCGCCACGGAGCTCTGCGACGGCGTGGACAACAACTGCGACGGCAGCGTGGACGAGGGAGTGCTCAACGCCTGCGGCAACTGCTTGCCTGGATGCAACGTGGAGGAGCTGGGCCAAGACCCCTTCCCCATGCCCCCCGACGATCCCGACCACGTGGGCGCCGATGGCGTGGGTCTCGACCCCAACGGGGACATCGTCTTGGACGCCGCCCAGGTGAACTTCAACTTCCTGTGGATCTCCAACACCAGCGATCTCGGCGCCGGGACCGTCAGCAAGGTCGACACCGTGAGCTTGAAGGAGGTGGGGCGCTACTTCTCGGTCACCTGCTACGGCAACACGGCCTGGCAGCTCGGCCAGTGCCTGGACACGGCTGGGAACCCTGTCCAGACGGGCAACAACAGCCCGAGCCGCACCGCGGTGGACTACAACTTCGACGTATGGGTAGCCAACCGCGCTTTCAGCGGCCAGGCCTCCACCACGAAGATCGCGAACTCAGAGGCCGACTGCGTGGACCGCAACGGCGATGGGATCATCCAGACCTCAAGGGATCTGGACGGCGACGGCCAGATCACCGTGGACTGCGATGGCGACGGGGTGCCTGACAGCAGGACCACGGTGTGCAACAACGGCCTGACTGCCCCCGAGTTCTACGGATTGGACGACGAGTGCGTGCTCTTCACTACGAACTACGCCACGACGAACTCCCTCGGACGCTCGGTGGCCCTCGACGCGGGCGATCCCTACAGCGCGGGCAAGGGCAACGCGTGGGTTGGCACCTGTCGGGAGGCATCGGGCACCAACGAGGTCTTCAAGGTCAACGGCGCGACTGGACAGCTCCAGGATATGGATCCCGCGACCCCTGGCATCCAGGGAATCCCAGTGCCCGCGCCCGTGGAGTGCGTGTACGGCCTGGCCGTGGACGGCCACGGCGTGGTGTGGGGTACCGACTACCGCGGGTACTTGTTCTACGTCCACACGAACGGCACCTTCGGCGGCGTCCTCACGAGCCCCTACCAGACGCCGCAGTGGTGCGTTCACTACGGCATCGCCATTGACGCGGATCAGAAGGTCTGGCTGGCCTCCTGCTACCTGGACAAGGGCGCTTATCGCTACAGCCCGGACAGGTCCACGCCCGCTGGCCTGGGGCAGGGCACCTGGATGCGGATTCGCTTCACCCGCAGCGTCCACTCCAGGGGCATCGCTCCCGACCTGAGGGGTTTCGTGTGGCTGGCCCACACCGACGGCTACATCTCCCGCATCCCATCCAACCTTGCTGACGGAGACTACGACGGCGAGGCCCTCGGGTACCCTCTCTACTACACGACCGGAACGGGCACGGTGGGGGTGGGGATCGACTTCACGGGGCATGTCTGGGGCATAAACGACACGGGCAACGGCCTCGGCAGAGGCTCGTGTACGCGAATCGTGGTGGACGCAAACGGGGATCCCACGGGCCAGGTGGACTCGGTGCCTGTGGGCATGAACCCCTACACCTACTCGGACTTCACTGGCTTCGGGCTCAGGAACTTCACGCGCCCCTCTGGCACCTACTCCTACCTCCTGGAGGGCTGCCCCCTGCCTCAAGAGACCGTCTGGGACTCGGTGGAGTGGTCCTCCACCGAGCCCCAGGACACCGGCATCACCGTGAGGGTCCGTACGGGCGATTCCCCCACTACCCTCGGCTCCTGGCACGGCCCTTGGGACAGCTCGCCCGCCGACCTGGCCGCGCCTCCCTTCGGGCCAATAGACCCGAACCCGGCCAGATACCTGCAAGTGGAGTTCGAGCTGACGAGCCAGGATCGGACCCAGACGCCCATCCTCCACGACTTCAGGATCATCAGGCACTGCAGGAGCGGCCCGGGGTGAAGTAGTCGCAGGGCCCAGGGGGCTCGCGTCCCCCAGAGCGCCACGGGCGTCAACACGTGAGCATTGTCATGTGGTATCAAGTGGTTGCATGGCTTGGCCTTTGGAGCTTGTGAGGAGCGAGAAGCCGCTATAAAGTCGCCTGCTGTACGGGCTGCTCTCTCAGCGTGGATGACCGGTTGCGATGGCAAAGCTGATTCTCTTAACGACCGATCCTCAGCAGGAGTTCGAGCTCGGGGCCATCAACACGATCGGCCGCCACCCGAACAACTCCATCCAGGTGTTGGATCGCATCATCTCCAAGGAGCACGCCCAGGTCTTCAAGGCCCCCGATGGCAACTTCGTGCTGCGCGACCTCGGGAGCTTGAACGGCACCTACATGAACGGGGTCAGGGTGATGGAGCGCGTGCTCGAGGAGGGCGACGAGTTCACCCTCGGCTCCACGCGCATGGTCTTCACCCGCAAGGACGACGAGGCCCCGAAGAGCGAGGAGCGGGTCACGATCTCGCCGGAGATGCTCGAGAGCCACATCCGGCAGAAGATAGACGTCCTCTCCAGCAGAGAGTTCCTCCCTGAGAAGGACATCTACGACGTCAACATCCTGCGGCGGGACTACGAGAAGCTGCGGGTCGCCCACGAGGTGGGCACGGCCCTGTCCCTGGAGGTCAAGCTCGACAGCCTCCTCGAGAAGATCATGGACAAGGCATTCGAGCTGCTCCCCGCCGATAGAGGCGTCATCCTCCTCATGAACCCGGCCACCGAGGAGCTGGAGAGCCAGGTTGTGAAGCGGCGCGAGACCAGCCGCGACAAGGACGAAGAGATCATCCTGTCGCGCACCATCGTGAACCAGGTGGTGCAGACCAAGAGCGCCGTGCTCTCTTCGGACGCCGCCATAGACAGCCGCTTCTCCGGAGCCCACTCCATCATCATGCAGGGGATCCGCTCCACCATGAGTGTGCCCCTGCTCTTCAGGGACGAGCTCCTCGGGCTGATGTACCTGGACTCCCAGATCGCCACCAACGCCTTCACGGAGAAGGACCTCCAGATCTTCACTGGCATCGCCGGCCAGGCGGCCTCGGCCATCAAGAACGCCCGCCTCGCCAAGAACATCGAGGACGAGGCCTCCATGCGCGCGCGTTTCGAGCGCCTGCTGTCCCCCAGCCTGGTGGACCAGGTGGTGGCCGGCAAGCTTCGAATGGAGAAGGGGGGCGAGGCGCGCAACGTCACGGTGCTCTTCTCCGACATCCGCGGCTTCACCTCCATGAGCGAGAAGATGAAGGCCTCGGACGTCGTCTCGATGCTGAACGAGTACTTCGAAGAGATGGTGGAGGTGCTCTTCAAGCACCAGGGGACCCTGGACAAGTACGTCGGCGACGAGATCATGGCGCTCTTCGGCGCGCCAGTGTCCACCGGCGAGGACGCCTCCAACGCGGT
>JAVEWA010000717.1:0-3371 GCA_034004785.1 Polyangia bacterium
CACAAGCCGATCCCCGAGGAGGTGGACCCGGAGAGCCTGGAGGTCAGGCACGACGGCCGCTGGGTACTCGCCGAGCGGCCCACCGTGATGGTGGGGGGCGAGCTGACCCTGGAGATGCTGGACCTGACCTCGCCGGGAGCCGCCACCTGGTACGAGGCGCCCTTCCAGGTGAAGGCCAACTCCGGGATGCTCTTCATCGACGACTTCGGCCGCCAGCGCTGCGACGCGAGGGACCTTTTGAACCGCTGGATCGTTCCCCTCGAGAGCGGCTTCGACTTTCTGACCTTCCGATCGGGCCAGAAGGCCCTCGTGCCCTTTGACAACGTGGTGGTCTTCGCGACCAACCTGGAGCCAGCCTCCCTGGTGGACGAGGCCTTCCTCAGGCGCATCCGCTACAAGGTGGAGATCGGAGATCCCTCGCCCGGGGATTACAAGCAGATCTGGGCGAGCGTGTGCGGCAGGCACGGCATCCCTTACAGCGAGGCCCTCGTGGACTACGTCCTCCGGAAGCACTACCGCGGCGCCGGGAGGCCTCTTCGAAGCTGCCACCCGCGGGACCTGCTCGAGCAGCTCGTGGATCTCGGGCGGTACCTGGGCGAGAGACCCCCACTTACCGAGGCCCTTGTGGACAGGTTCTTCGGGCTCTATTTTGGGGGCATCAAGGTCTAGCCCAAGGCAAGGAGCGCCAGATGCGCAAGAACAATGCTCCGCTCAAGGTCCTCCTCCTCGGCCTGCTCTCGGTCCCCCTGGGCCTCGGGCTGGCCCTGTCCTGCGGGGACGACGACGATCAGGGGAACAACAATAACGGCCGCCCGGACGCCGCCGTGCAAGAGGACGCCGCCTCGCAGGAGGACGCCGCCTCGCAGGACGCGGTCATTTCGGGCGACGCCAGCGCCCCGGCCGGCCACACGGACAACCAGGGCGGGCACTACCACATGACCGGCAAGACGGATCCCCTGACGAGCTGCGTTTCCTGCCACGGGAGCGATCTTAGAGGAGGCTCGGCCCAGAGCTGCTACAACTGCCACGACTCCAGCGACCACACCTACAACCGGGGCGGGGCCATGCACCTCCCGGGCTCCTCTGGGACCTGCATGACCTGCCACGGCCCGAGCAACACGGGCGGCCTGGGGCCCTCCTGCAGCGGCCTTGGCTGTCACTAGGCTTTTGGGAGTCGAGGCGTCCTAGGGAGGAGCACCTACTCTACGGGGTTGGGAGCACCTACTCGGGAGCACCTACTCTACCGGGTTGATGATCTTCACGTCGGAGCCCCCCGGGTAGCCGTAGGAGCCCACGTTGTAGTAGCCGTAAACGGTGAGGCCCACGGGCTGGGTGGCCTCCACGGTGTGCACTCCGGGCGGGAGGAGGCAGGTCATCTGGCGGTACATCTGATTGTTGATCATGCCGATGTCCTCGAAGGTGCAGTTCTGGGGGAACTCCCCCTGAGGCTGCCCGTCGATGGCGACTCCGGCGTTGTTCGGCATGGCCAGCACCATGTAGTTGTCGTCGAAGGTGTCGAGGATAAGGAATACGTACTCCCTCCGGTGCTGGTCCACCGCCGGGAAGATGGTGAAGGTGGAGTCGCCGTTGCCGCCGTCGGTGAAGCCCTGGGAGACGATGATCTGGCCCACCATTATGGCGCCGCCCTGGGACTGGATGGTGAAGCCGTCCTGGGCCCAGAAGCTCTTGAACTCGCCCGCGTTCAGCGTAAAGGAGGCGAAGTCCGACAGGCTGGTCGTCACCACGGTGTTGTCCACTGTCGCGAGCACCCGGTACACGTCCGGCTCCCGGTAGCCGCCCACCGAGCGCACCGGGCTGCGGCTCACCACGAAGTCCCAGCCGAGGGCCGTGATGGGGAACATCTGCTGCTCCAGGTGATCGGTGCAGCAGGTCTCTTCATCCCAGTTGGGTGGACGCGGGGTGGCCTCGCCGCCAGCCAGCCCGCGCTCGTTGGAGGAGAAGACCACCACGTTCTCGGTGGCCACGATCTTGGTCCCGGTGAAGTCTCCGTCCTGCGTCAGCGGGAAGGTGCAGCTCGCGGGAGCCAGGGACTCCAGGTTAACCACGTCGTAGGGGCCGATTGTGAACTCGACCATCCCGCCCGCGGGCGTCTCCGGGATGGTTATGCCCGAGCCCGCCACGGAGCCCATGATGGGGTGGGTGGGGTACACCGTCACGTGCGTTTCCTCGTACACGCCCACGATGGTCACCGCCGTGTGATCTGGGATGGAGGGAATGGTCATCCCGCCCATGCTACAGGGGTTCGCGGTGGGGTAGCCCATGACGTAGTACTGCTTGCCGAGGGCCTGGATCGGGATCAGGATCGAGGCGTCGTTCGAGAACTTCTGCACGATGGGGTTGAACTGGTAGGCCACCACCGGGCCGTTGGACTTGATGCGGTAGGCGTGGGGCGAGACGAAGGTACCCGAGGGCGCGCTCGAGTTGTAAGAGCTGTTCTGCCCCATGGTGCCGTCCACCTCCCGCTGGGGCAGGTCGATGCGCACGAGGCTCTTGGCCGGCACGGTCACCGGAGTTTCGGGGCTCACCAGGGTCTCCAGCGCCTGCAGGCCCACGGCATTGGAGTTCTTGTAGATCTCGACCACCACGGCGTAGTCGTTGTTGTTGGCGATGGCCACGCCATACTGGGCCGCGGCCGCGTCGTTGGATATGCCGAAGAGGTTGGATACCTCGTTGTCCAGGTCCACTGCCCAGAAATCGCAGCCCACGTTGGAGGCGGTGAGCACCCGCGGGTCGCACTTGGTGACGCAGTCTCCCAGGATGCAGGCCTCCTCGGGCGGGCACTGGTGGTGCGGCACCAGCTCCTGGTTCGAGTCGCAGATCATCACCCAGTCGTCCTCGCAGTAGAAGGCGTCCTCCACGCAGTTGACGCAGCCCACGCCCACCACGCAGGCGCTCGGGCAGACCTCCTCGCGCCAGGTGTTCGTAGAGGTGCAGATCCTTGCGGTCTGCCCCACGCAGAGCACGTCGCCCACCTCGCACTCGTTCACCATCCCGTCTCCCTGCTGATTGTTGTTGTTGCCTTGGCCCACCACCGGGCCGCAGGCCGCTCCCAAGACGAGAGCCAGGCAGGCCGAGGACAGGGATGCCATCGAGATCCATCTGAATTGATTGGGGTTCATGTTCAATCTCCCAAGGTCTATTGCGACTTCGGCGGTATCATAGCGTTTCTCGGGCCCGGACCAAAGATCATTCTCCCTGGGGCCCGCTCTCTGGGGCCCGCTCACTGCGGCCCTCCCGTACAGGCTAGCAGCATCACTTGTCAGCTCGTTCCTTCCGCTGCTTCTCCAGGGCTACGAGAGCCCGGTCGATCTGGGCGCTCCTCGAAGGGGCCGCTGCGCGGGCGCCTTCGA
>JAVEWA010000718.1:0-3368 GCA_034004785.1 Polyangia bacterium
TCCCGGGACGCGGGGCTTTGGCTGATCTGATTCCAACCGGTTCGAGGAGACGACATGGACACTTTGCTTGCTCGCATCAAGCCCCGCGACCCGCACCATGGCCACGTGCTGCGGCGCTTCGTGTACCGGGGCATCCGCTTCGAGGAGGGCAAGGGCTGGTACGAGGTGAGCGCCGAGGTGGGCGCACACCTCCGCGGGGTGCGTCAGCGCGCCCACGACCCCCAGGCGGCCCTCGCCTTCGACGTGTGCACCGCGACGGAGGCCAAGGACATCGAGGTCCGGGAGACCGAGGAGAAGAAGCCCGCCCGGCCGGCGGATCGGGCCCGGCCCACGGAGGCCCGGGAGGCCCGGGAGGCTAGGGAGGCGGCGGGTCCGCCTCCCGTGCCGGCGGCGGCATTCGAGGCCAAGGCGGGTGAAGTTGGCCTTCGGCGCGGGCGCAAGGAGCAGGGCTAGGGATGTACGCCACCGTGGACGACCTGCGCGCCGAGGGCGTGGACAGCGCCAGTGATGGGCGTCTTGGGGCGCTCCTCGAGGAGGCGAGCCGGACCATCGACCAGGTGACCGGGTGGTTCTTCGAGCCGCGCGAGGCCGCGTATCGGCTCGACGGCCGCGACACGCCCACGGTGGAGCCCCCTGCCCCGCCCATCCGCATCGACAGCCTGACGGTCTTTGGCAAGGCGCTGCCCCTGGGCCCGGCGAGCCTGGTGGTCGTCGGCGCTCCTGTGGAGCCCGGGTTCGCGGGGCCGCGCCTCACGCTGCGCCGCGGGTACGTCTTCCCCTACGGGCGCGGCAACGTCCGGGCCGAGGGTCTCTGGGGCTACACGGAGCCGGACGGCACGCCCGAGGGCCGGACGCCGCTCGCCATCCGGCGGGCCTGCATGCTGCTCGCGCTTAGGTGGCTGCCGCTGCTCGGCGACGTGGAGGAAGCGGCCGAGGCCCGGGACCGGTGGCGCCTGCTGGAGGAGCGCACGCGGGACCAGAGCTACAAGCTCGGCCCCGCAGGGGAGCCCGGGCCCTTCACAGGAGACACAGAGATCGACCGGGTGCTCATGCGCTATCGCCGGCCGGCGGGGATGGGGGCGGCCTGATGCGAGGGCGGCTCATCTACTGGTTCGTCGCGGAGCTGCACCGGCTGGACGCCGGGGCCATGGCGGCCCTGGACCCCGATGGGGCCGGACCGCTCGCGAGCGGGCTGGACCCGGACTTCCTGGAGCCCGTGCGCGTGGACCGGGACGACGACGGCCTGGGTGAGACCGGGCGCATGGAGCACACGCCGGTGCAGGTGCCTTGCCAGGTGGAGCCCGAGGTGCTGGAGGCCCTGCGCATGCTGCCGGGCGGGCAGTCGTCGCGGGGGGAGCTTCGGCTGGTGCTCCACTTCCGGGACCTCGAACGCCTCGGCCTCGTGGACTCGGCGACCGGAGTGGCGCTCGTCCAGCCCGGGGATCGGCTGGGTGTGCTGCGGGACAGGCAAGGCGGGCTCGTGCAGGCCTTCCGGGACCCGCCGGGGATGTACGTCACCGAGACCCGGGCCACGGGCTTCGGCCTGGGCCGGGCCAGGCCCAGGCGAAACCTGCTCCTCGTCACCTTCGAAGCCCGCCGGCAGGCGGCAGGGAGGCGATAGGCGATGACCGTGCAGCGCACCGGCGACTGGGCCATGGCCCGGCGGATCCTGGCCTCGGGGCCCCGGCAGATCCAACACGCCGTGGAGAGGGCGCTTCGCCAGGAGGCCGAGCTACTCCGAGGCGAGGTGGTCCAAGGCATCACCAAGCAGTCGCCTGGCGGCGAGGCCCTGGAGCCCCCCGCCCCGCTCACCCTTGGCGCCCGAAGGCTCAAGGGCTTCGGAGGGACCAAGGCCCTCATGGTCCGAGGCGACCTGCGAAACGCCATCGCCGCCATCGTGACCAGCGGCGAGGCCTTCGTGGGGGTGCCGCGCAAGGCCCGGGGGAAAGACGGCGAGGCCCTGGTGGACGTGGCGCAGCTCCAGGAGTTCGGGTCGGGCCCCATCGTGATCCCCCTGACCGAGGCCATGCGGCGGTTCCTGTTCGCGCTCATGCGGGCCTCGGGCCGTGAGCCGGGCAGCGGTGGTGGCGGTGGCGGCGGTGGCGGCGGTGGCGGCGGTGGCGGCGGCGGCAAGGGCGTGGTGGTGATCCGCATCCCTGCGCGGCCTTTCCTCCGGCCGGCCTTCGCCAAGTTCGTAAGAGGCGCCCAGGCGCGCTTCCTGGGCCGCGTGGCGGCCCTGCTCGGCTGGGGGACCCGATGACCGTGCCTGCGCTTCAGAGCCTGGAGCCGGCCGCTGGCGCCCCTGGTGGGGGCGACCTGGTGCGCCTCACGGGCACGGGTATCGCTGACGCGGTCGAGGTCCGCCTCGGGGACGCGAGGGCCCTGGTGCTCGGTGTGCACCATGAGGCCGGCGCCTCCTTCGTGGATGCGCGCACGCCGGCCCACGCCCCCGCCATTGTGGATGTCACCCTATGGAACCTCGACGCGTCCGGAGCGCCCGTGCCGGGCGAGACCGCCACGCTCGCCGCGGCCTACAGGTATCTGCGGCCCCGGCTGGCCAGGGAGGCGGACCTCACTCGCCTCGTGCGGGCCCTCATCCAGGAGCTGAAACGCCAGGTCCTCGTGAGCGCCCGCATCTCCGTTGCCGTTGACTACCGCGACCCAGAGGCGGGCAACCTGGAGCTGGTCACCCTGGCCGAGCTGCCCGGGCTCGTGCTCACCGGACCACAGGTGGCCCCAAACCGCTTCTACGCCCGAAACGAGGCCCGGGAAGACCTGGTGCCCGGGCCGTCCGGTCCCGAGATCCGCCGGCACCGGCCGACCTACACCGTGGACCTGGGCTTCACCCTCACAGCCGCCTCCTCGAGCACGGTCGAGCTTCTGAACCTCATGGCCGCGGTGGGGATCTTCCTCGGGCGGAACCGGTGGCTCACCCTGCCCCGCGACCCCGAGGACCCAGCTCTTGGATCGGTGCGCTGGGAGCTGGATCCGGAGGGTGAGATCCGCCCCCAGCTCGACGGCCCCGACGACCTGCGCGCTTTCACCTGCGGCCTGGTGGTCCGCGGCTTTGACCTCGACGAGGGCCAACCCCTCGACCGCGGCAAGGCCGTGGCCGGCCTTGACCTTGGGGCGATGAGCCTCGAAAGGAGCGTCCCGTGACCCAGCAGCTTCTCTCCTCGAAAGTCATCGTGCGCGAGGAGGAGCCCCGCGTGCGCGGGATCCCGTCTGCGCCGACGTCCGTGGCCGGCGCCGTGGGCGTGACCGAGCGCGGGCCCATCGCCCAGGCGCTGCTCTGCACCTCCATCGAGGAGGTGCAGCGGCGCTTCGGCGGCTTCACTCCCGCAAGCGACCTCCTGCTCGCTGCCCTC
>JAVEWA010000719.1:0-3359 GCA_034004785.1 Polyangia bacterium
CCAGACCACGCCCGACGGGAAGCGCATCTGGCTCCGCACGAGCAAGATCCCCCTGCGAGACCACCAGGGAGAGACCATCGGGGTGCTCGGCTGCTACGAGGACATCACCGCTGCGCGAGCGGCCTCGGAGGAGCTCGCCAGGCGGAACCTGGCCCTCGAGAGGGCCAACGAGGAGCTCGAGCAGCTCCACAAGGCCAAGGACGAGTTCCTCGCCATGGTCAGCCACGAGCTGCGGACTCCTCTCGTGACTGGCATCGGCTACCTGGAGCTGCTGCTGGAAGGGCGCTTCGGGGCCTTGCCAGAGGCGGCCAAGGATCGGTTGCGGATAGCCCTGCGGAATCTGCTGCGCCTGTCGTCCCTCATCCAGAACCTCCTGAGCTACCAGAGCGTGATCAAGCCAGGCTCCAGGGTCGTCCTTGGCCTGAACCCCGTCTCCCTGCACCAGGTGGTCTCCGACTGCGTCTCCGAGCTCGCGGTGCGCCACCGCCAGGCCAGCCAGAGGCTCGAGATCCGGGTCCCTGAGAGCCTGCCCTTGGTGGAGGCCGAGGAGGAGCTGCTCCGGGTGGTGCTCGCCAATCTCCTGGACAACGCCGTGCACCACGCAGGAACAGAGGCCAGGATCCGCATCGAGGCGGTCGAGAAGGCAGAGGGCGTAGAGCTCTGCGTGTCCGACGACGGTGCTGGGATCTCCCCCGAGCTCGCGCAGCGGGTATTCGAGCCCTTCGTGAAGTCCAGGGACAGTTTCCAGGGATCGGGCCTCGGGCTTGCAATAGTGCACGGCATCCTGAAGGCGCACGGCTCTTGCATTTCCCTGGAGACTGAGCTGGGGAGGGGCACCTCGCTGCGATTTTCCCTTCGCAAGGCCAAGGCTACATGCCGCGCCGCCTCTACTGTCGGAAGGTCAATGACCCCCGCGGGCGGGGTTCCAGCGCTGGCACGCATCGCGCTGGTGGAGGACGACGAGGACACTAGGGAGTTTCTCAAGATTGCCCTGGGCAAGCGCGGCTACAGGGTCATGGATGCGGCCTCGGTGGAGGAGGCGTTAGCCGGCATCGACTTCGAGGCAGTGGATCTATGTCTGGTTGACATGACCTTGCCAGGCAAGGACGGGGTGAGCCTTCTGCGCGCCATCCGCGCGCGCCCGGCTATTGCCGCCCTGCCAGTGCTCATGCTCACTGCGCACGCCGAGGAGTCGGTGCGGGCCGAGGCCGAGCAGGCGGGCTGCGACGGATACCTCGTGAAGCCGGTCTCCCTGGAGGCGCTGATCCAAGCCATCCGGGCCCGGCTGGCCGCGGTCGGGGACTCGCCCTGAGGGGCTCCACGCGGCATGATGGGTGTGATTCGTTCGGCGCGGCCTGACTGGGAGACACGGATCGGCCACGAGCCCTTCGCGAGGACTACAGGCTCAGATGACTCAGCCAAGGAATACCTCTCGCTCGACCATAGACGTCTTTGGCAGCCTGGCGTCGCTCCTCGAGCGGCGCGAGAGGCTGCTGGAGGCGGTGAGCACCACCGCGGAGTGGCTGCTCATGAGGGCGGACTGGCACCTGGTGGTGGAGCGGTGCCTGGAGCGGCTCGGGGAGGCCTCGGGCGCGAGCCGCGCCTACCTGCACCAGAACTCGGTTACGCCGCCGCCAAGAGGCGGTTCTCTGAGGAGGTTCGAATGGTGCGCCGGCGGGGTCCAGCCTCTGAGGGACCTGCCGCTCGCGGGTGACGAGAGCTACGAGGGGTCGGGCCTCGGCCGCTGGGCCGCCACCTTGGAGAGGGGGCAGGGCATCTCCGGCCTCGTGGCCCAGCTCCCCGAGCCCGAGCGCCAAGCCCTGGCGCCCCACGGCTCCCACGAGCTCCTGGTGATGCCCGTCTTCGTCGGGGGAAAATGGTGGGGCTACCTCGGTCTGGACAGCCTCGGCCCCAAACCGCTCTTCGCAGACGTGGAGCACACGGCGCTTCGGGCCGTCGCCAGGATCCTCGGAGCGGCCATCGGCAGGCGCCTCTCGGAGGAGGCCCTCGCGGAGAACGAGGAGCGCTACCGCAAGCTCGTGGAGAACGCCAGGGACCTGGTCTATGTGCACGACCTTCAGGGCCGGTTCATTTCGGTGAACCAGGCGGGCCTCGACCTCACCGGGTTCGGCAGGGAGGAGATCACGGGCCTCTCGGTGGCCGACATCGTTTCCCCCGAGTTCGTGGAGACGGCTCGGCAGCAGACCATGAGCAAGCTCTCCGGCAGCGCCGAGTCGACGACCTACGAGCTGGAGATCCTCGCCAAGGACGGGCGCCGGATCGCCGTCGAGGTGGCCTCCTCCCTGGTGCTCCAGGACGGCAGGCCTGTTGCGGTTCAGGGCATCGCCAGGGACATCACGGACCGCCGCCGCCTGGAGGCGCAGCTTCGGCAGGCCCAGAAGATGGAGGCTGTTGGTCGTCTCGCCGGAGGCGTCGCGCATGACTTCAACAACATCCTGACGGTGATAAGCGGCTACTCTGAGGCCCTGCTCGCGCAGCTCGGCGAGGGGGAGCCCCTGCGCGAGCCGATCCTGGAGATAGCCCGCGCTGGGAGCAGGGCCGCGGAGCTGACGCAGCAGCTCCTGGCCTTCAGCCGGCGGAGCCCCATGCAGTCGCGCATGGTCATGCTTGACGTGGTGGTCAAGGATCTCGAGCGGATGCTCCAGAGGGTGCTGGGAGAGCACCTCGATCTGATCACCAACCTGGGAGCGGAGGGTTGCTACGTGAGGGCGGACCCCGCCCAGCTCGAGCAGATCATCCTGAACCTCGTGCTGAACGCCAGGGACGCCATGTCCGCCGGAGGAACGCTGACGATCAGCACCTCCTCGGAGAGGATACTGGAGCCTGGGAAGCGTCAGCTCGCCCCAGGGGAGTACGTGGTGCTCGCGGTGGAGGACACGGGCTGCGGCATGCCCGAGGAGGTGCTTGTCCAGGTCTTCGAGCCATTCTTCACCACCAAGGAGCCTGGCAAGGGAACGGGGCTGGGGCTCTCTACCGCCTATGGCATCGTCCGGCAGAGCGGAGGGCACATCTCGGCCCAGAGCGACGTGGGCAGGGGCAGCCGTTTCGAGATCTACTTACCCAGGCAGGAGCGCCCGGTCAGCACCAAGGTGCGGATCGCGCCCGCCGCACCCAGGAGGGCTGCCAGGGGCAGGGTGCTCGTGACCGAGGACGAGCTCTCCCTCCGCCAGATGGTGCAGGGGATGCTCTCCGACGCGGGCTACGAGGTGGTGGTGGCGCGGGACGGGGCCGAGGCCCTCTCCCACTTCGGTCCAGGGGAGGCGCCCTTTGATCTGCTCATCACCGACGTGGTCATGCCCGGAATGAGCGGCACGGAGCTGGCGGATGAGGCCCTGCGC
>JAVEWA010000720.1:0-3358 GCA_034004785.1 Polyangia bacterium
CACCGACACCACAGAGCAGATCAACGACGTCTGGGCCGTGGGCACGAGCGTGCTGCTCGTTGGCTCCTTCGGCTACCAGGCCAAGCTCCACCGCATCTCCACCTGGTAGGTCCAGCCCCCTCGGTGAGAGCCCAAAGCCAGGCACGAACGTCTCCTGCCAGTGCAACGGCTCTGGGAGGAGTGATGGTTCATGCTGACAAAGCAAGGCCCCGATTGCCGCGGGGACCCATGCCGTGGGGACCAGGGCCCTGGGGACCAGGGCCCTGGATGATTCGTCAGGTCAATCGAAGCGCCGGCGCCTCCGGAGCAGGTAGCCCGTGACTAGCAGTAGCAGGTACAGGGGACCGCCGGACGGCGAGGACCGGCAGCCGCAACCCTTCTCATCGCCTTCGTCGGGGCCGGGCCCGGCGTCCGCCTCCCCTGCATCGCCCGAGGTCCCTGCGTCCCCGGTCACCCCTGCGTCCGGGTTCGAAGGCACGCCCACCAGCCCCTGGATCCAGGCGCCGATGGGCGCCACAGCAGCATAGGTGACGGGATCCGCACCAGGCCCCCCCGTCACTGGTGCTCCATGGAAGGCCAGGCCCACGAGGAGGCCTGTCGAGCCCACTGCCGCGCCGTCGTACCCAGGAACGAGGCTGACGCCCTCAACTCCTTCTGCCACATACGTGTACTATTACAGCGCGGCGGCATCTAGTATAATCACACCTCAGCATTAGATAAATATTGCTTGACGCCCCCCCCCCCCCCTCGGGTAATATTGCTTCCGGGAAGAAATCGAGAATCGCGAGGGGCACGGGCTCTGGCTTGTAGTTCGGTAAATGTTCCATGCTTACATGGCACAACAAGAGAATGGTGTGCCTGATGGAAAGACGGACCGAGAGGCGTCATTGCCAACGCAGACACATCTCATTCGGCGGAAGAGATTGGTTCACTGCTCCATTCTACACACACGATAACCTGCACATTCCACGCCCTTACAGCGGGCTGGATGCAAGCGCCTCGGGTCGCCTTTGCTTCGAGAGGTCCGAGGCGCCGACGCGCTCGGCCACGTTGAACCACAAGGAGCTCGGTGAAACTTGCCACGCATCCGGCGAGCTCTCTTCCAGCACGTCAACCACTACCAGAGTCGAAGGAGGATCCCATGCGGACTGGAGCAAGGTCACGGATAGGCCGCACCCCCATCGTAATGCGCTTCGTTTCCGGGATATTTCTGGTGGCATGCCTGACGGCCCAGGGCAGCAGGACCCACGCTGACGAGCTGCCGCAGCACGCCTGCGCCCTCAAGATGCCCTTTGCAATGTTCGAAGAGATGGTCTCTGAAGAGCTGCAGCGCATGCTCGAGGGGATCGACCCGGATATCGCGCTACACGTTCTCGGCATCCAAATCACTCCCGTGCTGGGAGGATTGCGCTACGAGACGGTTACCTGGCAGGCCAACCCAGCCGACCCGAATTCAATCGCGTCGGCCCTGATTCCGCGCAGGGTGCCAGCAGGGGAGAGGATCAACGACCCCGGCACGTCCAGTGACGACTACCTCGAGGTGAAAATCAGCCTGAGCGCTCTCAGCATCTTCCATCCGGCTATCAAGGTGGCCATCGCCATCCCTCAGGATCGCCCCCCCGGAGTGGATCACGACGCGGGGAAGACCTGCACTTGCCGAACATGGGACCACGACGAGATCGAACCCATCGCCGCCCTGCCACCCTGTCCGCCGGAGCTACCCCAGACGGATCCGCGTTACCAGGAAAGACTTCACTATCGCCAGATCAACTGCGATTGGATCATGGGGCGCGAGGTGGATTTCATCGATTATCCGCGCCCTCCGGAGGAAACATGGGAAGGCGCCGGGCTTCATCAATACAACGATGATCTGAGCTCAAATTCCTCTTTCTACTACGGTTCCTGCACGAAGATCTGGCACGACCGTTGCGACCTCCTGAGTGCCGAGGAGTTTCTCCGCTTCCACGAGGTCACAGGGCTCACGAACACCGACCTGACGAGCCATGGGTGCGTCGGCTGCCTGACCGAGATATGGAACGAGGAAGATGTGGTCATTGACGGGCGTTCTTGGCCGAATCTGCTCGCCGTGGACATCTGGAGCGAGTATGGCAGCTCGATACTCAGCGACGCGCTGCGACGGGCTGGGTACCGTGAGTTGCTGCTCGACGGACGCTACTTCGAGAAGGCCTGCTGCGTGCAGCGCGCGCTCGGCCAGCTTGGCAATTTGGATAAAAACGAGGCGGTGGACCGAATACACGAGCTGCTCGGTGACTACATTCTTCCAGGCATCGGCCAGGTAAACCTTTCAAGTCTCTCTCGAGAATCAGGAGGCATCCGGCTGTCTGAACAGAGAGAATCCGTGCTGGTCATGATTCCTCCGGTCCACGTTTATCCGGGGATCAACGATCGGCTGAGGCCCGACGGACATCCCGAATGCACGCATGTCGGTGCATATGGCGATCTTCAGGGCGAGGCTCTTCGCATCTCGTACCGCCTCGGATACGGACGTCACTTCGACTTCCCCAAGGTGATGGATTTCTACGCGAAGAACCTGGCCATGCTGCAGCCGTATTCCCAAAATGGGATGGGAGTCGCGTGCAACCATGATGTGGTGTGCGACTCATCACAGGGCGCCGTCGACCAGAACGGCGATGGGCTCTGCAACTGCGACGAGCGCGGGCTGGGCGATCTGGACGGCGATGGATTCTGCGACGGTGAGGACTTCTGCCCCGACCTCTTCACAGGTGCGAACTGCGACATCGACGGGGACGGCCGTGGGGATGGTCCCAGGGACATGGTCGAGAGGTGCATGGTCGAGGGGGACCCTCCGGCTTCTCTGATCGGCTACGGGCAGATCCTGGAGTCTGGCAGGCAGTTCTACTGCGGTGGTTGCGACAACTGCCCGACGATGTTCAACCCATGGGCTCACACCACGGCATTCAATGCGATCTATTCCTTCGATCACGGCATCCACCCCTGGTTTCTGCCTCTCTTCGTGGATGAGAATGGAGCCCCTCGACTAGTCGAGATCCCGCTCCCATCCCGGCAGTTCGACCTCGACTACGACGGGATCGGCGATTACTGCGACGAGGACAGGGACAACGACGGGATCCATAAGGAGCACGACTGCTACGAGCTCAACCCGGTGGTCTCGTTCGACATCGACGGAGACGGGATCTGCGACTCACGAGCCGAGACCGTCGGCGTATGCAGAGGCGAGTGCGCCAACAAGGGCGTTCTCTACCCATCCTTCCCAGTGGAAGTGTGCAAGGCGCGATGTGCTCTCGACAACTGCATGGAGCCCCTGGGCTCGGTCTGCCAGGCCGTGCTCCCATGCATGACCACCGAGGCGGCGGCG
>JAVEWA010000721.1:0-3354 GCA_034004785.1 Polyangia bacterium
AACACGAAAGCTGTCAGAACGGCTCGGGGGCCGGGCGAGCGGGGGCCGGGCGACCGGGGGCCGGGCGGCCGGGGGCCGGGCGGCCGGGGGCCGGGCGGCCAGGCGAGGGCCGAGCGGCGCCGGGGTTTCTGGGCGCCGGGAGCGGACGCGCTCCAGGGGGCGCGCCCACGGGCGGCGATCCCGCGGCCGTCCCTGGGGCCCCTGTGGTGGCGGCGAGGAGCTTGTCCGCGAGGGTCATCATCTTGGCGAGCTGCTGCGGCCAACCGCTCCCCACGGCGAGGGCTCGCACCACGCCCTTTGCGTCCACGAGGATGAAGGCCGGGATGGGGTTGATGAGGTAGTCCTTCAAGACCTGTCCACGCGGGTCAGATGCCACGGTATAGGGGACCTGCAGCCCGCTCTTCAGGGCCGCGGCCCGGGGCACCGCGTCCCTGGTGATGGCCACCAGCTCCAGCCCGCGCTTGCCCTTGTCCTGGTGGATGCGCTTGAGAAGCGGCACAGCGCGCACGCAGGCCGTGCAGTAGGAGGCCCAGAACTCCAGGAGGACCACCCTGCCCCTGAGCGAGGCGAGGGTCAGGGTCCCGGCGGCCCCCTGGTCATCGACCGGGGTGACGGTGAAGGGCGGCGCGGGCTTGTCGAGCAGGTGCTGCTTCACCTGCTCGGCGTAGGTAGGCATGGCCTTGAGCAGCACCTTGATGGTCATCCGTCGGCCCTTGCGCGTGATCTCCAGCTCGATCCGGTCCCCCGGCCGGTGGGCCGCCACTGCCTGCTGCATGGCCTGCACGTCGGGCACGCCTCCCCCGGCCACCCTGAACACGCGGTCGCCCGCCAGGAGCCTCGCCGCCGCCGCGGGCGAGCCGGGATAGACCCGCTGGATGGGGATGCCGGGCTGTCCGTCCACCGCCAGGACCACGCCGAGCCAGGGCTTGCCGGGCGAGGGCTGCGCCCAGGCGGACGAGGCGCCCGAGGCCATGACGAGGACCACCACGGCGAGGAACGCCAAGAGGGCCAGCGGGGCCGAGAGGACGCGAGCGGCCGAGATGGCAGGCGAGGCCGAGATGACACGAGAGGCCGAGATGACACGAGAGGCCGAGGTGTCAGGCGAGGACGAGAGTACGCACGAGGACCTAGGCGCCCTGGATGGAACAACGCTGTCTGGGTATGTCATGGTCGGATCCAACCTTCTCCGAAGGTGTAGGCCACAAACGGAGCCCGGGCAAGTAGAGGGTGGCAAGCCACGGCCAGCGCGCCCCCGGGGTGATCAACTCGGGTGGTTCATCCTCTCGAGTTCTGGCCCGCGGAAGCGACCGAAAGCCGCGAGTGACAAGGGAGACTACGGTGATAAGGGAGACGGCGGCTCGGAGGGAGATGGCGAGGGTGGGCCGCTGATGGCGAGGTTGGGCCGCTGATGGCGAGGTTGGGCCGCTGATGGCGAGGGCTCACTCGCCCTCGCGGCGCTCGATGCGGGCCCAGGAGTCCTTCAGGGCGAGGGTCCGGTTGAGCACCATGCGCCTCCCAGGGACGGTGTCCTTGGTGTCCACGCAGAAGTAGCCCACCCGCTCGAGCTGCCAGCGGCTGCCAGGGGCCGCGAGGCCGAGGAAGGGCTCCAGCTTGCAGCCCTCGATCATCTCCAGGGAGCCGGGGTTCAGGGTGGCGGTCCAGTCCTCGCCCTCGGGCACGTCGAGCGGGTTCTCCACGGTGAAGAGCCGGTCGTAGAGCCGCGCCTCGGCCTCGACCGCGTGGGAGGCCGAGACCCAGTGGATGGTGCCCTTGACCTTGCGTCCGTCCGGGGAGGTCCCTCCCAGGGACTGGGGATCCCAGGTGCAGCGCAGCTCGGTGACGGCTCCAGTAGCGGGGTCCTTCTCGAAGCCCTGACAGGTCACGAGGGCCGCGTAGCGCAGGCGGACCTCCTTGCCCGGGGCCAGGCGGAACCACTTGCGGGGCGCCTCCTCCCGGAAGTCGTCCTGCTCCACCCATAGCTCCCGCGTGAAGGGCACCTTGCGGCTGCCAGCCGCCGGGTTCTCGGGGTCGAGGGGAGCGTCCAGCTCGATGACCTCGCCTTCGGGGAGGTTCTCTATGATCACCTTGAGGGGGCGGAGCACTCCCATCACCCGGGGAGATGAGCGGTTCAGATCGTCGCGGACGGCGTGCTCGAGCAGGGTCACGTCCACCACGCCGTCCCGCCTCGACACGCCGATGCGCTCGCAGAAGGCCTTGAGGGCCGCCGGGGTCACGCCGCGCCGCCTGAGGCCGCAGAGGGTGGGCATCCTGGGGTCGTCCCAGCCGTCCACCAGGCCCTCGCGTACGAGGTGCAGGAGCCGCCGCTTGCTCATCACGGTGTAGGTCAGGTTGAGGCGGGCGAACTCGTACTGCCGCGACCGCTTCATCCCGTGCTTCTCGAGATCGATCTGGTCGAGGAACCAGTCGTAGAGGGGCCGGTGGTTCTCGAACTCGAGGGTGCAGATGGAGTGGGTGATGTGCTCGATGGCGTCGGACTGGCCGTGGGCCCAGTCGTACATGGGGTAGATGCACCAGTCATCGCCCGTGCGGTGGTGGTGCGCGAACCTGATCCTGTAGAGCAGCGGATCCCGCAGGTTCATGTTGGCGGCCGCGAGATCGCCCTTGGCCCTCAGCACCGCCTCTCCCTCCTTCAGCTCCCCGGCCTTCATCTTCGCGAAGAGGGCGAGGTTCTCCTCCACGCTCCTGTCCCTATAAGGGCTCGGCCTGCCCGGGCGGTTGTAGTCGCCCCTGTGCTCGCGGATCTCGTCGGGGGTGAGGCTGTCCACGTAGGCCTTGCCCTCCCTGATGAGGTCCAGGGCCATCTCGTGGAGCTTCCCGAAGTAGTCAGACGCATAGTAGAGGCGGTCGCCCCAGTCGCAACCGAGCCAGCGGACGTCCTCCAGGATGGCCTCCACGTACTCGGTGTCCTCGGCGGTGGGGTTGGTGTCGTCGAAGCGGACGTTACAGGTGCCGCCGAACTCCTCGGCGAGGCCGAAGTTCAAGAGGATCGACTTGGCGTGCCCGATGTGCAGGTAGCCGTTGGGCTCCGGCGGGAAGCGGGTGGCCACGGTCTGGTGCCTGCCGCTGTCGAGGTCCGCCTTGACGAGCTCCCTCAGGAAGTTCTGGGCCTTGGCGTCGGGCCCAGCGTCGGCCCCACCCCCGGGACCGCCCCCGGGACCGGCCCCACCCCCGGAACCGGCCCCACCCCCGGCCCCGCCCCCGGGCCCAGTCTTGTCCACATCCTGGGAGCCGCTTCTGGTGTCGTTCTTCGGTGTGTCTTCGCTCATGTTCCTGCCTGCTCTGCCCGGCCGGGGCCCCCCATGGGTGAGCCACCTCGCCGAGCGGGACCGCGAC
>JAVEWA010000080.1:0-15711 GCA_034004785.1 Polyangia bacterium
CTTTGCCACGGAGCCGCGGTGTGTCCCCCCCGTTGTCGACGTCTACTTCGACGCTCTCGAACAAAGGCCCCCTCCCATCGATCGCGACCTCTCCCTTCCATCTGTCCGCCGCCCGTTTCTTTCGGATCTGACCCTCATGTCCGGCCCCCTCATCGCAGACGTGAAGCGGGGCGCCCTGGACGACGGCCCGGGGATCCGCTCCGTGGTGTTCTTCAAGGGCTGTCCCCTTCGCTGCCTCTTCTGCCAGAACCCGGAGACCCAGTCCACCCGCGCCGAGGTGCAGCGCCGCCCGGATAGCTGCACCCGCTGCGGCGTCTGCCTCGGGGCCTGCCCGAGCGGGGCGGCTCGGCCGGGCGCAGAGCCGGAGGATCAGGCCCGTTGCAGGGCCTGCGGCGCCTGCGTGGAGGCCTGCCCGGCGGGCGCTCGCCGCCTGGTGGGGGAGCGGATGGGGGAGGACGAGCTCTACGACCTGCTCATGAGGGATCTGCCTTTTTCTCGCAGGAGCGGCGGCGGGGTGACCCTCTCGGGGGGAGAGCCGGCTCTTCACCCGCGCTTTGCCGGAGCCCTGGCGGCGAGGCTCCGTGACGCCGGGGTCCAGGTGCTCCTCGAGACGGCTGGCTGCTTTGGGTGGAAGGCCTTCTCAGAGCAGCTCCTTCCCAACCTCGACGCGGTGTACTTCGACGTGAAGCTCCTCGACCCTGGTCGCCACAAAGCCGCCATCGGCGTGGGCAACCGGCGCATCCTCGAGAACCTCGAGCGGCTCTCGGCCGCCGCCAGGGCCGGGGCGCCGTCGCTGCTCGTCCGCGTGCCCCTCGCGCCTGGCATTACCGATGATCCGGACAACCTCGCGGCCATCGCCAGGCACGTCCGCGGCCTGGGGCTTGGAAGCCTGGCCCTGCTCCCCTACAACCCGCTCTGGCTGCCCAAGCGGCGCGGCCTGGCAAAGGGAGAGGCCGGGCTGGCCTTCAAGGAGGAGCGCTTCATGTCCGAGAGCGAGGTGGAGGCCTGCCGGGAGGTGGTGCGAAGGGAGGGCGTGAGCGTGACTTGAGCCGTCCCCCGGCGCGGCCCGAGGGTGTATAAAAGCTCCATGTCTTCTCCTGATGTCGCCCCGGAAATTACGCCACCCGAGGAACGGATCCGGCTGACCTCTTGCGCCGGGCCCCTGCCCGCTGCTCCGCGCCCGCTCCTGGCGCGCCTTTTGAGCCCCCCAGGGCCCCCAGAGACGAGGCTCTTCGAGCACCGCGACTCAAGCGGGACGATCAAAGCCGCGGTGCTCGCCGTTCCAGGCCGTTACGCGGTGAGCTACCTGATCATCGGGCCCCGGGCCATCGGGATCGTGGACTGCGGCTCCGAGGAGGACAGCTCCAGGATCCTGCGGGCCCTCGCCTGGCTCGGGCGGCCTCCGTCGGAGGTGAGCTGGGTCATGCCCTCCCACCTCCACTTCGATCACATCCTCGGGGTGGATCCCCTCTGCCAGCGGCTCGGCATCCCCCTCGCTCTGGGGCCCGTGGCGGCCGAGCACGTTGACTCGGCCCGTAAGCTGCGTTTTCCCCCGGGGCTCCTCTTCCTGAGGGCGGTGCCGACCTGGCCCATGCAGGGCATGCCGGTCTTCACCCGCGCCGACTGGCGCGGCGGTGACTTCGGCTTCCCCTGGAGCAGGAACCAGTTTGGCGCGAGGCGGGGGCCCGTCTTCAGGGACGGCGAGCCCCTCGATGGCCTGCCCGGCTGGATCCTGATCGAGACCCCAGGCCACGCCGACGACGCCCTCAGCCTGTTCCACGAGGAGGCCGGCTGGCTCGTGTCGGGGGACACCCTCAGGAACTTCCTCGGCGGAGAGTGGAACCCGCTCCTTTGCGATCGGGAGGCCTATTCCCTGACCCGCCGGCGGCTTGGGGATCTCCAGGTTCGCCTGGTGATGCCGGGCCATGGCCCAGTCTTCGAGACGCCCAAGGGGCTGGGAAAGCTCGAGACCAGGCCCTGGTGGCAGCCCTAGGCGGGGCGGCGGCCCTTGACCAATCGGGACAATAGACAGTGCTTTTTCGTCCATTGCGGACACGAGATGGTGGAATCTGACGGCTCGTTGGTTGATAATGTATGGGTGTAACTGGAGCCGGCGCCAGGATCCTCGGCGGACGGGCCGATCCATGGCGCCGGGGAGCATCACGATGACTACTTCCCTGCGTTACCTTAGCCTCGCGTGCCTCGCCCTCTCGCTGCTCGTCACTGCCTGCGGTCCCGTGGGCGCCAACGTGCAGACGAACAACAACAACGGCCTGACGAACCAGAACCAGAACTGGAACAACCAGAGCGACGCGACCGTGGTTCCTGGCTTCGTCAAGCTAAAGGGCACCGTCTGGAGCCCTGGCGCAGATCTGGCCGAGACCCTGGAGGTGAACCGCTTCCCGATCCCCGGCGCCGCGGTAGTGGCCTATCACGCCAGGCCCGACGACCTGCCCCAGGGCATGTACTGCAACGAGTGCATGGACGTGCCCGCCGGCACTCCCAAGGCCATGTCGGACCCGGTCACGGGCGAGTTCGAGCTGACCCTCATGCCGGGCCGGACCTACTACCTCACCATCCAGAAGGGCGAGTTCAGGCGGGTGCGGCAGGTCGTGACGCCCGACACGCCGGACGAGGTCTGGGAGCCGGCCTACCAGGTGGGCGGGCCTCGGCCCGATCTGCTCACGCTTCCGAGCACTAGCAACCCATCCACGAGCGACAACGTGCCCAAGATCGCGGTGATCACCGCGGAGTACGAAGAGATGGACCAGATGTTCAACGCCATGGGCATGGCCTACAACGGCGCCGACGTGCACGAGGTGTCCGCCTCCATCGTGAACGACAGGAACCAGCTCGACGCCTACAACCTGGTGGTGGTCCCCTGCGGGGAGAACTGGCCCGGCGGCAACGGCGAGGTTCTGAAGCAGTGGGTGAGGGACGGGGGCAAGCTCTACGTGGACGACTTCAACTACGACTTCGTGGAGCAGGTCTGGCCCGAGTTTCTCTCCTGGTACGTCTATGAACCCCTGTTCACTGGATCGACGGGCCCCTGCGCAACATCGACTTCGCCGGGCACGAGCGTCAACTCCTGCAACAACTGGGGCTCCTACGACTTCAATGGCGATCCAGGAGATCCCGACTTCGACGCCTGGCTGCGCCTCGAGGAGGTGAACCGGGGCGCGGGCATCTTCCTGCAGGCCGCCTGGGACTACATCTACGAGATGGGGGAGGGCATCGTGGGCGTGTCAGACGAGTGCACGGGCAACTGCGGGCCGAACGGCGAGGTGTATATGTTACCCAAGGTGTGGATGTACAACGCCGACGGGACCTCCTTCGACAACCGCCCGCCCGCCACCGTGTCCTGGCCCTACTACTGCGGAAAGGTGCTCTATACCGTTTACCACACCCACTCCGGGTACGAGGAACCCTACGAGCTGCTTCTGCAGGAGAAGATCATGATGTACCTCATCATGGAGATCCAGACCTGCAGCACCGGGCCCATCGTGAGATAGGCTCCAGAGAAGGAACGGAGACCGACATGAAACGCATTATTGCTCCTATCCTAGTCATGGCCCTCGGCGGCGTGATGGCCTGCGGCCCGATCGGTGCCACCATCACCGACAATCACAACAATGGAAACGGCAACCAGAACCAGAACTGGAACTGGAACCAGAACCCTCAGCACGACGCCGCGGTGGTGGGGGGGCTCGTGACCCTCAGGGGCACCATCTGGAGCCCGGGCGCGGATCTCTCGACCACCCTCGAGGTGAACCGCTTCCCCATCCCGGGCGTGGTGGTGGCGGCCTTCCACGCCCAGCCCCCTGATCTGCCCCAGGGCATGTACTGCAACGAGTGCATGGAGGTGCCCGCGGGCACGCCGAACGAGCTCTCGGACCCTGTGACCGGCGAGTTCGAGATCAAGCTCATGCCCCAGCGGACCTACTACCTGACCATCCAGAAGGGCGAGTTCAGGAGGGTGCGCGAGATCGTTGTCCCGGACATGCCCGACCAGATCTGGGAGTTCAGCTTCCTGCCAGAAGGGCCCCGACCAGAGGAGCTCACCCTGCCCAGCGCTACGAACCTCGGCCTCGGAGACAACGTCCCCAAGATCGCCGTGGTGAGCGCCAACTACGAGGACATGGACCAGCTCTTCAACGCGATGAGCTTGACCTACAACGGCGCCGACGTGAAGGAGGTCTCTCCATCGGTCGTGAACAGCAGGACCGAGCTCGACAAGTACAACATCGTCATCGTGCCCTGCGGGGAGAACTGGCCCGGGGGCAACGGCGAGGTTCTGAAGCAGTGGGTCAAGGACGGGGGCAAGCTCTACGTGGACGACTTCAACTACGACTTCGTGGAGATCCCCTGGCCCGACTTCCTGGTCTGGTACGACGGCTCCTCGCAGTGCGGCCTGCCCTCGAACCCCACGGACGGCTCGGGCAAGTGCAACCACTGGGGCTCCTACGACTTCAACGGCGATCCAGGGGATCCGGATTTCGATGCCTGGCTGCATCTCGACGAGGTGAACCGCGGCTCGGCGATCTACCTCCAGGCCGCCTGGGACTACATCCACAGCATGGGCGAGGGCATCGTGGGCGAGGACGACGAGTGCATCGGCAACTGCGGGCCGAACGGCGAGGTATACCTGCCGCCAAAGGTGTGGATGTACAACGCCGACGGGACCTCATTCGATAACCGCCCGCCGGCCACGGTGTCCTGGCCCTACTACTGCGGCAAGGTGCTCTACACCGTTTACCACACCCACTCGGGCTCCTCCACGCCCTACGCCTTGCTGTTGCAGGAGAAGATCATGATGTACCTCATCATGGAGATCCAGACCTGCAGCACTGGCCCCATCGTGCGCTAGGCGCCCGAACACCGCGTCACCCTCGAGACCGGATTCGAGCTCACCATGCGTACGGCGCAGGTGGTATCCTGACGATTGTCACAGGCAATGGGCCACAGGGCTCGTAGGAGCGATCATGACGAGCAGCTTCCCGAGGAGGCTCGGAGCCTCATTGACCGTCTATCTCGTCGCCGTCCTCGGGCTTTGCCTCGCCAGTTGCGGCCCCAAGAAGCACAGGGGAGATCCAGACTCGGGGCCAGGCGGTGATGCATCTTCGGACGCATCAGTGGAGGCCGACGCAGAGGTGGAGCCGCCCTTTGACGAGGCCCACTACTACGTGGCCACGACCGGCAACGACTCATCGCCTGGCACCCTCGAGGCCCCCTTTCGCACCCTGGGCCGGGCGCGGCAGGCGGTGCGGGATCACCGCGCCTCCCAGGGCCTGCCCGCTGGAGGCCTGGTGGTGGCCATAAGGAGCGGCGTGTACGAGCAGGGCGAGACCTTCACCCTCTCCGCCGAGGACTCTGGCGATGCGACGGCTCCGGTCTTCTGGGTGGCCTACCCTGGCGAGGAGGTCCGCCTCTCTGGAGGCACTCGCGTGGATCCCGCCTGGCTGACGGTGGTGAACGACCTGGACCCTGCCTGGAACAGGCTCCCCGTGCCGGCCCGCGGCCAGGTGGTTTCCCTCGATCTCGAGGCCCGGGGCTTCGACGGAGGGACCCTGAGGCGGCGCGGGTTCGGAACTTGGCAGACCACGGGCGCCCTGGAGGTGGTGTGGAACGGCTCCATGCTCACCCTCGCCCGCTGGCCGAACTTCGGCCAGACGGATCTGGAGGCGCCCGAGGCCCCGGCGGTGCTTTCTGGGGACATCTTCGGCGCCGGCACCACCTTCGCATGGATCGGCACCACCGCCACTGGCAACGCAGACGATGGCTACCCGAACTACCAGGGCAACCAAGGAGGTCAGGACTACTTCCTCTACCACTGCACCTGGGACTGGGGCGGGGCCACACACCGCTACTGGTTCGTGAGCGCGAGCGATCCCAGGACCAGCCCGGACTGCTGGCCAGACGGCCAGACCTCCTGGCTCCAGTCTGGCGAGTGGCCGCCGCCCGACCTCGAGCCCTTTGGCGGCGCCGCGGCTTCCGAGGTGATCCCAGCAATCAGGCCCGAGGACTTCGCGGATCACGGCTTCCTGCGGGTTCCCGAGGCCATTGACGGGCGGTCCTTCCGCCTGCCGGGCGCTCGCCACGAGGCGTGGACGACAGCGGATGACCCCTGGTTCCAGGGCCTCTTCTACGAGCTCTGGGCCGACGACACCCTGCCAGGTCAGGTGGCCTCGGACGGGGTAGTGACCCTCGATGAGGAGCCTGTTTACGGCATCAGGAGGGGGCGGCCCTTCTTCGCCCTGAACCTCCTCGAGGAGCTGGATTCGCCAGGCGAGTACTACGTGGACAGGACTACCGGCATGCTCTACGTATGGCCTACCTCTCCCGCGGCCTCGGCGCAGGTGAACCTGACCCTCCTCGAGGAGCCAATCCTCCGTGTGACTGAGGCGGCCCACCTCCGTTTCGTGGGGCTCACCTTCGAGCTCGGGCGGGCCCGGCTAGTCGAGGCCGAGAGCGTGGACGACGTGGTCTTTCGTCAGGTGACCCTGCGCTACTCGGGGAGCGACGGGATCCGCATCTCGGGCACGAGGAGCGGCCTCGCCGAGTGCCATCTCCACGACTTCGGAGGGAGGGCCGCGGCCCTCGACGGGGGCCACAGGCCGAGCCTCACGAGGGGAGACAACTTCGTGCGCAGCTCGGACATCCACCACTTCGGCCGCTGGGACCGCACCTACCGGGAGGCGGTTCGCCTCTCGGGCTGCGGCCAGATAGTCGAGGACAACTACCTGCACGACGCGCCCCACGCGGCCATCCAGTTCTCTGGCAACGACCACCGCATCGAGCGGAACCTAATCGCCCGCGTGGTGCAGGAGGCGAACGACGCCGGAGCCATCTACGCGGGGAGGGACTGGGGCTATCGGGGCACCCTCATCAGGCACAACATCATAAGGGACGTGAGATCCATCTTCGGCGGGAGCCACGGGGTATACCTGGACGACTCGGTGAGCGGAATGCGGGTGCTCGGCAACATCCTGTACGGCTTCAACGGCCTCGCCACCCTCTCTGGCGGCGGACGGGACAACATCTTCGAGGGCAACATCATCGTGGACGCAAAGAGCGCGGCCCACAGCACGGACAGGCGGGGCCGGACCTCCAACTACGACTTCAACACCGACGGCTGCCCCGACGACTGGAACCTGCTCGGGCGCTTGAACGTGGTGTACGAGACCTACTACTCCAACTTGCCGGATGGGGATCCCATCGCCTACCAGTCCGAGCCCTGGTCGAGCGCCTACCCCGAGGCAGCCGCCATCCCCAACGACTGGACCCAGGTCGAGGGCAGCCACTGGCAGGACCCCGAGGGCTGCACCTTCCGCTACAACCTCGTCTGGCGTTCGGGGGGGACGATGAACGAGAGCACCTGGGGAGGCGAGGGCGCCCTCGGCTTCTACGAGAGCACCGAGCCCAACCTGGAGGAGGTGGACCCTGGTTTCGTGGACGAGGCCAGTGGAGACCTGCGCCTCAGATCCGACTCCCCGGTCTTCACCACCCCTGGCTTCCAGTTCGACCCCATCCCGGTGGAGGAGATCGGGCCCTAGCAGGATTTGCCCTCCTCGGAGGCAACGTAGATGTGGTTCCAGGGGATTCGCCCGCGGCGGCGGATTTCCGTGGCGCGCATTTTCCCCTCGCAAGCAGCGCCCGGATCCGCTATCTACTCGGGCCGAGCCTTGGAGCCATTCGTGCTCGAGGGTGTGATCCTTGCGAGCGGCCCTCATCTTTCCGCCCCTGGCGGGCCCCACCTACGTCCCCCTAGGGGTGGCCAGCCTGGCCGCGCACCTCGGGCAGGCTGCCCCGCGCCTCGTGCTCTCCACAAGGGACGCAAACATCGCCTGGTGGAGCCGCGAGGCCAAGCTGGACCCCGAGGGCCCTCAGGTGGAGGCCTTCTGCCAGGGTCGTGACGGCCGCTTCTTCCAGGAGGAGGCCTACGAGGCTCACCTGCCCGCCCTTGCTCGGCTTTGGGGACGCATGCAGGGGCAGCGCGCTCTTGCCCTGAGGTGGCTCGATACAGGAGAGCTCGCCCCGGAGCTGGCCTCGCACCTCCGCATAGAGGTAGAGGCCGCCCTCTCCACGGATCCAGAGTGGATCGGGCTCTCGGTGCTCTACCCCGAGCAGCTCGCCTTTGCCCTCGCCATCTGCCGGGCCCTGCGAGAGGCGGAGGCCGGCTCTCCCCGCATCCCCGCCAACCGCCCGGATCGGTGGCCCGGCCCCGGGCGCAGGTTGATCCTCGGCGGCGCCGCGCTCTCGGCCATCCGGCCCGAGGTCCTCCTTGCGGCCTGCCCTTACATCGACGGGCTGGTGGAGGGAGAGGGCGAGGCCTCCCTCTCGGCCCTGGCGGCGGGAGCGCCCCCCGGGGAGATCCCCGGCCTCCTGTATCAGATCCACTCGGGCCTCGGCCGTGGCCCTCTTGGACGAGGAGGGTCGCAGTCCCCCCAAGGCCTTCATTCGGAAAAGGCCGTCCCGTGGCCTCGGCCCGACTTCTCGGGCCTGGACCTCGGCGCCTACTGGAACCCCGAGCCGGTGCTGCCTCTTCTCGGGAGCAGGGCCTGCCCCTGGCGCCGCTGCCGCTTCTGCGCCCACAACGCCTCCTTTGGGCGCCGCCGGCAGAAGGAGGCTTCGCTCCTCGCCCTGGAGATGGGCGCCCTCGTCAGCCAACACGGGGCCCGCCACATCTACCTCGCCGATCAGTCGGTGGAGCCCTCGAGCCTGGACGCCCTCTCCGTTGCCCTCGAGGCCTCGGGCGTGGAGGTAGCCTTTCACGCCATGATGCGGCCCACCCCGGACATCACCAGAGAGGCGCTCCTGCGCTGGTCTCGAGCAGGGCTCCGATGGGTGAGCTGGGGCATGGAGAGCGGCTCCCAGCGGCTCCTCGATCTAGTGCGAAAGGGCACAAGGGCCGATGGGCTCCTTCCCCTCTTCGAGGCCGCCTCCAACGCTGGGGTGGCGAGCCTGCCCATGCTCATCTTCGGGCTGCCTGGCTCCACCGACTCGGACGCCGAGGCCACCTTCGCCCTGCTGGAGCAGGCCTGGCCGCACCTGGCCGGGATGACCGCCAGCGCCTTCGTGCTCTTCTCGGGCACCCCCTTTGGGAAACGCCCCGACCGCTACGGCCTGGTGGTGGATGGCTCCGAGCCCGCCGTGGTGCTGGGGGGCGTTACCGTGCCATCCACCAGGCTGCGGTTCCACGAGCTCGGCGGCTCGGGTGAGCTTCGTCCTCCGAGAGGCCCATTGGAGGTGGCGGCTTGGAGACAGCGCGCTCGCTGGCTCCCCGAGCTGCCCATTACGGACCGAATGCCGGTCGAGCATCTGCTCCTTTGGGCCGCGAGGCGTCGTCCAGTAATCCATGTCCCGCCCTTGCCCGCGCCCTCCACACCTCCCTCTTCTCCCGCCCCCTCCACGCCACCAGTGCCCATAGTGCCAGCACCGCTGGCGGCGTGAGCTACTGGCGGCGCCTGGCAGGGAGCCTGCGCCTGCGGACGATGAGGAGCCCCAGCCCGAGCAGGGCCAGGATCGCGCAGAGGGTCAGATCGGCCGTCGCCAGGGCCGAGTGGCAGCCGCACCCTGACTTCTTCTTGGGCGCGGGGGGGATCACCGTGAAGGTCGCCGAGGCCGAGTCGTTCCCGGCTTCTGTCTCGCAGGCGCTCAGGGTCGTGACCGTGGCGGTGACCGCGAGCTCCTCGGCGCCCTCCGCGGGCATGACCCTGGCGGTAACCGTGGCGACGGCGCCCTGGGGGAGCTCTCCCAGCTCGCAGGCAGTGGCGTCGCAGGTCCCCTGCGACGGCTCGATGGCCGCGAGGCTTCCGCCCGTGATCGCGATGGAGAGCCTGACGCCCGCCCTTCGGGTGCCAGAGAGGTTCGTCACCGTGAAGGTGGCGCTCCCCTCGGAGCCCTCCTCCAGCTCTCCGCCAGCGTTCGTGGTGACCGCGAGGTCTCCCAGCTCCAGAGCCGACTCCAGCTCAACCGTCTCGAACCTGGGCCCCTCGGCGTTGGCGTGGTGCAGCACGAGCAGGGTGGGGAGGTCGGTGGCGTCGGATGGCAGCTCCAGGGGAATGCTCCCCGAGTCGTTCGGGCAGAGGGAGGTCCCGGCGTGGCAGGAGGGCAGGGTCAGGCGCGGGGCAGCGGCGTCGAAGCTCACCCAGGTCGAGACGTCGGTTGGGGCATCCATCTGGCGCCCGAGCACCAGGGGCACCCGGCTGACTCCGGAGACGGCCCGGTAGGCGAACGCGCCGTTTGTGAGGGCGTTCCGCCCGATGTCGGCGAGCCTGACCGGGAGGACCAGCACGCGGTTGTGGTAGATCTGGGTCTCGTAGGTCTCAGGTGGGGTTCCCGAGTAGAACATCCCACCAGGATATGCAGCCATGGCGCCGTTCAAAGGCTGGAGCGTGCCCGAGAGGGCGCCCGTCGCGAGGTTCACGACCCGGGCGAAAGGCCCGCCAGTGGCGCCGAAGGAGGGCTTGTTCGCCTCGTACTGATTGAGGGACTCGGCGGTGACGAGGTAGTCGGGCAGCTCGTCGCCGTCGGTGTCGATCTCGATGCCCACCTCGGAGAGCCAGCCCCTCGCGGGGGTCGTCCAGTCGGCCGCGGTGGCCACGCCGAAGAAGACCCGCGCGGTCGTCTTGTCCACGAAGGCCCCCACGGCAAGGATGTCCCGGGTGGCCTCCTGCCCCTCGAGGTCGCTCTGCTGAGTGAGAGTGGTGCCCAGCTCGAGCACGCTCGTGGCGTTGTCGTTGCTGGCCTGTGCGCCCGACAGGACGATGGCCGGCTGGTCATCACCCTCACCGCCCAGGCAGCCGGAGATCCGCTCCACCGACCGCTCTGCCGCGGCCCTCACGATGCCGTGATAAGCCAGCCTTGCCACTTCGTCGCCAGTGCCGCTCGCCTTGAACGACACGACCCCCGAGGCTTCGGTCAGGAAGATCGAAGGGGTTTCGAGGCTGTTGGTCCCGTCCAAAACCACGGCGCTGACCGGGCCCGTGAAGGGGTCATAGGTGGGGGCCGCCGGCAGCGCGGCAGGATCCACGGTGAGGGAGATGGTCAGGGTGGCTGTGCCGCCCGAGGGCACCTCCACGCTCTGTGGGCTCACTGCCAGACTCAGGCCAGGCCAGGTCATGGCCGGCTCGAGGACCGCGTCGAGGGACGCCGCAACCGAGCCACTGTTCGCTACCACGATGGTCCTCGTCTCGGTGCGCTCCTGGGCGGCCAGGATCACGCCAAAGGAGGCGCCAGCCTCGCCTGGGAGCCCCTCCACCCGCGCGGTCACGGTGGCTCCGAGGGCGTCGTCCACCTGAACACGGCCCGCGCCAGCGAGGGTGGAGAGGAAGCCCTTGTCAAAGCTGGTGGTGACCGGCTTGGCAGTGCTCGTGAGCAGGGCCTTCACCTCGAAGGGCCCGAGCTCTGGCCGGCCCTGCCTGAGGAGCGCCCCCACCCCCGCCACCATCGGGGTCGCCATGGAGGTCCCGCTCATCGCCACTCCCTCGAAGCCGGTCCCCGTGGCGGCGGACATGAGGCGGACTCCCGGCGCGGTCACATCTGGTTTCAGGAGCAGGTGGTCGGCGGTAGGGCCGCGGCTCGAGAAGTAGGCCATGTAGTCGGGCCCGAAGGACAGGTCCAAGTTGTCGTCCTGGGCCAGGGATACGGTGATGGGCGCGGCCTCGATGAGCGCCTCGCCGTCGGCCCGCCTGAGGATCCACATCGGGATCACATGGGCGCCCCCGCCCCCGAAGGGCTGCAAGGGGAAGTCGGAGTAGGTGTTGTCCACGACCAAGATGGCCAGGGCGCCGCTGTTGGCCGCGTTCTCGGCCTTCTGGACGAAGAGGCAGGAGCCTCTGCGCACTATGGCCACCTTGCCGGAGATCTCCGCGCCGTTGGTGATCGGGGTGCAGGCGAGGGCCGGCTCGGCGAGGGCCGCCGTCGCGTTCAAGGAGCCCAGGGTGCTGATGTCGGGGGGATCGCTCGTCTGACCCACGGGGTAGGTTCCTGCCACCGAGGAGGGGGCGGTGACCGTCAGCGCGAGGTAGCTGCTCGCGTCTGCCGAGCTGAAGGTGGCGCCCACCGTCAGGGCCTGTGGCAGGCTGCCAGGGTAGCTGAGGGTGAGGTGCGCGCGACTCGGTGAGCCGTCGTTGCCCGCGGCAACCACGAGGAGGGTCCCTGCCTCGGCCAGGGCGAGCCAGGCGTCATTCTCCAGCTCGGCGCCGAGGGCAAAGGACTCTCCGAGGGAGGCGTTGATCACGTCGAGCCGATCCGAGACGTCCCCGTCCTCGTCCGGATCCACGGCTAGCTCCAGGGCAGGCAGCAGGATCTCGGTGGAGCCGTGGCAGCCGAAGACCTTCAGGGCGAAGAGCCGGGCCGCCGGAGCCACGCCCGGGTAGATGCTGAACGCGGACGGGTCGAGGCTGGCGTCGTAGGGCCCGGCGTAGCCCTCTCCTTCGCTCGTGACTCCCAGGCCCGCGGCTATCCCTGCCACGTGGGTGCCGTGGCCGTTGCAGTCGATTGGGTCCGGGTCCGGGCTGGGCATGGTGCTGCCCTCCAGGCCGTAGGCGTCGTAGTCGTCCCCAACGAAGTCCCTGCCGCCGATGACCTTGGCGGTGGGGAAGGAGCCTGGCTCTATGACCGCGTGGTTGTTGGCGGTGGCGTCCTCGGGATCCCCGGCGCCGCCGAGGTGCGCGTGCAGGTAATCGACGCCGGTGTCCAGGATGCCGATGCGCACCCCTTCGCCGTGCAGGCCAGGGGACGCGGCCCAGAGTGCGGGCGAGCCGACGAGCGGCACGGCGCTGCCCAGGGAGGGCCTCACCACCGTGGGGATCTCCAGGCGGGCGACCCCGGGCAGCCTGGCCAGGCGCCCCAGCTCAGCCCTTGGCGCCATGACCTGGAAGGCGTTGGCAAGGTGAACTAGCTCCCCGACGATCCTCGCGCCGGCAGCCTCGACGAGCGGTCTGAGCGCGGCGTGGCTCGCCTTCAATTCCCCGGCGCGAGCCGCGACCCGGCGTCGCACCGCCGCCTTGCCGAGGTCCTGACCCCGGACCGAGGCGATGCTCCCCGGGCCTTCGAGCACCAGGTAGCGTGAGACCATCTGGGAGCGGGGCGAATTGGGCCCTCTCGCCCCGTCGCGCTCATCTTCTCCATCCTGCGCCTCGAGGCCGGCTGTGCCGAGGGACTCGGCAGGCGCTTCCCGCGCGCCTCCTGCACCAAGGGCCATTCGAGCCTCTTCGGATCCGGGCCTGGGGCTGCAGGCCAAGAGGCCGAGGAGCGCCCCGAGCGCGAGGGGCCGCCAGAGCCCGCGCGAGGCCTGGGCCGAGTAGCGATGGCATCTATTCTGTTGCATGGAAGATCCTCCCCGTTGATGCCCTCACTCTAGTCAAATCCCCCCCGGTTCTCAAAGTGAATATTCGTTATGAGGCCAACAAAATTATCGCAATGGTAATGACCTCGGCGTTTACTCGGTCTCGGCCACGAGGAGCCACCGTCTCGCGCTTTTCGAGGCTCGTATTCGCCCCCATTGCCGCACCACGAGCGCGTCGATTGCCCCCCTCTGGAGGTCTGCTTCCGACTCAGTCCACCCCGATCATCACGCTTGAGGCCTTTACTATGGCACAGACCTCCTGGCCCACCGCGAGGCCGAGCCGTTCCTTCGAGCCGAGCGTGATGATTGATACGATCTCCTGCCCCCCGGGCAGCTCGACGACTACCTCGGTGTTCACCGCTCCTGGAGTGATGGTCTTGATCTTCCCTTTGAGCATGTTCCTGGCGCTGACTTTCATGTGACGTCCTTTCTGCAGAAATTGCCTGGCCTGACACAGCTGATGTGGGCGTTCGCACCCTTTCAGGCTCTAGGGGCTCGACTGATTGCCCCCAGTGAGAATGACGTTCATGCTCAATGCTCGTCAAGGTG
The DNA here is from genome assembly GCA_034004785.1 of Polyangia bacterium. GTDB lineage: Bacteria > Myxococcota_A > Polyangia > HGW-17 > JAJRWW01 > JAVEWA01. The sequence continues at coordinate 13,901 of JAVEWA010000080.1, forward strand.
CATTGTGCCGCCTGAAGTGTGCTCTCTGCCGTGCGCCGTCGGCAAGGTGTCTTCTGGCCGCAAGAATGGCAGCAATTGGCGGCCGCCTTGGGCTGTACACCTCGGATGTGCACGTTGAGCTGACCTGGGTCCTGCCCAGGCAGCGACCGGCCTGGCTCTGGGCGGGGCCCAAGGGCAGGGTTACTTCAGCTCTTTGAGGCTCTAGGGCGCCGGGCGCCGCCGGCGTCGGCGGCCCACGAGGAGCAGGAATAGAACCACGAGGAGCGCGCCGAGGGCACCGCCCTCCCCGGAGGAGGCGCGGCAGTCGCAGCCGCCCTTCTTGCCAGGCGGATCCACCTGAGGCGTCGGGACGAAGAAGGTCATGATCTCGCCGTAACCGGTGCCCGCCTCGTTGGAGGCTATGGCGCAGAAGTAGTAGGTGCCGGGCGGCACGTTGGCCATGATCTCGTCGAACTGCACCGCCTCCCTGCCAGAGCCGAGGGACTGGCCTCCAGAGGTCGGCATGCGCGCGCCAAAGGAGTCGTTGCAGGCGCCAGGCGCCACGGTGTCGTAGCGGAACCAGGCCGTGGTCTCCGAGCCCAACGGGTTCCCCTGGCCCGTCATGGTGACGGAGCCGTCTTGGACATCGGCCCACACCGTATCGACCTCAGGGGGCGTCGCGGCGGTGGTGAAGGAGAGGACTTGGCCAAAGGCCGCGCCAGCCGAGTTGCTGGCAGCGGCGCAGTAGTAGTAGGTCATGGCAGGCTCCAGGTCCTCGATGGGCATGGAGAAGGCGACCGGGGCGAAGCCGTCACCCACGGCAAGCCCGAGGGTCCCGGGCACCCTGGCGCCGAAGGAGTCGCTGCAGGTCCCAGGGTCACTGTCGCCAAGGCGGAACCAGGCCGTGGTCTGGGTCCCGCTCGGGTTGGCGGTGCCCTCCATGGAGGCGCTGCTCGCTGCCACGCTGGTCGCTGGCTCGGTGGTCACCACCGGCGGGTTCGCCCCGGCCACGAAGGTGAGCACCTCGCCATGGCCAGTCCCCACGGAGTTGGAGGCGATGGCGCAGAAGTAGTACCGCGTGCCAGGGACCAGGGAGGCCGCCTGCTCGGAGAAGGCGACCTGGGCGACGCCGCCGCCGAGGGCGGTGCCGCCAGTGGCCGGGAAGCGCGTGCCAAAGGTGTCGTTACAGGCGCCCGGGTGGACGGTGTCCAGGCGGAAGTGGCCGGTGGCGGCGTCACCGTTCGGGTTGGCCGCTCCGTTGAGCTGGGCCGAGGTAGGCTCCACGCTCGTGGCCGGGTTCGTGACGACGTCTGGCGCGTCCGGCGCGGTGGTGAAGGAGAGCACCAGGCCGAAGCTCGTGCCCGCCGCGTTCTGGGCGATTGCGCAGAAGTAGTAGGTCCTGCCCGGCGCGAGGCCGGTGATGGCCTCGGAGAAGGCAGTGGATCCGGCCAGGGCCGCAACTGTGGTCCCGCCGCTCGCGGGTGCGCGGGTGCCAAAGGTGTCGTTGCAGGTCCCGGGATCCGCGGCGTCGTAGCGGAAGTACGCTGTTGAGGCGAGCTGGTTCGGATGGGCAGTGCCGTTCAGGGTGGCGGCGCTGCTCCCTACGTCGGTCGCGGCCTCGGTGGTCACGTCCGGCGCGGCCGCGGTGGTGAAGGAGAGCACTTGGCCGAAGCCGAGGCCCTCGGCGTTCTGGGCGATGGCGCAGTAGTAGTAGGTCACGCCAGGGGAGAGGCCTGTGATGGCCTGAGAGAAGGCCACCGGGCTGGATCCGTCGCCCAGGGACGCGCCCCCCGATCCGGGAGCGCGCGTGCCGAAGGAGTCGCTGCAGGCAC
>JAVEWA010000722.1:0-3340 GCA_034004785.1 Polyangia bacterium
CCTCTGGCTGACCCAGGTGGGAGGGCTGCTCGCCTACGGATCGCCCGCGATCCTGGCGGCGGGACGGCTGGACCAGCACCTCGTCCCCTACTACCTCGAGGATCTTCGGGCGGGCCGGATCACCGAGGGGGAGGCGAGCGGCCTGCTCGAGGAGCTGCTCGTCAAGCTCGGTACGAACCTCATGGTGCTCCCCCACGTGGGCGCCCAGACTGGCAACGAGCTCGGCTCGGACTCCGCCGCGGTGACAGTCGGGGGGTTGACGCCCGAGGGCGAGGACGCCTCGAACCCTCTCACCTTCAAGATCCTCGAGGCCTTCGAGAACGTGAGATCCACCGGCAACAGCTTTGCCATCCGCCTCTCCGAGCGCTCGAAGCCCGAGCTCTGGCGGGCGGCCCTCGCCACCTTTCGGAAGACCTCCGGGGCGGCGCTGCACAACGACGACGTGCTGGTGCTTGCCCTCCAGAGGGCCGGGTACTCGATCGCCGCCGCACGGAGCTACGGTGTGGTGGGCTGCGTGGAGCCAGCCGGGGACGGCGACACCTTTGGATGCACCTCTGGGAACGACGTGTCTCTTGTGGCCGCCCTGGAGATGGCGCTCCTCGACGGGCGCTTGCGGATCCTCGGCCGCCGGCTGGGGCCGAGGACTGGCGACCCGCGCTGCTTCCGCTCCTTCGAGGAGCTGCTCCGCGCCTTCGAGCGCCAGGTGGCCCACCTCATTGACCGCGTGGTCCATGCGGTGAGCCTCAAGGATCGCGTCTATCGAGAGACCCTCCCCTGTCCGCTGGTGTCCTCCACCCTCTCGGGCTGCGTCGAGCGGGCGAGGGACATGACCGCGGGCGGGGCGGACTACGACTTCGGCTCGGTGAGCGGCCGGGGCTTCGGCACTGCGGTGAGCTCGCTTGCGGCCGTCAGGTGGGCGGTCTTCGAAACCCGGCAGGTCACCATGGCCGAGCTCCTCGATGCTCTCGGGCGAAACTTCGCGGGCGACAAGGCCATAGGGCGAAGGCTCGGCGGTGGCGAGGCCCATTGGCGTCGCGTTGCGCGTGGCGAAGCCCAGGGCCAGCGCTCATCGGGCGACGATGCCCAGGGCAAGCGCGTCGCGGGTGACGAAGCCCAGGGGCGCAGCTCTGCGGGCGAAGGAGCCAACGGGCGGCGCTTGGCGGGTGACGAGGCCCGGGGTCGGCGCTCAGCGGGCGACGAAGCCCAGGGTTGGCGCTTCGCGAACGGCGAGGTACAGGGGCGCAGCTCTACGGGCGAAGGAGCCAATGGGCGGCGCTTCGTGAACGACGAGGCCCTGCGGCAGACCCTCGCCAGGAGGGCGCCCGCCTACGGCGCCGACCACGGTGCGGCGGACGAGCTCGCGAGGCGGGTGGCCGGGTTCTTCTGCGAGCGGGTCTCGTCTTATCGAAACATCCGAGGCGGGCCCTTCAGACCGGGCTTCTTCTCCTACGGCATGCACGTGGTGGAGGGGCTCGTCCTCGGCGCGACGCCCGACGGCAGGCGGGCCGGGGAGCCGGTCTCGAACAGCTTCTCCCCCACGAACGGGAGCGAGCGCGAGGGCCTGCTCGGCGTGCTCCGCTCCGTGACGCGCGTGGATCACCGCCAGGTGAGCAACGGCCTCGCCGTGAACGTGAAGCTCCCGCCCTCGGTCCTCGAGTCCGAGGAGGATCTCGACCGCATGGTCGCCCTGGTCAAGGGCTACTTCGACCTCGGCGGCCAGGAGCTCTCTCCCAACGTGGTTTCAAGCGAGACGCTGCGGCAGGCGCAGGCGAACCCGGAGGCCTACAGGGACCTGGTGGTCAGGGTCTCGGGCTACTCGGCCTGCTTCACCGATCTGGGCAGGCCCCTCCAGGACGAGATCATCTCCAGGACCGAGCTCATCCCATAGGCCGCGTCCTACCTGGCGTACCCGGTGAGCCGGAGGCCGCGCAGGGGCACAACCTACCGGAACCAGGATAGGCCCAGGGCTAGGAGCAGGTAGAGCTGCTCCTCGTCCACCTTGAAGGGATCCGAGGTCCCGGTATCGACCTTCTGCTTGCCCACTTGGAAGAGGGGCTCGAGGCCGATTGAGAGGAGGACGCTCTCGCCCAAGAGGAGCTTCACGCCGATCTTGGCGCCGAAGACCCCCCGGAGCGAGTCCAGGGTCTGGGTGTAGGACGAGTGCTCCCAGGCCAGGCCGAGCTGGGCTTGCGCGAAGAAGAACAGCCCACGAGCGATGGGCAGGACCAGCCCGGGCCCGACGAGCAGGTATAGCTCGGTGGAGGAGGTCTTGCTGTCCGCCCAGGGCCCCCAGGTCTGGAGGTGGACGACGCCGAAGGAGAGGCCGAGGAGGAAGCGCCGGACGGGGAAGACGCCCGCTGAGGCGCTCAATCCCAGGCTCAGGTGCTCGTACTTGGTTTCGAAATCCTTGTCATAGCCGAAGGAGATCGAGCCCCCGAGCTCCCAGACTCCCTTTGTGGAGTAGGCTCTCGCAAGGGGCGCCCGCACGGGTGCCTCCGCGGGAGCAGCGCCCGGATGAGCGGCGCCCGGATGAGTGGCGCCCGGATGAGCCGCGCCCTCGGGAGCGGCGCCCTGATGAGCGGTCTTGGCCCTGGGCCCGAGGGCCGCTGCTCGAGGGGGCGCCTGCCTAGAGACCTTCGCTTTGGGAGGGGCCGCGGGCGCGGTCGCTCCTGGTGATGGGGGCTGAGCCGGCCCGGGCCGGCTGGGAGCCTTGGCCGCCGGGCCCGGAGCGCCTGTCTCTGGCGGGGCGCCTGTCTCTGGCGGGGCGCCTGCCTCCGGAGCGGCGGCTGCCTCTGGAGCGGCGGCTGCCTCTGGAGCGGCGCCTGCTTCGGCCCGAGCCCGGGGCCTGTCTGGAGGGGCCGAGGCCAGAGTGCCAGGGCCGATTCCGAGTAGGGCCACCATGAGGATGGCCGAGAGGATCCGAGGGGAGGCAGAGGAGGCAGGATAGGTCATTCGGCTCCTTTGGCCGGCCAGAGCCAGGGCCTCGCAATCTGCTGCCCGAGATCCTGCCGAGCCGTGAAGGGATCCTACCGGAGCCCCCTGGGCGGGGCAACTGCCGCGCTGCGTGCGTGCGCGCTGCGTGCGTCAGGATCGCTCCACGTCCGGGGCGGCAAACCTATTCGCATTTGGGCGGGGCCAGGTTCCGGCTCCTTTCCGAGGCTTTTTTCCAGGCTGTCCACACAAGAACTGCGCACTCATCTCGCCACGGCCGTAGCAAACCATGAGGAGGAATCCCAGACAGGCTCTCCTCCCTCTCGAGGAGGAGTATCGAACGAGGCGACTGCCACTTTGGGGTGGAGTTTGGCGTTCTCCCCTATGTTTTGGCAGTCCGGCCCAAGGC
>JAVEWA010000081.1:0-15610 GCA_034004785.1 Polyangia bacterium
ATGGCTTTGCCAGACACGCGGTGGATCTTCTCGAGCTCCTCCATCAGGTTGACCTTGGTGTGGAGCCTGCCGGCGGTGTCGCAGATCACTACGTCATAGCCGTCTTTTTGCGCCTGCTTGATGGCATCGAAAATGACAGAGGATGGGTCCTGACCTTCCTTGCCCTTGACCACGGGCGCATCGACTCGCTTGCCCCAAACCTCGAGCTGCTCCACGGCCGCCGCCCGGAAGGTATCGCCTGCCGCCATCAGGCAGCGTCTGCCCTCGGCGTGGTACTTGGCCGCCAGCTTGCCAATCGTGGTCGTCTTGCCCACGCCGTTCACGCCCACGGTGAGGATGACGAATGGCTCGTGGGCGCCAAGGTCCAAAGGTGGGGCATCGAGGGTCAGAATGGCCTCGGCCTCCTCCTTGATGGTAGCCCACACCGCGTCGGCGTCCTTGAGCTGGCTTCGATCGAGCGCGTCTTTGACCTTCTTGAACAGGGTTTCCGAGGTGCGCACACCGATGTCGGCGGTGAATAGGACCTCCTCGAGCTCATCCATGAGGCCCGCATCGATCTTCTTCTTGCCCCGGAAGAGTCCCCCCAGCTTGGCGATGAACCCGCCTCGGGTCTTCTTGAGCCCAGCCTTGAGCTCCTTGGGGCGGGCAGGCTCCGCCTTCGGTACGAGTTTCGGCTTCTCCCTGGGCATTGCCAGCGCCGGCGTCGGAGCTTCTGGTGCGACGGGCTCTGGCCTGGCTGGCGTGGGCTCGGGGGCCCTTGTCGGCTCGGGTGCTCTGGCCGGCTCGGCGGCCCTGGCCGGCTCTGGCCCAGCGGGCTTGGGCTCGGGGGCCCTGGCCGGCTCTGGCCTGGCGGGCTTGGGCTCTGCGGTCCTGGCCGGCTCTGGCCTAGCGGGCTTGGGTTCTGCGGCCCTGGCCGGCTCTGGCCTGGCTGGTTTGGGCTCTTCGGCCTCGGCCGGTTCGGGCCTTGCGGGCCTGGGCTCTGCGGCCTCGGCCGGCTCGGCTGCCCTGACCGGCCCGGTGGTCTTGGCCACTTCGGGCCCTGCAGCCTCTACAGGCTCTGGGGCATGTACAGGCTTCGCGGCCCAGGTTGGTTCGGCAGACTCGGCCGGCTCGGCAGGCTCGCCATCCCGCTCGGCCCGGGGCGTCTCTTCGGGTTCCTCTTCAGGGATCTCCTTGACGGGCTCGGACGCTGTCTCCAGAGCTTCGGCGTCAGCGCTCTCCTTTGCGAGAAGCTCTCGCTCTCGGCGGCGCGCGAGTACGAGGGCCCTGGCAGCCCAGACGAAGAAGATCGCCAGCCCGATCAGGAACAGGGCGATCCCTATGTCTTTGTGGTCCATGAGCGCAGTTTTTACGCTCCGCAACCCAGGTTCGTCAAGCCACCCTGGGCCAATCCTCTTGGATAGAGGAGACAGGTGAAGAACGGGGGCTTTGGGACAGTGTCAGTAGCGCGAAAGGCGGGGCTCGATATTCACGCTTGAGACGGCCTTCCTCATCTCGGCGACCGTGGTCTCCCCCTGGAAGAGGAGCTCAGCCCGATAGTCTTTGGGAACCGAGATCTTATCAACGGTCAGATCGCTTCCCAGGCCGAGGAATCCGAGCATGTACTCAGGGGTGCCGTGCCGGAAGAGCACCGTGAGACGGTAGCGAGCTTCGAAGAGCCTGTCGCCGAATCGCTCGAACATTGGCTCGGGACCGATCACATCCAGTATCTCTTTGCGGCCGATCCTGAGTTGCTGCGCGTAACCAGTGAGCTTTTCGAAGGCCGTCCTTCTCAGCTCGGCCACCGCTTGATCCAGGAGCCTGGGGTCGGCTGGGGCATACTGCTGCATCGCAAAGGACATGCTGGCCACTGGGCCCCGCCGCGCCGGACGCTCGGGAAGGAACGCTTCCATGGCTCTGGCCGCCAACAGGGGCAGGACCTTCTCGGGATCGTGCTCTGCAGGCACCTTGACCGGGAACAGCTTGTGGCCGGGTTTCCGGCCTGCCTCACGAAGGAGCGGTTCGATGACTCGCTGCGCTGCGTCATCGTAGACGTGCTCCTTGCCATCCACCACGAGGCGGCGGCAGGGGACGCTCACGAAAGCCACTTTCTCGTCGTGTCCGTAGCGAAGATCCAGCCGCCAGGCCGGAGGGCAGGTTCCCAGCACCGCCTTTGGGGCTGAACCCAAGACCCTGTGCAAGGCGCGCACCTTGTCTGCCTGGGTCACGTGCAAGACCCAGGTGAAGGCGGTGCGTCCGGCCTTTTCCGCAACCGGTTGCACGATGATGCGGGCGATAGCCCCTCCACCCAGAGGCTTGGGCATGCCTGCGAGGTCTTGCCCGGCGCCAACCGGTTGAATTCCTCTGCGATTTGCCCGTTCGCCGCTCAGCCCACGGCGCCGTCCGAGGAGATCTTTTTCGTCGGCACAAGCTCCGAGGAGCGGGATGACTAGCAGGGAGGCAGCGAGGAGGAGCCCCCGTGGCGGGTCGCCAGGAGGCTTGGGTTTCACGATCATCGCGGAGAAGGTAGCACAGACGCCGAGTTAGGGCACACTGGTCTGCAACTCCGCCGAGGCCGCTTCAACGCCTCCCCTTTCGACCGCGACGATGATAAGGCGATCAACGGTCCCTCCCAGGCCAGGTACCGTGAGCAGGTCGGTGCTGTCCGACGGCTCGAACCGTCCAACAGTGGCCAGATGGGGGGAGCCCTGGGGAAGCGCCGCCCACCTCAGGGTGAGGTTCTGCCAGGCCGAGGAGGTCATCTGGACCGCAACCGAGGTCCCTTGGCTCGCCGCCACAGCGAAGGAAATCACGTAGGAGCCGTGTGGCTGGACGGTGATCGGGATGGCCGACGAGGGCACGACGCTGGAAAAGGAGTCCACTGGCGGGACATCGAAGGACGAGTAGCCCCACTGGCCCTCTGCCAGGCTTGGAGCATCCAGCACGTTGGCCATGGCCCAGTCGCCAAGCAAATCGCCAAAGTCATCGGTCTCTCCTGCCGTGAGGAGGGCTGCCTCGACGCCGGCCACGCCATTTGAAGGCTCCTCCACCAGGGTGGCCATAAACGAGGGGCCGTAGCGTTCGAGCAGGTATGCGCCGAAGAGGAAACCTGCACCATAGTGGAACCCGGGGGGCTCGGTCGTGAGGGCGCGGTTGGGGTTCTGCACCCATGATGGGACCCAGGCCTCGAGATCGCCCATGTAGCCACCAAGGACCATGGCGGCCTCGGAGAGGCACTCCTCCACCCAGCCGGCCTCGTCGCGATCGTAGGCGACGTGGATGAGGTGCTGGAACTCGTGGGCCACTACGCCGAGGACGTACTCGCTGGCCGGATCGTTCCTGACGCCGTCGAGGTAGAGTATCTCAGCTTGGTTGGAGTTGGCGCCGCCGAGCACGTCCTCTCTCCTGATGAACCCGTCGAACTCGGACGAGGCGTAGCTGCCCAGCCGGTAGAACAGCAGGAACACCTGGCCGTTCTGGTCCACGTCCGTGGGCTCACCAAAAGTCGAGGTCGTCAGCTCGTAGATGCCGCGAGCTGGATCTGCCAAGGTGGACTCATCGAAGGCCGCGAGCACGGCGTCCGCCTCTGCCTGGGACATCTCGGTCTCCCATATTGATTCCTCCACCCATACGACTCCGTATCGGCCCGGAGCAACGCAGCGGAAGGTCTTGGTGGGGTAGCTCGGAGGCATGACAGTGAGGTCGTAGACGGTGAAATCGCGCTGCGCTTGAGGGCACTCTACAATGTTGCCGCCGTCTGGAGCAGCGTCCGCGCCTGCGTCTGCGGCTGCGTCGGATGAAGCGTCCGCACCCCCGTCGGGCTTTGGATCGCCGCCCTTGTCGCCGCAGGCGGCGAGGGCGAGGGCGGCGCAGAGAGCCGGAGCGTGGAACCTGGCAAGGATACGTGACATGAGGGACTCCTTTGCGAGCAGGGTGCCCGACCTCTGTGGCTACCGCAAGCGGAAGATCCTGAGGAGGGGGTCCACTCGTTCTGGATCCGCCTGCACCTGGAGCGTGATCGTTCCCGGTGAGGAGGCTGCAAACCTCAGGTACTCGGCGCCGCCGGCTCGGATAACCCCGTCTGCAGAGATTGCTTCGCGGACAATGGGCCCGGTCTTCGTCACCATGCCCATGAAGGACTCGAACATCGTGGTACCGCGCTGTCGGCCAGTGAGGGGATCGACCGTGGGCGGCAAGAAGTTGTATCGCGGGTCGGTGTTGAGTGGGACCGAATCCGCGTCCAAGCGGTCGTCCACCATCAGGGCGGTGAACCAGTCAGTGGCCACGGAGCTCACGGCCTGGCCGGAGGCGGCTTCGATGGAGGCCTCTCCCAGGAGCGGAGAGTCCACGAGGGATCGGAGCCAGGACGCGCCCGGAGATCCTGAGAGATCCACCATCCCATCTTGGAGCAGGGTCTCGCCGCCCGCCTGATCGAACAGGTAGCGCATGAGCAGGTATGCGCCGCCGTACAGCTCGGGACGGTCGGAGAAGTATGCGCCGCCCGAGCGCACCAGATCGTTTACGGACATGAGATCCCAGGAGTCCAGGGCCGACTTGTTGATGAAGAAGATCCCAGCGTGGTATCCGGAGAGATCCTGTGCAAGACCAGAGAGCCCCTCTGTCACATATATGGACTCGATCCCGCCAAGCTGGTCGTTCAGCAGGTACTTCCGGTAGAAGTAGATCGCGTGCTGGAACTCGTGGGAGACCGTCTCCAGGATGGCGCGGGCCGTGGCCATGTGCGGATCCAGGAGCTGCGGGGGAGTTATGTAGATGAGCTCCTGGTCGTTTGCTGCCACGCCAGCAGGGCGAAGCTCGGGGTCGGTCACGAGGTCGTAGGGGTTCACGTAGGCCGTGGCCAGGTCGGCCACCAGGGGGCTGAAGAGCAGGGTAACGTGGCCGTCGGAGTTCACGTCCGACTCCTGCCCGAAGAAGTCCCTCAGCCTGGGCAGGGCGATGTCCTCGAAGCCATCGGAGATCTCCTGCAGCAGGGTTGGTTCCAGCTCCAGGCTCGGGTCGGTGGTCTTGTCCAGGCAGACAACGAGGCTGCTCGAGACGTGCAGCACCGAGGCGTCGATTGTCACGAGCCCCGACGTGGCGTCTATCTGGAATTGGACGGTGTCACCTGGATCGGGAGGCGGGGCAGGGGGCGGGGGAGGGGCCATTCCCCTCGGGGCAGGATGCCCGGCCAGGCGCTCGCGCAGGTCGGCGAGGGCCTGGTGGTCGAAGCCGCAGCGCACGGGAGCTCCCAGGGATCCGGCGGGAGGTTCCGCCATCTCCAGCTCCTGACGGGAAAGAAACCGTGCCTGCGGCAACCTCGGCGGAGGCGCGAGCCCGAGCTGTGGCAGCGAGGAGGGAGTCACCCCTATGGTGAATGCCTCGAGGCGTCTCAGTGCCGTCGCACGGGACTGCAGCATCAAGAGGAACTCCTCGTCGCCGCTTGGCGTCGCCAGGGTCACCTGGGCCAGGCCGGAGGCGTCGGGCTCGACGTCGTGGAGCTCGCCGAGGGCCATGGACAGGGGCGACTCGCCCGCGTCGGCGCCGGCGTCAGTGGTCTGTGAGTCTGGCCCGGAGTCGAACCCAGGCTGGTCATCGTCGCCGCAGGCCGGGAGGTGCCAGCAGGAGACGAGCAGCACAAGAGCGGCTCGTTTCGTTATTCGGCATTCATGTCGCATCGGCTCTGTCCTTCGTGCAAGGAGAACTGCTATCCAGGCAAGGGCATTATCCCACCGGGCTCGGCTGGCGCAAGGGCAGCCATAGGGCGTGGAAGAAGCACCTTGAAAATCCGGTCTCAAAGCCGCTCGGAATGTCCGTTTCCAAGACACTCGTGGAGGTCCGGTACGACCTCCCAGGGCAGCCATTGGTCCATGGGGTGGCCAGATGTCCGGGGAGGCTCGGGGCGGGGACGCCTGTCTTCCCTGGAAGGAGCGGCCCGGGTCTAGAGGATCTCCCTGAGCGGCGCGTACGGCTTGGCCTGCTCCATTCCGCGGAGCACCCGGAGGGCCCCGTCCCTGAGCGCTTCCATCTCCCTCTCGCCCGGATAGAACGTGATCTTCACGCCCAGGGGAGAGAGATCCCTCGAGAGCCTGCTGCGGAGCAGCTCGGAGTGGCACATCCCTCCCGTTATGATGATCTGATCCACGGGATCCCCTTGGAACTTGGGGAGGTGTGAGGCGATCTCGGCTGCGATCTGCTCGCACATGGCGTCGAAGATGGTCGCCGCCTCTGAGTCGCCGGACTGCACTCGGCCCTCGACCTCTCTGAGGTCGTCGGTGCCGAGGTAGGACAGGAGGCCTCCCTGCTTCACGATCCTGCGGGTGAGGTCTTCGCGGGACATACCCGAATAGCAGAGGGTAATCAGGTCGCCGCCTGGAAGGGAGCCGGCGCGGTTAGGGCTCATTGGCCCGTCATAGAGGGCGTTCTTCACCTTGACGCACCGGCCCTGCCTGTGGGAGCCGACGCTGATGCCGCCGCCCAGGTGCGCCACGATCAGGTCGAGCTCATCGTACTCCCTGTTGTGGGACTCGGCCCAGTGCTTGGCCGCCGCCTTCTGGCTGAGGGCGTGCCAGGCCGCTTCCTGCTCGGACTCCTTCAGCCCGGTGATCCGGGAGAGCGCGTCGAGCTCGTCCACCACCGGGGGATCGACCGTGAAGGCCGGAAGGCCCGCCTTATCGGCGATCTCCCGGGCGATTAGGCCGCCCAGGTTGGATGGATGATCGCCAGAGACCCCTTCCCGCAGGTCTGCGACGATCTGATCGCACACGGTGAAGGTGCCGCTCTCGATTGGGCGCAACAGCCCCCCCCGGCCCACGACGGCGTGCAGATCCTTGGGAGAAAGGCCATGCGCCGACAGGAACGACTCCACGACCTGTCTCCTCATCGGGAGCTGGTCGATGATGCGTGGGCCGGCGCCGTCCATCTCGGCCATGCTGTGGGAGATGCTCGTGCTCGCCAGCAGATCCTCGCCCTCGAACAGCGCCACCTTGGTTGAGGTGGAGCCGGGGTTGATCGTGAGGATGCGGAAACGAGGGAACCAGAAGTCCTTGGGGGTCCGGCAGTATGTGTCTGACTTGAAGCGGCGGAGCAGGAGCGCCTTTGCCCCGAGGGCAACCTCCTCTGCCGTGCTGGAACGAGAGAAGTCCAGCGCTTGGTTGTGGAGTCCGCCAATCACGAGGACGGTCTTGGACGTCGGGTATCTGGTCGAGTAGATGTGGTAGAGCAGGTTCCCGACGTCGAGGGTGGGCACGATCAGCACGTTGGCCCGCCCCGCGCCCTTCAGCCTGTGGTACTCGTCCTTGAGCTTGGTGCGCGCGGCTTGATCCGAGACGGCTACGCTGATCTGCATCTCCGTGACTATGTTCACGGACTCGTAGAGGGGGTTCGCCGCCCTGATGGCCAAGAGACGCTCGGAGATGATCGGCTCCGCCTGCCTGATACGTTCGACGGAGGGGCCCTCTCCAGAGCCGCGCGTCGAGTAGGAGAGGAGCGCTCCGTTGATCTCGGGGAGCTGTGAGACGGGGATGATGTCCCTCATTGTGCGGCAGGCGCCGATGGCGATGTCGGCCAGGGCCTCGGGGGAAGGAGCCGGGTTCAGGGCCACGTCCGAGAACATGACCAGGTTCTTCTCGAAGATGCCCTGACCGTGGGAGTCCGGCAGGGCGAAGAGCGCCATCTCATAGACCGTGCCGTCCCTCTCCAGGATCCTCAGGCACGGGAGGAAGAAGTCCCTGGTGGAGTAGGTGACGCCGCCCAGCACCGCGTCGGCGTAACCCGCTCTGACGGCCATTATGGAGTAGTGCACGGGCTCTCGGACGAGGGCCTCGGCTTCGGCCAGCGAGACCTCCCACTTCTTTCCCTGGCTAACCTGGTAAAGGTGTTCGGCGAGCTCAGGCGTCAGGGGATCCTCGCGTGGATCGATCCAGCGGACCATCGTGAAGAAGCGTCTGCGGGCGCACTCCAGCACAGCCTCCCCCGACGTCACCATGTCCTCGGCCTTGCTTCGTGAGCCCACGAGCACGATGTTTGCGAACTTCAGGAGCTTGGAGGCGGCGCAGACGATGCGCGGGTCGTCCCCTTCGGGGAAGATCAACGTCTGTTTGGAGGCCATGCACTCGCGGAGCTGCTGGCGAAGCACACTCTCGAGGTCGAACATTTCGAGGACTCTCCTGCAGTTGTAGTTGGCTCGGATCAGAGGGGGCGGCCGGCCAGCGCCGAAAGCACTGCCTCGGGCGAGAAGGGGCCACGTCGAAGGCGCACGCCCGTGGCGTGGAAGATGGCGTTGGCCAGGGCGGGGAGCGGGCCGTTGATGCAGATCTCGGAGACGCTCTTGGCGCCATAGGGGCCGGTGGGCTCGTATGTCGGCACCAGGATCGTCACCAGCTCGGGCAGGTCCGCCGGGCCGAAGATCTTGTAGTGCTTGAAGCTGGGGTTTCGCATCTTGCCCCGAGAGCTGAACAGGTAGCGCTCGGTGAGCGCATAGCAGATGCCGTTCAAGGTGGCGCCTTCTATCTGTCCCTCGGCCAGCTGCGGGTTGATGGCAGTGCCACAGTCCACCGCCGAGACATACTTCAGCACCCGCACGAGGCCGGTGGCGGTGTCCACCTCGACCTCGGCGAAGTGGGCGGAGAAGGGCGGGGGAGACTTCTCGGAGATATGCGAGGCAACTGCCTGGATCTGGTGCTGGTTCTTCCCATAGAGGCTCCGGATGGCGACCTCGGAGAAGGAGACTGACTTCCCGTCGGGGCCGAGGACGGCGCCGTTCGCGGTGTGCAGAGACTCCATGGGCAGCTCGAGAATTTGGGAGGCTACCTCCAGGATCTGGCGCCTGACGCCGGCGGCGGCCTTCTGGACCGCCATGCCGGACAGGTAGGTGGTGGAGGAGGCGTAGGCGCCAACGTCGAACGGGGTGATGTCCGTGTCCGACGAAAGGACGATCATTTGCTCGACGTCGGTGTTCAGCGTCTCTGCAGCGATCTGGGCGAGCACTGTGTCCGAGCCAGTCCCCAGATCCGTGGCGCCCACGAGCAGGTTGAAGGAGCCGTCCTCGTTCATCTTGAGGCTCGCGGCCCCCATGTCCACCTCGGGTATTGACGACCCCTGCATGAGGCAGCACATCCCCACGCCGCGTCTTCGCCTCCCTTCGTCCCTCCTGGCGCGCTTCTCTGTCCAACCGATCGCCTCGGCTCCGAGGTCGATGCAGCGGGAGAGCCCGCAGGAGCCGATGGACTGCTCCACACCCTCGGTGCCTTCTCCGAGCACCTTGAAGATCGGTGAGGTGTCACCCGGGCCTATGTGGTTCTTGCGGCGGACCTCCAGCGGGCAGAGGCCGAGCTTGGCCGCCGCTTCGTCTATGGCCGACTCCAAGGCGAAGGCGGCCTGCGTCGCGCCGTAGCCCCGGTAGGCTCCGCCCACGGGGAGGTTCGTGTATACCGCGTTCAGCTCGAAGCCGACGTTCGCGCACTGGTACAGGGGCAGCACCTTGGAGCCGCAGTTGCACCCGACGGTGAGGGCGTGGGCGCCGTATGCCCCGGTGTTCAGGAGGACCTTCATGTCCAGCCCGACGAAGCGCCCCTCCGGGTCCAGGCCCAGATCAATCGTCACGTGGGCAGGGTGCCTCGTGCGGGCCGAGATGAACTCCTCGGATCTGGTGTACTCGAGCTTCACTGGACGCCCTGCCCGGAGTGCCAGCATCGCGGCGAGATCCTCAATGAGCACCTCCTGCTTGGCCCCGAATCCGCCGCCGATCCTCGGCTTGATTACGCGAACGTCCCGCACGGGGATCTCGCACGCCTGGGCGACGATACGCCTTGCGTGGAACGGCACCTGCGTGGAGGTGCGCACCATCAGGCGACCGTGCCCGTCCTGCCAGGCGATGGTGATGTGCGGCTCGATGGGGCAGTGCTGGGCGTAGTGAGCCTCGTAGGTCTCGATCACCCTCGTCGCTGCGCTCTCGAGCCCCGCCTGGAGATCTCCCACCGCCACCTTTACGTGTGCGGCAAGGTTTCGGGCTGGCTCGTAGGGGGCCACGATGATCATCCGGGCCTCGGGCTCGTCGTGGATCACCGGGGCGCCGTCAGCCATTGCCTGTCTGGCGTCCATGATAGCGGGGAGCTCTTCGTACTCCACCTCGATGAGCTCGATGGCGTGGCGCGCGATCTCCCTGGTGTCTGCGGCCACGGCCGCCACCCGGTCGCCTACGAACCGGACCTTGCGATCCAGCATGGTGAAGTCGTAGGGTGATGGCTCCGGGAACCCCTGCCCGGCCGTAGTGCGCACGACCCGCGGCACGTTCTCATGGGTTAGGATCACCTGAACCCCGGGCAGGGCCGCGGCCTTGCTCGTGTCGATGCGGAGGATACGGGCGTGGGCCACCGGAGACCACTTCACCGCGCCGAAGAGCGTGCCGGGGGGCAGCTCGTCGTCGCAGAAGAGCGGCGCGCCCGCAGCCAGCGCCGCCGCATCGATTTTGGTCACTGGGTGATTCACTACGTTCCAGCGCTTGGATTCCTGCGAGGAGTCGCTCATCGCACATCTCCTTTGCGCATCTTCTTCGCGGCGAGGCGCACTGCGTCGAAGATCTTGACGTAGCCCGTGCATCTGCAGAGGTTCCCATCCAGGGCGTCCCGGATCTCATCGTCGGAAGGCTCGGGCGACTCCTGGAGCAGCGCGTGGGTGGCGAGCACCATGCCTGGTGTGCAGAAACCGCACTGTATGGCGCCGGCCTCCACGAAGGCCTGCTGGATGGGGTGGGGCCGCCGCGCGGTCCCGAGTGATTCGACCGTGGTCACCTCTCTCCCCTGTGCCTGGCCCGCATAGATCAGGCAGGCCCGTTGCAGCACCCCGTCCACGAGCACTGAGCAGCTTCCGCAGTCACCCTCGTCGCAGCCGCGCTTCACGCTCGCGTATCCCGCGCGGCGTAGGACGTCCAGGAGAGTGTCCGACGGGGAGGCGTTCAGGCGCTGGTTTTCACCGTTGACCTTCAGTTCCACTGAAATCGTCTGTGAGGGGCGGTTGTCCTCAACCATGTTGTTCCTCCCCTCGGGCGAGCCTGGCGGCGCGTTCCAGGGCGTCTCTGGCCGTGACACCGGCAACCTCCTTCAAGTAGTGAGCAGATGCCCTCATGTCGGCTGCAGGCTTGAGCGTCTCGCGCACCCGCTCTGCGACGCCATCGAGGACTTCCTTATCGAGCTTGTTTCCTCTGAGCATCCCTTCCACCCATCCCTGTTTGGCGGGTAGGTGCTCCAGGGCGCCAATTACCAGGGATGCATCCACGACCTGCCCATCCTCACCGAGTGAAACCCGGGCTGCGGCGCTCACCAGGGCGTAGTCCACTCGGGTGTGGGCGAGCTTCAGATAGGCCGAACCCACGCGGGCGCCCGGAAGAGGCAGCCTGAAACGGGTCACCAGCTCGCCTGGGGCGAGCAGGGTCTGTGGGTGCTTCGTATAGAGGTCGGCCAAGGGCAGTACCCGCGGAGGGCAACCGGCCCGAGCCAGCTCGACGCGCGCCCCCAGCGCGAGCAAGGCGTTGGGCGTGTCCGACCAGCGCTTGTAGCCCACTACGTTTCCGCCCAGGGTTACCACGTTGCGTACGGCGCGGGGGCCTGCCACGGCGGCGGCCTCCGCGAGGGCCCTCAGCCCAGGGCTTCGGACCTCGGGCGCTCGCGCGAGGCGCTGTAGCCGCACACAGGCGCCAAGCACCAAGTCGTCTCCTTCCTCGGCGATCTCGTCCAGGCCAAGGCGGGTGATGTCCACGAGGGCGGCGGTGCCCTGACCACGGAAGAAGATTACTGAGGTTCCTCCCGCCAGGGCTCGGGCAGACTCCCTGCCGCCCTCGAGCGCGGTCAGCGCCTGCTCCAACGTGCTGGGATAGATGAACTCTCGGAGGGTGACCATGGCATGCCTCCTGGTTGCCAGAGGCGGCAGGATATCACGGGGTAGCACTTGCGTCACCCGTACGTTCCGGGAGAAGATACTGGCCATGAGAAATCCACTTCTTGCTCTGCTCTTGTCCACCAACCTCCTCTTGGTCTCGGGCTGTGGAGATGACGAGCCTGGTCACGACGCGGGGGCGGACGCCGGGCATGACGCTCTGGTCGGGAGTGACGCAAGCGGCGTGGTCCGGTTTGCGGTCAACCCGGGCGAGGATTTCTATTCGCAGCCCTTCCCCTGCGACTTGCGTTTGGGAGATGCGACTGGCATCGATCTCACGGGTTTCCCCCCCGGCGAGGTCGTGGTGAACAAGATGGTCGCGGCTGCCTCGGCCTACAGCGACGGATTCGCGGTGGGAGGGGTGGTGTTCTTCGCTTTCTCGGCGAATGTGGACGAGGATTCCCTGCCCGCCATGGGCGCCCAGAGCATGGCCGAGAGCTCGTCTGTGTTCATCGTGGACGTGGACCCATCTTCACCCGAGAGGGGGACGAGGGTCCCGCTTTGGTTGCGATACAAGGACGCCCCCAGCCGGTTTCTGCCGGCCAACTGGCTCGGCCTTTTACCGTATCCAGGGGTTCCGCTCAGGCCAGGCACGACCTACGCGGCGGTGGTCACCCGCCAGGTCCGTCTCGCCGAGGGACCATCCTTCGGCCCTGACGAGGATCTCGATGCCATCTTGAACGATGACCCCCGACCCGAGCTCAGCCGGGGGAGGCAGGTCTTCGGGCCACTCCTCGACTGGCTGGACGAGGAAGGGCTGGACAGGTCCCAGGTGGCTGGGGCCACGGTGTTCACCACCCGCTCCTCCGCGTCCCTGCTATCCGCGGCGCGGGCCGTGATCCACCGGGACCTGCCGTTGCCGACCTTGTCGGATCTGGTCCTGGTGAACGAGACGGCCAACTACCATCTATACGAGGGAACCTACCAGGCGCCTATCTTCCAACAGGGCGAGCCGCCCTACCGGACCGCGGGCGGACAGATCGAGGTTGACCAGGGTGGGGATCCGGTGCTGGTGCGCATGGAGACTCTCCGGGTGGGCATTTCCGTGCCCAGGGACGTGATGCCGAGCGCCGGCTGGCCAGTGGCCATCTACCGGCACGGCACCGGTGGGGACTACCTGTCCTTCGTTAGCGATGGCACCGCAGACCGCCTGGCCAAGGCTATCGACTCTTCCTTCCAGGTGATCGGCCGGGCCGCGGTGATCTCAATCGATGGGGTTGTTCACGGACCCAGGGCCGGTGAGGACGAGGGGTCTCCCGAGGAGCGCTTCTACAACTTCGGAAACCCGCTCGCCGGTCGCGACAACTCCAGGCAGGAGGCCATCGACAACTTCCAGCTCGTGCGCCTGGCGCAGAGCGTGGACGTGGCCGCAGCTCCCGAGACAGGCGAGCCAATCCGATTCGACCCAGATGGGATTACCTTCTTCGGCCACTCCCAGGGAGCAATCACAGGTGCGCTTTTCGTGCCCTTCGAGCCCGAGCTGGCCGCGGCAGTGCTCTCCGGCGCGGGGGCGCACCTTCTGCTCACGCTCTTGCGCAAGGAGTCGGGGCTGGACATCCCCACGCTCCTCGAGCTCATCCTGAACGACGGCGACTACGGGCCAATTGACGAGTTCCATCCGGTGCTCACCCTGGTCCAGACCTACATCGAACCGGCCGATCCCCTGGCCTACACCCGGTATTACCTGCGAGAGCCGCCCGAGGGCGTTGGTCCCCGCAACCTGTTCCTCTCATACGGGGTGGGGGACTCTTACACGCCGAACATAACCACGCGGGTCTTGGCTGCCGCTGCCGGGCTGGGGCCGGCCGGGTCGGTCATCGATCCCTACGAGGCCATGGAGCTGTACGGGGAGGTGACTCCGCTTTCTCCGCCGGTCTGCCAGAACCTGAACGGGGCCGCGGGCCCTTCCACCGCCGTGGTGGTGCAGTACCAGCCGCGATACGGCGACGATGGCCACTTCGTGGTTTTCGATCACATGGTCGCCAAGCGGCAGTCGGCGGGCTTCCTCGTCACGGCCACCTCAACCCTCTCGGCCACGGAGTTCGAGGGCTGCGCAACGCTGATCCCCTGAGATCGCTTGCGAAGCTCGAGTGTCTAGAGGCGCGGCCCGTTGTTGCCCCTCCAGGGAGGCAGGCCCTCCACCGGGAGCTCTGGGTCTGGATGGGCCCTTGCTGCCTGTCTGGACGCGCATCTGGTGGCGTCCGCGGGGCAGATTGGCGCGGGCCGGCGGGGGAGCCCCTGCCTCCCGGGTCGGCTCCGAGAGCGGTCCTGGATCTTCTCCGCTCAGGGGGCCTAGCTCGCCCACTCCATCTCTCCGTCGAACTTGTCGAACAGGTCGTCCTCGTCCCGAGGAGCATACCTGTGCACCTCGTCGAGGAACATGGCGTCCATCAGGCCGTCTATGGCGTCCGAAAGGCTGTCGAAGCTCGGGGTCTCACGAACGCGGAACTCCTCGATGGAACGATAGGTTGGCTCACGATAACGCATGCTGCCTCTCCTCGCTTGGTGCGGACGGGCACCTCTTCCACTGGCGCCTCGTCCGGTAGCCGTGGGCGCCGAGGGCGCCCAAGTTCCGTCTGAAATCCCGTCGTCCGGGTCTCATCCACGCAACACAGCCAGGTCCAGGTGTTCAGGGCGCGACCAGAGCCATCTCAACCACGTTTCCAGCCGGGCCAGGCCCCTGGGCCTCTCTTCTTCAGCGCCAAGGGGGTTCACGGCCATGTCGAGTTGGGGCGCAGACTCGCAATGATCCCCACCCGCCCCCGGCGTCCGGGCTGCCAGGCCAGGGTCCGCTGGGCAGCCAGCACTTGGCGTCTCGAAGGCCCTTTGAGCTGTGGTTGGGAGCCGCGGCGGAAGCCGTTTTTCGGATGGCCCTGGCAGGCGGAGGTCCACAGCCAGGGGCTCCTCTCTACCTTTGCGATCTTTCAAGACATCACCCAACGCCCGGACGAGGAGTTGCGACGGGCCCCGTCGTCGGCAACGACCGGGAGGGGGGCTTGGGAACAGGTGGGCAAAGGGGAGCATCAGGGGCTCCTCCTGTTGGACCTGAGTCCACCAATATTGGGGTTTCCTGCTTGGTGGCGCCTGTAACCATTTGTGCCACATGTATTTATATCTCCTACATCCACGCACAATGTACTCCAGGCGCAAGCGATGGTCAAATATTGGCTCGTCAAGGAGGGGTACAGGCTGGCGACCTTGACTTATCGCTTTGATTTAGTTTGCTTTTTGAAGCAACAAATCCCTTGGCATGCAACAGGGTTTGTGCTACATCCGGGCGATGCCAAGGCCTCGTAGCAACCCACGCGCGCGCGTCCTAGCTGTGGCCAACCAGAAGGGTGGGGTTGGGAAGACCACCACTGCCGTGAACCTGTCGGCGTCCTTGGCAGCGGCGGAGAAGAAAGTGCTGCTGGTGGACTCGGATCCCCAGGCCAACTCTTCCTCTGGGGTTGGAGTCACTCCTGGCGAACCACGTCTCACCCTATATCAGGCCCTCATCGGAGAGTGCGCCCTCGATGAAGCGATCCTGAGGACCGAGATGGAGTTACTTCACCTGGTGCCCGCTGACCCGGATCTCGCCGGCGCCGAGGTGGAGCTGCCTGGTCTGGATGACAGCGCCAGCAGGCTCGCGACGTCTCTCGCCCCTGTGCTGGGGCGATATGACTACGTCATCGTGGATTGTCCCCCGTCCTTGTCGGTCCTC
>JAVEWA010000082.1:0-15599 GCA_034004785.1 Polyangia bacterium
TGTCGGTGAGGGGATGGCGTACGTGACCCACACGCGGAGCGGGGAGACCATCAGCGTCCAGGGGTGGATCCGCGTGACCCTGGATGAGCCGCCGTCGCAGTCGGACTACCACCCCGCGAACGAGCCGCTCTTTGGGGGCCAGTTCGAGGTCACCGAGGATCCCGAGGATCCCGAGACCACGGGTTGGCAGCTGAGCGGCAGCTTCACCGCGGCCTACTGCGCGCGCCTGAACCTGTACTGCCCCTAGGGCGCTCGCCCCGTCAGGATAGCGCGACGGCCGTCCACAGAGCCTGCTTCGAGCGCATCCAACATTCGGGTATCATGTCTATCCACGTGATGGTCTGCGCGGGCCCGGATCTTCACAGCGCCCGTCGGAGAGGTCTCGTGTCTGAGCCGAGAATCGACGAGGAGATGAAGCAGCGAGTGGTCGCGGCCATCGCCTCCGTGGAGGGCCCGGAGCCCGCGCAGGTCGAGCCCGTCCTGGAGAAGCTGGTCGCCGCTCTCGCGCCAGAGGAGCGCTGGCAGGCCCACCTCTGCATCGCGGAATGGATGCGCACCAGCATCAAGGTCGAGAACGACTCCCGCTCGCTCTACGAGTACAGGGAATACTTCCACCGGGTGGAGAAGCAGAGAAGCCGCCTGCACGATGCCTTTCTCAAAGCAGAGGAGCTGGCTCCGGCCGAGGAGAAGGAGCGGATAACGAAGTACGCGGAGGAGTGTTTGCAGGAGGTGACCAAGCGCCTGGTCGAGGAGCTGCGCCACGGATGTTCTGGCCGTGGGCCCAAGGTGCCCATGCCACCCATGCCCAGAGCCCTCGGGGGCTTCGGCATCGATCCGGGCGTCTACCGACAGGTGATGGCCCTGATCGTCTCCGACCCCTATCGGATTCCCGGCTCTCTCGGTCCCATGCTCACCGCGATCGTCGCCGAGATGCCGCTGGAGGACCGCTGGCAGAGGCACCTCTGTATCGCCGAGTGGATCCGGGAGTACCCGATGAAGAACAGTATCAGCTCGTGGGACGACGTTGGCTGGGCCTACGGTGATGCGAAGGGACATGGACAGGCACTCCACGACGCCTTCGTGAGCGCCTGGAAGGACGCCCCTTCCGACCAGATGAGGAACCGCATCGCCCACTATGCGAAGCGATGCCTGCTGCAGCTCGGTGAGCACTTCGGCAAGGAGTACCGTGGGTTCAAGCTTCACAGCGACAAGGTGGGGCTAGGCCATCGTCTGCGCACCGAGCTCCAGCAGGCGGCCAAGCAATTCGGGGAGACGCTCCCGGCGGACGGCTCCGCGCCTGGCGCCGACCCTTCGCGGTAGGCGGGGCGCCCCAGCTCCACCGGCGCCCCACGTCCGCCTCGCGACAGCATGCGGCAGTGGCGTCGAGCTGGAGCCCGGCGGCGGCGCCGTCGGCCCCATGGTGGG
This sequence comes from Polyangia bacterium, assembly GCA_034004785.1. Classification (GTDB taxonomy): domain Bacteria; phylum Myxococcota_A; class Polyangia; order HGW-17; family JAJRWW01; genus JAVEWA01. The sequence continues at coordinate 1,426 of JAVEWA010000082.1, forward strand.
GATGAACCGTCCCAGCGGCGGCGCGGACGCGGTGCCCGGCCTATGGGAAAGACCAGCCTATTGGAAGGACCATGCGCAGTTTGGGTCTCATGGTCCCATGGTCCCATGGTCCCATGGTCCCGGGATGCCCTTGTTCACCGTGCGCGACGCCGACATGTTACTGGACGTCTGGGTGTACTGGGTGGCCGCCTGGAGTGCCCTGGGGTGCCTGAAACCAGTGGACATAGGCTTTGACCTGGAGCCCCGAGGGAGTTAGCCTGCCCGGACTATCAAACACTGGGAGGAAGGCAATGCGCATCCAGGCGACGGCACTATTGGCAACGCTCGCTCTCTCGAGCGGCATCTTGGGAGGGACCGGCTGCGAGAAGAAGGACGACGGGCCCGTGACCGTGGACAACGGCCGCCTCGACCAGGTGGACGGCGTGGACGTGCTGTGGCTCTGGGGCACCCGTGAGGAGATGGGCTACGCCGAGGGCGCCCTGCTCTGCGGGCGGATCCGGGACATGTTCAGGGACTACGTGCTCGACTACGTGGTGCCCAACTCGGGCTACGACTACGATCTGCTCACCAGCATGGTGGCGATGGGGTACAGCATCCCCGCCGACGACGCGCGGGAGCTCCAAGCCATGGTCCTGGGGATGCAGGAGAACTGCCCCGCCGGGGACCTCATCGTGGAGAGCGCCAACCTGGAGGCCGCGGCCGGCGGGCAGCGCGAGCTGGAGTACAACGATCTCGTCATAGCCCACGCCCTGGCGGACTGGGCCTGCTCTTCGCTCACCGTGTGGGGCGAGGCCTCGGCCACCGGCAGCACTCTGCACGCCCGGAACCTGGACTTTCTGCTCGATCCGGGCGGCGTGATCCTCGAGCAGCACCTCGTCAAGGTCTATCGGAGCAGCGAGGACGGGGGGGTCACTTGGGCCTCGGTCTCCTTCCCGGGGCTCATCGGCTGCATCTCCTGCTTCAACGCCGAGGGCACCGGCATCACCATGCACAACGTGAGCGGGCTCGATTCCGAGAACGGCGCCGTGCCGCGCATGCTCGCCGCCCGCGCCGCCCTGGTCGCCTCGGTGGACGCCACCGACACAGCGGTGGGCGCCGAGTCCGCCCTGGAGGTCGCCCCCCAGCAGGTGGGCAACAACCTGCACTTCTCCATGGCGTGCGACGGCTCAGACTGCACTGGAGGAGTGGTCTTCGAGTACGACGGCCTGAGCACCCACACGGACGGCCGCGTCACGGTGCGCGCGCCGGACGACGTCGAGGACGGCATCACCACCTCCGACGCCATCGCCTGCACGAACCACTACCTCGAGCGCACCGCGGCGCCGACGAGCGGCAATTCCTATGACCGCTACCAGACCCTCGCCAACGGAATCAACGCCGCTGTCACCACCGGCGGCCTGGATCGGGCGGGCGCCCTTGCGCTCATGCGGACCACCGCCGATCAGGGAGGGAGCCCCACGGTTCACACCGTGATCATGGACACCGCCTCCATGACCCTGGAGCTCTACGTTCCGGGAGAGGTCAACACCGAGGCCCCCTACACTCAGCCCCACGTGCTCGACCTGAACTCACTCTTCTCTCGCTTCCCCGAGTAGCTCCTCGTTTGCCATTAGGGCGGCAGAAGTACCGGCCCGGCGAAACTAACTCTGTCACATGGTGGCCGGCGGCGTTCTACATGCTCGCAAGCAAGCGGGGGGCCACTTCGGCACTGACAGTGGGTCATCAGCGGTGAGAAGCGAAGCCGCAGAGGGCTACTCCAGCACTGAGAGCAGGTTGTCAGCGGTGAGCAGCGCCGCATCGGCGGGGCGCTCTAGAAACGGACCCACCTCGTGCCGAAGCGCGGCGACGTTGATCTTCTCGAGCCGTGCGCGGACGAGGTCCGACCAGCGCGCCGCATCGAATCGTCCCTGGCCTTGGGTCTGGTCCAGGGCGTTCTGAAGGAGCGGCAGTCGGGGCTCGATGGGTGGGCGGTGCCCACGGTACCAAAGCAGATCGAACCAGTCGCGTCCCTTGGCATAGCGCCGGGTGATGAGGGCGTGCAGCTTTCCCGCCATGAGCGACGAGAGGCGATGGTGGCGTATGGCCAGGGGCATGTGCCTCACGACCAAGGTCCGGGACAGCTCCGCTCCCTTCGGCGGTCGGGTGTCGATCTCGAGCTTGATGGAGAGCCGCTGCTCCTTGCGGCCGGCGAGGCCGGCCTCGGCCAGGAGCCCGGCGATCCGGACCCAGGAGACTTGGACTGTCTTCTTCGCGTTGAAGGTGACCCGGACATCGAAGCCGTCGAGCGCGAGATCCCGCCGCACCTTGCGAAGCCAGGTCTCGGGATCGTAGCCCTCGCCCTCGACGAGCGAGAAGTCGAGATCCTCTGAGAAGCGCGGCAGATTCTCGAGAAACCGGAGCGCCGTCCCCCCGACGAAGGCCAGGTTTGCAAACGCCTCGCTCTCGTGGAGCGATCGGAGTACGAGCACCTGGACATACTCGCGCAGCAGGTTCAGCGCGCGAGATGGATCATCGACGCCCTCGACCAGGGCAAGCGCTTCATCCTTCATCCTTCATCCTTCATCCGGCACCCGGCACCCGGCATCCGGCATCCTTTCTGCGCTCACAGCTCCATCTCCCCCGCCGCCGTTTCCCGGGTCACCTCGTCCCAAACCCGGAAAGCGCGTCGCAGCCGCGCCTTGCCGGCTCGGTGGATCATCGTCTCCAGCGAGGCGACGTCGAGGCTGGCTGGGCGCGAAAATCGCATCTCCATCATCCGTTCCTGGGTCCACTCCCCAAGTGACAGGTAGAAGTGGTCCACGAGCGCCTTTTCGGCCGAGGCCAGGAGCGCTCGCCGGCCGAGGAGGATCACCGGCGAGTAGCCGAAGAACATCTCCTGCTTGACGTTGCGGTAGCTGAACACCCCGAAGGAGTTCTGGAAGGCCTTCGTCGTGCGGGTCGTGACGCTCGTGTATTCGGCGACGCCCTCCGGAATGAGGCCGTGATACGAGAGCGCCCAGACATCACTCAGATAGGAGGGGCGATAGAGCGCGCCGGCGAGCTCCGCCGGTGTTGGATCGATGCGCCGATACCTCTCGCCGAGGACGTACATCCCTCGTCGAAGAGGGATCAGCTTCCCTGCCCGCGAAAATCGGCTGAGCTGGTTCAGCACCGATTGCCGCGGCTCATCCACGAGCTGAACGACCGTCGCCAGATCGAACCAGGGCAGGGTGCGTGTCCGCTCGACCAGATCATCGAATCTCATATTCGTAATTATACATAAATGAGTATTATCGACAATGAAAAGCTCACCCTCGGAATTTCCTTCCTAGGGCTCGAGAGGCGCGTGGAGCCCAAGACCGGAGCCAAGACCGAAGATCAGGAGGGGGCCGCGGTGGACACGCTCATGGGCGGCCTAGGCGTCGCCGCCATCGCCGCCATCGCCGCCATCGCCGCCATCGCCGCCATCGCCACCATCGCCGCCGTCGCCGCCGTCGCCACTGTCGACGTCTTGCCCTCCAGCGTTCCACCTATTGGTGATATCCAGGGCCAGGATCCCGCGGCGATCACGAGCCCGATCGGGTGTCCCAAGGTGTCAGGGGATGGGGAGGTTCAAAAGGACGTAGAAGCCGTCGAAGTAGCGCTGGAAGGAGACTATGAAGGCTGGCAGCAGGTTCCAGCCGCCAATCAAGAAGAGGCCCATCACGGCGAAGACCACCAGGGAGTACTCGGTCACCGCCTGAGCAGGGCGCTGCCCCGGGGGGAGTTCGGCGCGGGCCGCGGCAGGGGAGGGCGCCTCTTTCCGGGTCATGGCTTGCTCCTCGGAGACTGGGTCTCCGGGGTGGCCGACGGGGGAGGGGGCAGCCCCAGCTCGCTGCCGGTGGCCTCCACGATGTGCACCCGCACCCGCTGCTCGGCGTCGAGCACGGTCAGGTTGATGGTCAGCTCACGGCCGCCCTTGTCGAACATGAGGGTCTGGTGCAGCTCGGCGGGGAGGGGGGCGGCGGTCTTCTCGGCCTGCTCGGTCCAGCCCAGGGTGGGCAGGCGGTTCCGGTAGAAGTCCACGTTGTTGGCGAGCCCGCTGTAGTTCGTGAACATGATCACCTTGCTCTGGTGCCCGGGATCCCTGGAGCCGAAGGTGAGGACTCCCTCCGAGCCCGGCACTACCGGGACGTCGCCGTCGGCGCTCGGAGCCTCGCCCGTCGGACGCAGCGGGCTGGTGGTCACCGATGGGAAGGCCATGGTGCGCTTGCCCTCCCGACGGATGAGGAGCTGCCTGAGGACGCCGGTAGCCGGGTCGTAGGCCGCCACTACCCCGCCCTTGAGGGTCAGGTCCTCTGTCACGTGGTAGCCGGCGGCGTTCCACTTGCCCGTGTAGAAGCGGCCCACCGAGAGGGGATCGTCCGGCGTGGTGAGGTAGGACATGACCATGGAGTCCTGACCCACGGTGTGGCGGCTCCCGAGGGGATACTCCATGGCCCCTGGGTAGCTCGGCATGGGCACGGGCCAGTGCCCGCGCATGGCGTCCTCATCCATGCGGGCCCTGGCGCCAGGTGGGTCTTCGCCGGTGACGAGGCCCAGGAAGGCGACGCCTGCCGCCAGGGTGACTACGATGCTGATGCGCGCGAGCTTCGACATGGCGTCACCTCAGGGGGTCTCGGGCGGGGGCTCCACGAAGTCCCCGAAGGGGTTGTTCTGCGAGGTGGAGTCGAAGCACCCGAGCTGCTCGGGCTCGTCGCAGCCCATGAAGTGCTTGCCCCGCTTCTCGAAGGTCTTCACGTACTCGGAGTTGGGCTTGAAGGGGATGGTGTCGTAGGAGTTCTTGCCGTCGTCCTCGTTTATCTCCACCGTGCCCTTGGCCGAGTCGCTGCCGTCCCGGCCATAGGCCTTGGCGACGAGCGTGGTCTCGGTGATCTCCATGGTGAGGGGGGGCTGCATGGCGAGGAGCTGGATGAGCTCCATGAAGAAGCCGAGGGCCGTGGTGTAGCCCTTGTAGAAGCCGCGGACGCTGGGGCTGACGAAGGCCATGCGGTCCACCTGCTTGAAGTAGGCCGTGCCGCTGCCGTCGTTCCGGTCCTTGGGGCCGTCCACGTCCTCTCCGCTGTGGAGCTTCCAGGAGTCGGCCACCACCGCGACGGTCTCCTGGAACCGCCGCTCGCTGACCTTGAAGTGCTGCACCTCGCCGCCCGACCCCTTGTACCAGCCCGTGCTTCCCTCCATGAAGTACTTGGGGATGATCATGTTCTGGTACCGAAGGGAGACCGTCACCTTGGGGTAGCCCTTCGTGTTGAAACCCCACTTCTTGGGGGGGTTGAAGCGGCTCCCTCGGGCGCCGAAGATGTTGCGGTTCTCGATCTGGTGGAGCCCCATCATCACCGCCAGGACCCAGTTGCCGTGGGTGTAGGCCTGCATAGACCAGAGATCCATGATCAAGGTGGCCAGGTTGAAGATCTGGTTCGCGAGCTGCCCGCCCGGGATCTTCGGCTCGAGCTGATCCTGGGCCCGTACCTGCGGCGGGTCCCACCTGACGGCGAAGGCCTTGTCCTGGGTGCCGGTGTCCCCGCTCTTGAGGTTCGCGTAGCGGCGCTCCACCTCCTGGGTGATGGTGGACTTGGCGCCGCTGAACTTGTCTGTGCTGCCGTCCTTGTAGTCGTGGAGCGGGATGCCGGTGAACTCCCAGGCCGCGAAGCGGGCCACCTCCTGGGTCTTGAGCTTGATCTGGATGAGCTCGTAGAAGTACGCCGAGAAGAGGAGGATCGTCACCAGCACCGGGGCCACGATGGCGAACTCGGTGAGGGTCTGGGCGGGCCGGCGGCGGCCAAGGAGTCCCTTCGGGCACCAGGTCGGGAAATGTCGTCTTGGGTCTGTCATCGCGTCCTCCCCACCTAGTGCGTCATCACCGAGGTGACCACGCGCAGGAAGAAGTCCGACACGAAGTTACGGACCATGTTGACGATCCCCTGTGCGATCGCCGAACCCGAGTCCGACTTGATCTTCGAGGAAATCAAGCTATCGAAGACGTTCATCAGCTTCGCCCCCACCGGCGCCAGCCGGGCCCGCCAGAAGGGGTTGAACATGTTGGGCGGCTCCTTCCAGGCGCCGGGCCGGTGGTAGTAGGCCATCCCTCGGGACACCACGTTGAGGCCCTCGAAGAGGTAGGAGTTCCGCTCGCCGCCGATGGTGGTGTCCAGGCTCACCTCGCCGGTGACGTCGCCGCCGCCGATGCGCTCGCCGCTGGAGGTCAGGCCGCTGTTCGAGCCCTGGTTGAACTTGACGTTGAAGTTGTAGTGCCAGGGGCGCCCGCCCTTGCCTGAGGAGGACTGGAAGGCCGAGTGGTGCTTGTTCAGGAACATCCAGGTGCTCGGCTGGTTGAAGTCGGTGTTGTCATCGGAGTTTGGCTTGAACTTGAAGAAGGGGGCCAGCCCGGGCCACTTGTGATCCTCGTCGCCCTTCTTGGTGAAGGTGGACTTGATGGCGCCCGTGGCGGGCGGGATGGTGAACACCGACGCGTAGCCGCTCGGCCCTCCGCCGCTCCCGCTGCCCGGGTCCTTGTACTTGTAGTGCTTGCCGCCGTCCTTGTCCGCCAGGATGCCGTCGCCGAGCGCGCTGGCGTTGAACATTATGGCGTAGGCCACGCCGATCAGGGCCAGCCCGGCGCCCCAGGTCATGTAGTCGTCCGAGGCGAGGGAGTCGCCGATGGCGTAGTTGATCGGGTCGGTCCTGATCTGCTTGATCTTGGGCGAGGGCTTGCCCTCCTCCACCAGCTTGGTCTGGCCCTTCTTCTCGCCGAAGACGCTGGAGAGGCCCCAGGTGGCGAAGACGTGCCCTCCCCGGTTGTAGATGTTCTCGTGGGACCGGCTGGCGTTGGCGAGCTCGGTCATGATGGCGTAGGCCTCTTTCGTCTCGGTCTTGGTGGGATTGGGCTTGAAGGCGGCAATGTCGCCCCAGCCCTTTGTCAGGGCGTCCAGCCAGAAGGGGTTCATTCCCGCGCCCCGGTCCCAGGTGGCCTGGAACTCGATGGAGTTCAGCACGCTGTTCATGAGGATGTTGAACCACTGGTTCTTGGCCGTGTAGGTCATGGAGGGATCGTTGGCCTGCACGAAGTCCTGCATGCCCGTGACCAGGTGCGCGTTGACCTGCAGGGCCCTGATCATCTGCATCTGCCAGATGGCGTATTTATTGAAGTAGGACAGGGCCTCGACCCCGGGCACGGTCAGATCGTGGAGGATCTCGTAGGCCTTGCTCAAGAACTTGAAGGCGATCCCCGCGAACTTGGCCGCCAGCTTCGAGACGGTCTTCACCGCCAGGTAGGGGGCGTTGGCCGGCGGCGGGAAGGCGCAGCCGGTCTGGACCGCGAGGTCCATGTCCACCAGCAGATCCTTCATCGTGCCGAAGATGCCCAGGCAGAAGCCCGTGTAGCTGAGGTAGCTCTGCAGGGCCATGGCGGTGTTGTAGTGGACGATCTGGGTGCGGTTGGTGAGGGCGATGAAGTTGAAGGATCTGGCCTCGAGGGCGGCCAGGGAGTAGGCCGCGGCGTCGGCGCTGTTCTGGAGGCGGATCTTCTCGTGCACCGCCTGCCCGAGGTTCAGGGTGGCGATGACGGTCAAGGCCCCAACGAGGAGCCCGATCGCCCCGAGGGGCAAGGCCTGGCCGCGCTGCGACCTGGCCCGGCCGAGGAGCGGCCTGATACCCGAGTTTCGGCTGTTCATGTTGAGCTCGGTTGGGTTCGTCATATCGCGTCTCCAGCCTTGGGCCGCGCTAGCGGTCGGGCGGCGCCTGCTCGGCGATGCTTATGCGATAGGGGTTCGACTGCATCCGCATGGTGTACTGGGCCCGAAGGGGCACCATGTACACGCCCTCTTCCGCGAGCCGGTACAGCACCCGCTCCAGGTGCGTGGGCTGTCCCGACAGGTTCGGCTTCGTGGCCTTGGTGGCGAACATGCTGCTGTCGGCCGAGTCCGACGACGGGTTGTGCACCGCGCCGTAGAGCTGGACTCCCGCCCGCTGCGCCTGCCAGGCGCGGTGGATGATCCAGTTCGCGAAGGGGATGCGCATCATGTAGAGGTAGCGAATCTGGATCGAGAGCCGGCTCTTCTTGAGCCAGTTGCTGTCGTCGCTGCCCAGGTTGTCGAAGTCCAGCTCGGGGTCGCGGAGCGGCATGTCGTTCAGCTTCGGGTTGAAGATCTCCACCTGGACCATGCGCATGTCGTTTCCGCCGAGGGCGCCCTTCACCGCGTTCCTCAGGGTGTTGTCCGCCCAGTTCTCGGCGGTGTTCAAGATCGTGTTCCTGAGGTTCGACGCCTGGCCCTGGATGTTCTGTGGGAGCTGGGAGATGAGCCCGTCGGTGCCGTTTCGCACCATGTCCACGGCCTGTGGGAGCTTCCGGTTGATCTGGTAGAGCAGGGCGCGCATGACGATGCGCTTCACCATCTGCTCGGGGTTGCCGATGTCCGACTCCTCGAGGAGCCCCTCGTAGGTGGGAAGCAGCGAGATGATCGCCGCGTTCTCCATGATCCAGGGATCGGCGTTCCACACGATGCCAGCCCGCGCGGCGTTGAAGGCCGCGTACTCGGTCATGATGCGGGCGTGCTGCACCATGCCGAGCTGCAGGATCCCCAGGATCATGAAGGTCATGAGGGGGATTACGATCGCCGATTCCACCATGGCCTGGCCACGCCTTACGGCGCGGCCCGCTCTGGCTGTCAGGGCTCGGACGCTCATGTGACACCTTTTCATAGCTTACACCATAGCCAGATAGGGCGACCTTTAGTATCGGTCAGATGGCCAGGGCGCAAAATCAATAGTAATATCTGAATGATAACGTAAACAGAGCGTTTTTCAGGTTGTAGTACTCGGCCGAGCCCGTGGCCGTAGTCGCCCCGGCTATCAGGACACGTTCCCTGTGGCGCTCCACATCGGATGGCAAGGGGATGAAGAACCTCGCCTCCCCCACCAGGGCCGCTTTGCGCGCATGGACTGGTCAGTCGAGGTAGTAGCAGCACCGAAAGCCGACCTCGGGGGATGCCCTGTAGGGGCTGTTTGCGGAGCTGTAAACATGGCGGCAGGTAGAACTGGAGCCCTGTCCAGCATAGCCTCCCAGAGCATGGAAGATCGTGTTGAACGGACCTTCATAGTAATCCATCACCCACTCCGCCACGTTGCCGCACATGTCGAACAAGCCCGGGTAGCCGCCCTCACAGCCCGGATAGCCGCCCACCACCGTTGGGTCCCCCGTGGGGCAGTCTTCGGTCTGGGAGTCGTTGCAGGCGTTGCAGATGTAGGGGTCGTAGGTGTCGCCGTAGGGGTAGACGTACTCCTCGGGGCCCTCGCAGCCCTCGGCCCAATCCTCCATGCTGCACAGGCGTTTACCCCAGTGCTCGCAGGCCAGGCGTGCGCCCACATAAGTGACTGAAACAATGGGGTAGTACTGATAGCCACTACGGACCTGCCAATGTCCGGATGACTCAGATAGACCAAACTCATCCCCTACACCTTCCTCGTAGCAGCGGTACCGCTCGTTCCAGTCAGTGAAGCCTTCGATTCGACACTCGTTGGTATGGACGTTGATGAACTCGGCCATCTGGCTGCAGGTCACCTCGAAAGCATCGATGCACACACCGGTCAGACCCAACTCGATCATGCCCGAGGGGCAGCCACCGGGGACGAAGCAGCGGCCAGGCAGGCCGCAGAGTTCGGATCCTGTGCACTGTCCGCAGGAGAACCCTTCCACGGGCTCACCGCACTCGCGCTGGGCACAAACATCCACACACCGCCCCGACAGGTCATCGCATACCTCGGTGTCTCCCGCACAGGTGCCGCAGGTCCCACCCTCTACGGGTCCACAGTCCCGACCCGCACAAAGATCCACGCACTGACCCTGGTCCGTGCAGGCCTCGGTCACGAGGGGGCAGGAGCCGCAGTCCTTGCCCTCGGCAATGCCGCACTCGCGTCCCTCGCAGGGGTCCTGGCCTACGCTGCCATCGGTGCAGGCCGTGGACCCCGCGGCCATCGCACCGACGAGTAACATTGCAAGGCACAGTCTGCATCTCATGGCGTCGCCCTCTTCCCCTCAGGGCAGCCAGGTGTAGGAGCCGAAGCGCATCTCGAAGCGTGCCTGACTGGGCACGTACTCGGCCCAGAGCATTACGAAGCCGATCACGCTGCTGGAGATCGCCCAGGATATCCGTCTGTCGCAGTCGTGCTGCCAGCTCGCGGCGTCGTCCACTCGGTAGTACTGCTGGTTCGGATGACCAGCCTCGTCGTGGACCTCGTCTGGATCCCTGGCCAGGAGGTAAAAGACGTTCGAGCAGCCATAGCCCTGGTCAAGGAGGCTTGTGGCTTTGATGTAGCTCGCGCCCTTGTAAGGCCAGAATTGGGTGTCGAAGACCGGGAGGCCGATGATCCCGGTGTTCATGAGATGAGGGCTGCCGTCGTAGTGTTGGTCGTTGCCCAAAGAATTACTCGCGAGGGTCGGGCCGATGTGAGGATACCTTTCACTGTCCATCCACTCGTAGGGGTGATCGTCCGGGGAGAAGATGCGGTTCACCAGGTAGCCTGAAAGGAAGGTCTGGTGTCGGCTGTTCCGGTCTCCCGCAAATGCGATACCGTCCAGAGAGTAGTAGTCGTTGGCCAGGTTGATCGGATAGCAGAAGCCCCTTTGCAGTCGACCTATTGGCGGCCGGTCATCGTCCTCGCCGCCGGTCTCTCCGCCATCCTCTCCGACGCCTGTGGCGCCACTGTCGTCTCCCGGGTCCGTGCTCGTTGGCGTAAACTGGCTGTTACACTCACCGATGTATGCGGTGGGGCCGAGATGTCCCTGCTCGTCCACGGTCCGGGCTTTCCAACGGTTGTAGCTCCCAGGAGGGATGGCGTCTGGGTCCTTGCTCTGCTCCTCCCATATCACCACCCAGTGCCGCGAAGCTTCGTTCCAGGCGACTTCGGGGTATACGGCGTGGTCTGTCACGGGATCGAAGCTCGGGCTGTCCCTCACATCGGCCAGGATTCCCTCGTGAAGAACAGCGTTGTCGCCAGGCCGGAAGAGCTTGTAGCGGATGGTGTAGCCGAGCCAGCCGTGGCAGTCCTGGTTCGGGTCGTTCCAGTCGCAGAAGGGATCTTCAGGACCGACCTTAGGGGGTTCGAGGTAGCGCGGGTCTCCGCTATACACCAGCAGGAGTCGGTGGCCGAAGTCGCAACGCCCAGCCCAATAGTCTGACCACAGGGTGTTCCCCATGGCGAGCTGACAGATCAGTCTCATGAATAGCGAGCTGATATCGCTCGTGTAGTCTTGGTTCATGGGAACGGGCCGGTTGGACGCCATGGAAGGCGTGATGCCGGCGGGATAGTACTGCACAACGTGCGTTGGATAGAAGTAGCGCTCAAGGTACACGCGCTCCATTTGGAGCGCGCTGTTCTCGACCCAGAAGCGCCCCACGGCGACATGTGGCGGGTCAGTGGCGGTTCCCTTGTCTGACCACACGAGGTAGCCGTGACTCGGATAGGGTGAACGACTCACCTGGCCTGAGGGAATGTGGCCTCCATGATGGACCCAGTTGACGTCAGTGATGTCCTGCAGCGTTGTCTGGTCGCGGATCCTGCAGGCCGCAGGTGGTGGGTAGTCCATCACGGGGGCCACCCTGAGCTTTCGGCGCAATGTCAGCGGATCGAAGTCAGTGACCCAGCCTATGACGTGATAGTTGTCACGATAGGTGTTGCTGGCGGATCCCAGGTACTCGGCGGCAGCGTAGCGCATGTAAATGTCGTTGCCCGAGAGGTATCCTCCGTAGTCGGTGAGGTTGGTGCTCACAAATCCATCCGCGCACAGCTCGGTGATGGCCCGGACGGGTGGGGCGCTCAATATGAGCAGGACTCCTGTCAGCGCCGCGCCGCGCCGCGCCGCGCCGCGCCGCGCCGCGCCGCGCCTCATTCGGCAAAGGCAGTAATCTGATCCACCGAGGAAGGTTCCACTACTGAGCTTGAACATCACTCCACCTCCCAACTTCTGTACCTCATAGACTAACGTTACCCGCCGAGGGAGGTCAATGCTCGCGATATTCAGAGGGTGCCCCCGGTGCATGTGCGACCAGCGGACTGCGGCGCAGCGATCTGTCGCACGGCAGGTCGGAACGACGGCGGCCTTCTCGGAAGCTTGTGCATCATCCTAACGGTCTCTTCGTACTTCGCGGTCCCCACACCCTCTGGAACGGGCGCAGTGAGATCAGATTGCAGGCGTTGCAGCGAAGGCGCTCCGCCTCGTAGAGCGTGGCCTGGAGTGGGGCCATGCCGGTGATGCGTACCAGGATCGCCGGCTCCTTCAGCGGGTAGAGCTTGCCCGTGGTGCAAGTCGGGCAGGGATCGTCGCGCTTGAGCGTGGGATGCGGCACCGGCACCCGCTTGGCGCAGCGGTAGTCTGTCGCACCGTTTCGGCCGTGCCACTTGACCTTGCGCCTCGGCTGAGAACCCTTCGTTGTTGCAGTACCAGTGGACTGATCCGGCGGGCCGCAGTCGCCGTCTCCACCAGGGTCGTCATTTCCCGTCTCCTACTCACCGAGCAGGTCGGCGTCCTTGATGATGGCACTTGTTTTTTCCGTGCGGGCACCGACCTGGGGGACGCTGTACCGGGAGTGCGTGGAGCGCGCGGTCTTTGCTGACAGGGAGGACGCCCGTCGTCAGCCAGACTTACTCGGCTTTGGAATCGGTCAGATGGCCAGGGCGCAAAATCAATAGTAATATCTGAATGATAACGTAAACAGAGCGTTTTTCAGGTTGTAGTACTCGGCCGAGCCCGTGGCCGTAGTCGCCCCGGCTATCAGGACACGTTCCCTGTGGCGCTCCACATCGGATGGCAAGGGGATGAAGAACCTCGCCTCCCCGACGAGGGCCAGGCGGTTCTTCCAGAAGGTCCCCTCCAGCCCCAGCCCGGCCTGGATGTTGGTGCTTCGCTCCGACTTCGCCTCGGTGTCGAAGCCCATGCCGATTAGCACGAAGGGGCCGAGCATGCGCCACCTGTAGGGCACGATCACCGCGGCGACCCTCAGGTTGGGGAGGAAGTGCAGGTACTTGGCGCTGTTCAAGAGCTGGGGCGCGGTGGGTTCCTCGGCCACCCGATTGAAGTCGTACTCCACCGTGATGCCGGCTATCCCCGAGGCCCTGAAGTGGGCGCTGACGCCGCCGAGGAGCGGTTTCTTGGCCGTGATGGCGTTCACGCCGATGTGCACCCCGATCCCGAAGCAGAAGCGTGAGTAGATCCCCTTAGAGACGTAGCCCTGCACTGGCGCGGCCAGGGGCTTCGAGTCCGAGTCGGCCTCATGAGCCAGGGATGTGGCGTCCGTGGGCTGCGACGCCGGTGCGATCTCCGGGCCGGGCGCCGATCTTGCACTAGAAGGCATGCCAGACATCAGAGTGAGGGCCAGCAACCCTATGGGAAGCAGCTTCGTCACGGTCCCAGTATGGCACAGGCGCTGCGGCTGGGGAACCAGCGCCGGTGACGCGAACAGGGGGCGGCGACAGGGGGGGGCAGCAAGTGGTGCCAGCAGCTGGTGCCAGCAAGTGGTGCCAGCAAGTGGTGCCAGCAAGTGGTGCCAGCCAGGGCTTCGGGCCGCAGGGGGCCCGGTTCCTCAGGGCCGTAGGGCCGAGGCGAACCGGGCGGAGGCCCTCGCGAGGGTCGCGGCGTTCACGCCGTGCCTGGCTCCGCGGCGGCCGAGCATGGCCGCCAGGCCCTCGGTGGGGGCGTTGCCCGGGGCGCCGGTCACGCAGCCCCCCACCGCTCCCAGGGACCCGTCGAAGAGGCGGACCCCCGCCTCGAAGGCTGCCTCTGCCAGGGCCACCCCTCCCTCTGGGCTCGAGTGGTGCCCATGGTAGCCGAGCCAGGACGAGGCCTCGCCTCCCAGCCCGTGAAGGAGCGCGCCGAGGAGCTCGCCGGTCTCCTCGGGGCTCCGCACCCCCTGAAGGTCCGACAGGGTGACAGTGCTCGCGCCGAGCGCCCTCAGGCTCCGCACCAAAGCGAGCACCCTCTCGACGGGCGCCTCGATGAGCCCGCCCCCAGGGGTGACGAAGCCAAAGGCGGCCGACAGGTAGGCCACCAGGGGCACCCCCCTCTCTCGCGCCTTGGCGGCGAGGAGCCGGCACTCGTCGAGGGACTCTTCCACACCTCTCCCGAGGTTCGCCCGGTTGTGCTCCTCCACCGCCGTGTCGAAGAG